>NZ_CP021376.1:1532500-1662500 GCF_002157875.1 Oceanisphaera avium
AGAGATAAACAAGTGCTGAACGCTGAAAATGAGACTGCTACTTATATAGTGAAGTATAAAAGGTAGTTGCAGCTATACAGGCAGAACTGGCCAGCGACTAAACAGTATCTCTATAAAGTGTGTCGCCGATACTGAAATTTATTCCATATCAACGACTTTTTATAACTTAGTCGCGATACGGCTCCGTTAACGTATATCTGCTAGCCCATTATGCAGCTTACTACTGAAGTGTTTTGGTTTTACGGGTGCGCCCGTAAGCTGCTTGCGCTAAGATAAGCCCCCATTTTTTACTCCCACTCTTTCGCTTGGAGACTTGAATGCCTTTTTCCCTTGGCCAGCGCTGGATTAGTGATACCGAAACCGATTTAGGGCTGGGCGCCATCGTCGCTATTGATGTGCGCATGGTGACCATGCTTTTTCCGGCTTGCGGCGAAAACCGTATGTATGCCATTAGTGACGCTCCTATTACTCGTGTCATGTTTAACCCAGGTGATGTGATAAGCAGCCATGAAGAATGGGAGTTAGAAGTCGTCTCGGTAACAGAAGATAACGGCCTGCTTACTTACCATGGCACGCGCCTTGATAACGGGGAAGAAACCAGCCTAAGAGAAACCTTTCTTAATCACTTTATAAAATTAAATAAGCCACAAGAGCGTTTGTTTGCCGGCCAAATAGATAAAATTGGTCGTTTTAATCTGCGCTATCAAGCGCTAATGCATCAGTTTAATCGTCGTCGCTCACCGCTACGGGGTCTTGCCAGTGGCAAAGTGAGTTTGATCCCTCACCAGTTACATATCGCTAAGGAAGTGGGTAGTCGCTATGCCCCTCGGGTGTTATTAGCCGATGAGGTAGGTTTAGGTAAGACCATAGAAGCGGGCATGATTATTCAGCAACAATGGCTATCGGGTCGCGCCAGTCGGATTTTGATCTTGGTGCCGGATGCGCTGATCCACCAATGGTTAATTGAAATGATGCGCCGCTTCAATCTGCATTTTGCGCTATTTGATGAAGAGCGCTGTGTGGAAGCCTTTGCTGATGCGGCCAATCCGTTTGATACCGAGCAGTTGGTATTATGTAGCTTAGATTTTATTACTAAGAAGCGTAAGCGCTTCGAACAATTACATGAAAGCGATTGGAACCTGCTGGTCGTAGATGAGGCGCACCATTTATTATGGGATGCCGAGCAACCAAGCCGTGCCTATGAAGTCGTAGAAGCGTTAGCTCAAGATACTGCGGGTGTGTTATTGCTTACCGCAACGCCAGATCAACAAGGCCATGAGAGTCATTTTGCGCGCTTGCGCTTATTAGATCCCGAACGCTTTTATGATTATGACGCTTTCTTAGCGGAAGAAGAAGAGTATCAGCCGCTAGCCGCTGCCGCAGAAGCTTTGTTAACTGAGGGGCCGCTTGATGCAACGGCGCTAGCTAATTTAGCGCCTTTTATTGATGAACTTGATCAAGATGTTTTACAAGATGCCAGCCAACGAAAAGCGCTGCTCGCAAAACTATTAGATCGCCACGGTACGGGACGCTTGTTATTTCGTAATACTCGCCAAGCGATTAAAGGCTTTCCGGCGCGTCTGCTGCATTTACATCCACTGCCCTTACCCACTCAATATAAGACGGCCATAAAAGTCGCTAATATGATGGGCTCTCAGCAAGACATTACCCAGCAAGCCTTACAAGCACTCTACCCAGAAGAAATTTATCGCCAATTTGAAGGTGATAATAATGCGTGGACCTTATTTGATAGCCGCGTGGACTGGTTATTGGAATTTACGAAAGCGCGGCGCAACCATAAGGTGTTAGTAATCACCGCTAAAGCGGGGGTTGCTCTCGCCTTAGAGGAAGTGTTGCGGACTAAAGAAGGTATTCGCGGCACTGTGTTTCATGAAGGCATGAGCTTATTAGAGCGAGATAAAGCCGCGGCCTATTTTGCTCAGCAAGAAGGCGGCGCTCAGGTGATGATTTGCTCAGAAATTGGCTCCGAGGGTCGTAACTTTCAGTTTGCTCATCAGTTAGTATTGTTTGACTTACCGCTTAATCCAGATCTATTAGAGCAGCGCATTGGCCGCCTCGATAGAATAGGACAAGAACACGACATCGATATTCATGTGCCTTATTTAGAAGGCACAGCCCAGGCCGCGCTCACCCACTGGTACGATCAAGGGATGGATGCTTTTAGTAAACCTAACGCCGTGGGCCAGCCAGTGTTTCAGCAGACATCGGCTACATTATTGGCATTATTAGCAGAGCATGGTCAAGACCAAGCAGGCTTAGCGCAATTAATTGAGCAAACGCGCGCCTTAACTCTCGAGCTAGAAAGCCAAATGGAACTAGGCCGAGATCGCTTATTAGAGCTAAATTCCAGTGGTGTAATAATGGATCGAGACTTGGCGGGTGAATTAAATGCCGTAGACGAAGATCCTACCTTAGCTATTTTCGCAATTAAATTATTTGATGAAGTGGGCGTACATCAAGATGATAAAGGTGAGAACGCCATTGTCTTACACCCCAGTGAGCATATGTTAGTTAGCCATTTCCCGGGCTTGCCTGAAGATGGCGCCAGCATTACTTTTGATAGAAACACCGCTCTTAGTCGTGATGATTTACAGTTACTCTCTTGGGATCATCCCATGATCCGTGGCGGTATTGACTTGGTATTAGGCTCTGAAATTGGTACCACCTCGGTTGCCATCCTTAAAAATAATGCCCTACCGGTAGGTACCCAATTTTTAGAAGTGATCTTTGTTGCCGAGTCGGCACAAAATTCACAGCTATATCGCTTTTTACCGCCCGCGCCCATTCGTCTCTTATTAGATAAAAAGGGTAACGACTTAGCAGAGAAAGTAACGTTCGAATCCTTTGATCGTCAACTCAGCCCAGTTAATCGCCATTTAGCCAGTAAACTGGTCAGTGCTTCGCAAACGATTATTCATCATCTGCTTCAACAAGCAGAGCCAGTGGCGCAATTACAAATGCAGACATTAGTTGAGCAGGCCCGTGAGCGCATGCATGACTCATTAGGCCAAGAGCTGGCACGCTTGCAGCAGTTGGCTAAGGTGAACCCGAACGTGCGCGAAAGTGAAATCATTCACATGCAAAGTTTAATGGAAGAGCTAGATAGCTTGCTCAATAACACCCGTTTAAAGCTGGATGCCATTCGCTATATTATTGTTAGTCATCAATAAGGAAATTCCATGGCCTTGCTGCACTATGATCCGCCGATGGATCCCATGTTTGACGTTGTGTACCAAGACGACAGCATTATTGTATTAAATAAGCCCAGTGGGCTATTAAGTGTGCCAGGGCGAGACCCGATTCACTTTGATAGTTTGTCACTGCGCGTAGGACGGGTGTATCCCACCACTCAGGTAGTGCACCGCTTAGACATGGCTACCTCGGGAGTCATCGTTATGGCGTTACACCGTAAAGCACACAGTGAGCTTAGTCGCCAATTTCGCGAGCGAGAAACGGCTAAGTGTTATTACGCTTGGGTTTATGGTAATCCTAAACAAAGTGCTGGCAGTATCGATTTACCACTTTGCTGTGATTGGCCAAATCGGCCACGGCATATGGTGGATCACGAAAACGGTAAAGCCGCACTTACTCATTGGCGTTGCATACGGCGCTTGAGCGATCGCAGCTTAATTAAGCTCACTCCCATTACCGGGCGCTCTCATCAATTACGGGTGCATATGAAGAGTTTAGGTCATGTGATATTAGGCGATAACCTGTATGCCGAGGGGGAAGCCCTTAGCATGGCGCCTCATTTACAACTGCATGCGGCTGAGCTTGAGTTTCGCCATCCTAAAACTAAAGAGTGGCTAAAATTTAGCGCGCCTGCTCCTTTTGATATTACATGAAGTATGAGTGGGGCGTGCTGCGCACAAGCGTATGCTTATTGTTAGCGGGAGTGTTGCTTACTCCCGCCCACGCTCGCCAGCCCGCCTATCTCAGTTGGACCGCTCTCGAGCAATATCAGGCGCAAAGTCACTCACTGACATTTACGCCAAGCCAAGAGCCTCAAGGTTATTTATTGATCTGGCCTGAAGTGGATCAGGCTCATCGCTGGCTTGGTGTGGCCCACTATTGGCAACAACAGCAATGGCAGGTCAGCCTGTTACTGCCAGAGGACAAACAGTCTCAGTTTGATGCCAGTGATGAACACGCCAGTGCTGCTCAACAAGCCTGGCAAAGCCAACAATTACTGCGCTTAAATGCCGCGGCGCCAGAGACAAGCGCGGGCGCCGAGCAAGCTTATCAAGTCGCACTGCTCCAAGGCAGCGCCGCCCTTTGGTATCAGCAAGGAGTGGACGCCGGTGACATTGCGCTTCCTCAGGCCTTAGTGTTATTTGATGCGCTACCTAGCACTCGTGCCCAACAGAGCATGCTGGCCATTAGCCTAGCGCGCAGTCCCTACCCTATTTTAGATATTTATAGTCAACCTGAAAGCCCCTTGGCTTGGCATAACCAGCAACAACGACACCAGCAATTACAACGCCGTGAAAAAACCGGTTATGCTCAAATGTTCATTAAGGAGCCAACTCGTCTTAATAAGTCGCTTTCAGGGTGGCTAGTGCGCCTAGGCTGGCTCCCATTGCCGCGTCATGCGCCTCTTTATTTACAGGAGCAACACAGTGAATCTGGTATTTCTCGACCAAGACACGCTACCAGCGCAGGCCCAACTGCGCCGCCCTAATTTTGCCCACCATTGGCAAAGCTATAACGATACTCTGGCCAACCAAGTCGTAGAACGTCTTAGTCATGCAGACATAGTGCTGATTAACAAAGTCAGTTTAACCTCTGACATGCTAGCGCAATTACCTAAGCTAAAGCTGGTTGCTCTGGCTGCAACGGGCTGTGATAACGTGGATCTTGAGGCCTGCAAACGGGCAGGAATTGCGGTGTGTAATGTTCGAGATTACAGCAAAAGCTCAGTACCGGAGCATGCATTATCGTTAATGATGGCACTCAGTCGTAACTTGCATGCTTATCGCAGCTCCATTGTTGAAGGGCGTTGGCAAGAAAGTGGGCAGTTTTGCTATTTTGATTATCCAGTACGCGACTTACAGGGCCAAACCTTAGGCTTAATCGGTTATGGCACTATTGCTAAAGATCTTGAGCAGCGAGCCTGCGCCTTAGGTATGAAAGTGATAATAGCCGCTCGTAAAGGCCAAACGACGCCCAAAGGGCGAGTCAGCTTTGAACAACTG
The DNA here is from genome assembly GCF_002157875.1 of Oceanisphaera avium. Lineage (NCBI taxonomy): Bacteria > Pseudomonadati > Pseudomonadota > Gammaproteobacteria > Aeromonadales > Aeromonadaceae > Oceanisphaera > Oceanisphaera avium. Next base: position 1,537,717 of record NZ_CP021376.1, read on the forward strand.
CTCGGTGAGGCGGATATCATTAGTTTGCACTGTCCGCTTAATGAAGACACGCGCCACTTAATTGGCGAGGCTGAATTTAAGCAAATGAAAAATGATGCGCTGCTTGTTAACGTGGGCCGAGGCGGCTTAGTCGATGAAACGGCGTTACTCTTGGCTCTTAAGAATAAGCAAATTGGCGGTGCCGGCTTTGATGTGGTCACGGCAGAGCCGCCGGCTGTGGAAAATCCGTTAATGCAAGCCCTAGCCTATCCTAATTTTATCTTAACGCCGCATATTGCATGGGCAAGCCAAGCGTCTATGCAGCGCCTCGCCGATCAGTTAATCGATAATATCGAAGCCTTTGTCGCGGGTAATGCACAAAATAGAGTGGTGTAACCAGGGCGCCGAGCGCCTAGCTAAGAAAAATACAGTTCGGCAATGGCGGCGGGGGGCTGAAAAATTAGCAGCACGCGTGTGAAACTAAAAAAAGCACCGAACCTATACGAAGGTTGGTGCTTTTTTATTTTTAGCTGGGCGCTGGGTGCTCGGCGCTGCGCTTTATTTTATATTGCGTACGCTTTTGATGGTTTCCCAAGCTTGTTGAATATCTTGGGCTTTTTCTTTAGCCAGCTCCATCATTTCTTTAGGCAAGCCTTGAGAAACCAGCTTATCCGGATGATGCTTCGACATCTGGCGACGATAAGCGCGTTTCACTTCACTGTCATCCGCCGTCTCTGCCACCTCAAGAATGCGATAGGCATTACTGAGATGATCAGCGCTAGGTGGGGCTTTAAAGCCGCCTTGGCGTGAGCCCCCACCTTGCATTTGCGCTTGAGCAAAGGCCAGCAACTGTTCAAGTTCAGTGGCAGAAAAGCCCAGTTCAGCGGCTATCACTAATAAAATGGTGCGCTCACTGGCTTGTAACTCGCCATCAGCAAAGGCCACTTGTAATTGCACTTCCATGAAAAAGCGCAGTAAGTTGCGACTGTCTTTGACTCGTGCCCGAAACCGGCGCAGCGTATCTTTAAGTGGAAAATCTGCGCTTTTACCGGCGCGAAATGCATCTTGAGCACGGGTGCGCAATTCACCTTGCAAGCGCATTTGATTCATTAACTGCTCAGCTAAGCGAATTTCTTCATGTGAAACTTGGCCGCTTGATTTAGCCAAGTGTCCCATAGTGGCAAAGGTGGTATAAAGAAATTCAGCTTGTGCATCTTTATTAAAAACCCAAGCATTAGCTAACTTTTTATCGAGTAAATGTCCTAGCCATAAGCCCACTAAGGCGCCCGGTATGTGCCCTAATAAGAAACCAAACACCAGACCAATGAGTTTGCCTTTAATGTGTGACAACATAAGTTATGCCTTTTGCTTAAAAATCGCCATGCTATGAGAGCGTCCAGTATATCGCCTTTTAACGATTTACACCGCCCTTTGCGGCTGATCTCATCAGCAATATCTTAAATGAATGAGGGGTTAAGGTTGGCTATTTTGCAGGCTGATAGTGCTCGCTGCAAGAATGCTTTATCATAGCCCGTTACCATAAAGTAATGACACCTAAACCTCAACCAGCCCCAGGGCGGTGTCGCCACCAGGAAGCGAGCGTCAACCCATGAGAAAACGGATTATCGGCTTACCCTTGCTGCTGCTTTCAGGCCTCACTCAGGCCCAAACTGAAACACCAGACTCTCCAGAAATCTCGGCTTTGCCTTTTAGTCGTTGTTTTAGTCATGTCCCCTTAGTAGTGGAGTCAGATGACGAACAAACGAATGGCCCCATTAGCGTGACTGCTGATGTACTCGATGCCACCCGAGATGGAAAAATTATTTACCAAGGGCAAGTAGAAGTAGAGCAAGGAGCGCGCAAATTTAATGCCGATTATGTCGAGCTTGAACAACTTAGCCGCGATGTCGTTGCCACGGGCAACATTAATTTTACCGATGGCACTATTAGTGTGAATAATACTCAGCGCCTGACCGGTAATTTAAACACCAAAGACACCGACTTGCTGCAAGCGGATTACCAATTTCATGGTGAGCCAGGCCGCGGGCAAGCGCAAAAGGTTAGCTTGCGCAACCATACTCAAGATGTGGAGTTACAAGGTGCCAGCTATACGACGTGCCCGCCTAATGGTGAAGTATGGAAGCTCAAAGCCAGCTCAGTGAAGGTAGAGCAAGACGAAGTATTTGGTGAAGCATGGAACGCCGTATTATGGCTGGGTAAAGTGCCGATTTTTTACTTTCCTTATTTAAAGTTTCCCGTTAAAGATGAGCGCCAAAGTGGATTTTTATTTCCCACTTTTGATTTTGGCCGCCATAACGGCACTGACATTAGTTTGCCATATTATTGGAATATCGCCGAAAACTACGATGCCACCTTTACGCCGCGTTATATGGAAAAACGCGGCACCATGGCCCAGTTAGAATTTCGTTATTTACCGGTAGCCGGACAAAGCGGGACTTTGTACGGTGAGTACTTAAGTAGCGATAAAGAGCGCATTAGTACGGGCTTGGCAGATGATGCACGTTGGCTGGTGAATTGGCGCCATAATTCGCAATTTGATGCTGCCGGTCACTGGCGAGCTAATGTGGACTACACCAAAGTAGCGGCGGAGGATTATTTTTACTTTACGGATTTTTCACCGCCCGTTGGCCAATTAGTAGAAAATCAATTAATGCAGTCTTTTCGCGGTGGCTATTACGATACTGATTGGCAAGTAACCACCGAAATGCGGGACTATCAAATTTTACGCTCTGAAGTATCGACGCAACCTTTTCAATTAGCGCCGAGTGTAGCCTTGGCGAGTTATAAAGGGTTTGGGGCTTTTGACTTAGGGCTCGATGCGGAAGTCACTCAATTTAAAAATGACGCCGATGACGTGTATGAAGCGACTCGTGTTCATATAGAGCCTAAGCTAGTGTACTCAGTCGTTAACCACCCTGGCGCACAGTTAACAGCAGATGTGGGCGCTTATTACACCCATTACGAGCAAGATATCCCTCAACAACTGGGCGACTATTACAATAACCAAAGCGCCTACGGCCAAGGTTTTACGACAGATAGCCTAAAAAACAGCGCCGATAGACTGCTACCGCGAGCGCGCCTTAATGGAACTTTAGTCTTTGATCGAGAAACACAGTGGTTTGAACAAGATTTTGTGCAGACTCTGGAGCCACAGTTTCAATACTTATATGTGCCTTTTAAAGACCAAGATCACATTGGCTTATATGACACGACGACCTTGCGCCAAGACTATTACAGTTTATTTAGCGACCGCCGGTTTGCCGGCCTAGACCGTATTAGTGATGCCAACCAAATCACCGGGGGCTTTACCAGTCGTATTTATGATGCAGAGAGTGTGGAGCGTTTACGCTTAGCCATCGCGCAAAGCTATAACTTTACCTCGCCTCGGGTTCGCCTCTATCCCAATGACGAACCCAGTGAAACCAAGCGCTCATTTTTAACCTTTGAGGGCGACTTAAATATCGACGGCCAGTGGTTTTTGCATTCAGAAGCTCAGCAAGATACCCGCAATCATCGCTTATCGGGCGCGAATCTTACTTTGGAATATAATAATCAAGGAAAATTGGCGCAAATTGGCTTTCGCCACCTCAACCAAAACTATTTCCCTGATGCCAGTTTAACAGAGGATCTAAACCAGCTAGGCGGTACCTTTTCTTGGCCGCTTAATCCAAGTTGGCATGTGATTGGCGGTTATTACCGAGACATTGAACTCAATCGCAATATCGACAGTCTATTAGGTCTGCGCTACGACTCCTGCTGTTGGGCGCTGAGCCTAACTTGGGAGCAAGCACTCACAGAAAACTACCAAAACGGTCGTTATACGCCGCTACAAGAAACGCTCATTGGACTCAGATTTGAACTCAAAGGCTTTAGTTCCTTTGGTGCGGGCAATGGAGACTTTAAAGCGGGGACGAATTTATTACCTTATTATCGCCCTTTTAACCTCAATAACTAATTTTCATAGTGCACAGGACTTGTCATGAATAAAAGATGTAAACAATTACTGCTTGCCGCCAGTTTGGGGCTATTTGCAACCGCCACCCAAGCAGTAGAGCTGTTGGATAAAGTCGTGGCCGTGGTCGATAAAGATGTGGTCTTAGAAAGTCAGCTAACGGGGCTGGTCAATCAAGTTAAAAATAGTGCTAGCAGTGCTGGGCAAAACTTGCCTGATGAGCGCTCACTGCGAAAGCAGGCTCTAGAGCGCTTGATTTTAGAGAGTTTACAACTGCAACTTGCAGAGCGCTTGGGCTTGCGTATTACTGACACGCAACTTGAGCAAGCCATCGCGAATGTGGCGCGCAGCCAAAATAAAACCCCAGAACAGTTGCAAGCTGAGGCCAAAAAAGAGGGCTTAACCTATAGCCAGTTTCGTGAGCAAGTCCGTAGTGAAATTTTATTAAGCGAGTTAGCCCGCAATCAAGTACGCCGACGCATTAATGTGTCAGATCAAGAAGTAAAGCAAGTTGTACAAATGATGAGCGAGCAAGGCCAAAATCAACAACGCTATCGGGTGGGAAATATTTTATTAGCCCTGCCCAGTGAGCCTAGCAATGAGCAATTGCGCCAAGCCAGTCAACAAGCAGAGCAGTTAATTGCCAAGTTAAAGCAAGGTGGCGATTTTAGGAAGCTCGCCATCGCTCATAGCGCAGGTCCTAAGGCCTTAGAAGGCGGTGATTGGGGAATGTTGGGCGTAAACGACATGCCTTCCTTGTTTAGCGAAGCGGTGAAAAATCATCAAAAAGGTGATATTATTGGTCCGCTGCGCTCAGGGGCCGGAGTACATATTTTAATGGTGTTAGATATGGAGTCTGCGGATCAGCAGCTAGTAGAGGCCACTGAAGTGCGCGCTCGCCATATCTTACTTAAGCCCTCTATCATCATGAGTGAAGAAAAAGCCCAAACCATGCTCACTGACTTTGCTAACGCGATTAAAAGCGGCAAAGCCACGCTGGCTCAACTGGCCGAACAATATTCAGAAGATCCCGGCTCCGCTATTCAAGGTGGAGACTTAGGTTGGTCAGCACCCCAAGCTTATGTTAGTAGTTTTCGAGATGTCGTTTCACAGCTTAAAGTGGGTGAGCTCAGTGAGCCTTTTCGCTCTGAGCACGGCTGGCATTTAGTTAAACTAGAAGACAAGCGCGTGGTCGATGCCACCGAGCAAGCCACGGAGCAAAAAGCCTATCAGCTTATTTTTAATCGTCGCTTTAACGAAGAAGTGCAAACTTGGCTGGACGAGCTCAAAGACGAGGCCTATATCCGTATTGTCGACTCTCAATTATCAAACGGTGAACTGTGATTTGTAAACGTATTGCCATAACCCCAGGCGAACCGGCCGGCATTGGCCCCGAGTTAATGCTGGCGTTAGCCGCTCAAGATTGGCCGGTCGAGCTAGTAGTCATTGCTGACCCTGAATTGATCCAGGCTCGCGCTAAGGCGCTAGGTAAAGACTTAGTCTTACTGCCTTATGATGCCGCGCGCGCACCTCAGCCCCAGCGTAAAGGCACGCTCACTGTTGCCTCAGTAAAATTAGCCAAGCCCGCTTCGCCTGGCGTACTCGATGAGGCTAATGGCTTTTATGTATTAGAAACCCTAAAGCGAGCATCCGATGGCAATATGAGTGGGGAATTTGCCGCCGTGGTGACCGGCCCGGTACATAAAGGCATTATTAATAAAGCAGGGGTGTCTTTTTCAGGGCACACGGAGTTTTTTGCTCAACAAGCAAACGTGCCCGATGTGGTCATGTTACTGGCCGCGCCTGGCTTGCGAGTGGCTCAAGTGACTACGCATATTCCTTTAGCGTATGTGGCTAAAGCCATTACTGAAGATCGATTAACTAAAATTATTCGTATCTTAAACGCCGAGCTTAAAAGTAAATTTGGTTTAGCTCACCCGCGTATTTATGTGTGTGGCTTAAATCCCCATGCCGGAGAGGATGGTCATTTAGGCCGTGAAGAGCTAGATGTCATCAGCCCTACTTTAGCAAAGCTCAATAACGAGGGCATGAACTTAATAGGTCCCGTCTCGGCCGATACCGCTTTTCAGCCTAAATATATGCAAGATGCCGATGCCTATTTAGCTATGTATCACGATCAAGGATTACCGGTGCTTAAATACATTGGTTTTGGGCAGGCGGTCAATATCACCTTAGGCTTGCCCTTTATTCGCACCTCTGTGGATCATGGTACCGCGCTGGAGCTGGCCGGAACTAATAATATCGATGCGGGCAGCATGTTGTGCGCGCTTAACCAAGCCATTGAAATGATAGAAAAACGCGATGAATAGTAACGTTCACCAAGGGCATAAAGCGCGCAAACGCTTCGGCCAAAACTTCTTGCATGACGATTATGTGATCGACCAAATCGTAGATGCTATTTATCCCACAGACGACTTTGTAATGGTAGAAATAGGCCCAGGCCTTGGCGCCTTAACGGGGCCGGTCTGTGAGCGGATAAAAAAATTAAATGTCGTGGAGCTAGACCGAGATCTAGCGGCGCGCCTTGCCAGTCATCCGTTTTTAAAAGATAAGCTCAATATTCATCAAGCAGATGCAATGAAGTTTGACTTCACGCAACTGCGAGAGCCAGGTAAAAAGCTGAAAATTTTTGGTAATTTGCCCTACAACATCTCTACTCAATTAATGTTTCATTTATTTGAGTTTGCCGCAGATGTGGAAGACATGCATTTTATGCTCCAAAAAGAAGTGGTTAATCGTCTCGCTGCAGGCCCAGGTAGCAAAACCTACGGACGCTTAAGCGTGATGGCGCAATATTATTGCCAAGTGGTGCCGGTATTAGAAGTGGGACCTGAGGCATTTAAGCCCGCACCTAAAGTAGACTCAGCCGTGGTAAAGTTACTGCCCTACGCCACTCCCCCCTATCCGGTGAGTGATATTGCTTGTCTGTCCCGCATTACCGCCGATGCTTTTGGTAAACGACGTAAAACGATTCGCAATAGCTTAAGTCATCTTTTTAGTGCAGACCAATTAAGCGAGCTTGGCTTGGATGCTGGCGCGCGCCCTGAACAGTTAACGCTAGCGCAATATGTCACTTTGGCTAATGCGCTCGCTCAACGTAAGGAATAAATATGTCTTCTGGCGATATTCGCATTACGACTGTGCCTCACTACTTAGCCGAGCACTCCACGCCTGATGAGCAAAACTATGTCTTTGCTTATACGATTACGATTCAAAACCATGGCTCAGCCAGCGTGCAGTTATTAAGCCGACGCTGGCTAATTACCGATGCCAATGGAAAAGTATTGGAAGTAGAGGGTGAAGGTGTGGTCGGTGAGCAGCCTAATATCGCCCCAGGAGCCGTTTTTACTTATACCAGTGGCGTTAATTTAGCGACCCCGCTTGGCGTTATGGAGGGCAGTTATCGCTTAGTGAAGCAAGATGGCAGTGAATTTGATACCCCCATTGCTCCTTTTCGCTTATCGCTGCCTAATCTTATTAATTAATGGCTACGTATATCGTTGGCGATTTACAAGGCTGCCTCACTGAGCTTGACACTTTACTCAATGAAGTGGCCTTTCGCCCTTCTCAAGATACTTTATGGTTAACCGGCGACTTAGTGGCCCGCGGCCCAGACTCGTTAGGGTGTTTGCGCCGCGTGATAGCACTTGGCAATGCCGCTACCACCGTCTTGGGTAATCACGACTTACATTTGCTGGCCGTCGCTAATGGCATCAATCGCGCTAACCCCGCCGATAAGATCGGTCCTATCTTGCAAGCGCGCGATAGCCAGGACTTATTATATTGGTTACGCCATCAGCCCTTACTTGCAGAGTTTACTCCTTCCTCTCCTCCGGCTCAGCCAACAGCGACTGCAAACCGCCCCCAAGTGGAAAGCTTTGTTATGAGTCATGCGGGTATTCCACCCCAATGGAGCATAGAGCAAGCCCGCAGTGCGGCACGCTTTGTGGAAGCGCAATTACGCTCGCCTCATTACAAAGAACGCTTAGCGCAGATGTATGGTAATAGCCCTGCTTTTTGGACTGAGGACTTAGGAGAAATAGAACAACTGCGTTTTGCTATTAATGCCTTCACCCGCATGCGTTTATGCTATGCCGATGGACGACTAGATTTTGATAATAAATCCACCCTTAGCGCCGCTCCTCGCCACCTTAGCCCTTGGTTTAAGTTACGCCAAGATCGCCAAGATCCGCCGCTGATCTTCGGTCATTGGGCGGCATTAGAAGGGGAGTGCCAGGTACCCGATATTTATGCGCTAGATACCGGCTGTGTGTGGGGAGGAAGCATGACGTTATTATGTTGGGAAACGGGGGAGCGTATTAGTAGTCCCTGCCCAGTTTATGCATGAAGCGTGAAATAATAGGTAACGAATAACACGGCAATAAAAATGAAGGGTGAGCTGAAAAATATGGGGATCTGCAACTGCAGCTTTTCCTGCTCACACTTAGCCCTTCACTTCTTACACTCGCTTATAAACCTGAAAGCGGCAATTATATTCATTGCGCTCATCGGCAAGGCGTAACTCTTCACACTCAAGCTGCCAGTCAGCGGCGTGAAACGGAAAGTAAGTATCCCCTTGCACATCCGCTTCAATCAAAGTGAGATATAAACGCTGGCTTAGCGATAAGAACGCTTGATACAGCTGCCCGCCGCCCATCACCATCACCTCAGCTTCATCCTTAACTAACGCCAGTGCAGCCGCGGGCGAAGAGACCACTTCAGTGCCGGTAGGCGCATCGGTTAAGCTCTGGCTAACAATAATGTTGCGCCGCCCCGGCAGAGCGCGCCCAATGGAGTTAAAGGTATTACGTCCCATTACAATGGGCTTACCTAAGGTAGTTTGTTTAAAATAAGCAAGATCCGCCGGCAAATGCCAAGGCATGGCGTTATCTTTACCAATTACCCCATTGCGCGTCATGGCCACTATCATGGCAACTATCATCTTTTACCTCAGTTAATAAAGCGGCGACAGCAGTCGTACTGTCGCTCTTTCGATACTATTCTCGGGTGTAGATAACGTGGCCGTCATCTTCTTCATCATCCCAGTCTTCATCATCATCTTCGTCATCAACCAGGGGCGCTGCGTGCTCTTGCAAGGTTGCTTCGTGGTAATCATCCCATTTAAAGTTGACCGGCTCACGGGCATCTTCTAACTCTTGTTGAGTACGAGGATGTTCATCTAAGAATTCCATTAAAGCTTCGGTAACCGCTTTAGTGCCCTCTTTACTGATGGCATTAATGCGAAACACCGGCCCTTGCCAATCCAGACGCTCTATCACTTGTTCGATAATAGCATCGCCTTCTTCTTCTAAGACTAAATCAAGCTTATTAAAGAGTAACCAACGCGGCTTATTAGCGACCACTTCGCTGTATTGATTAAGCTCATTAATGATCACTTCAGCATTATCAGCAGGACAGCTACCATCTGCGGGTAATACATCCACGATATGCAATAAGACGCGACAACGCTCTAAGTGTTTTAAAAAGCGAATACCTAAGCCCGCGCCCTCAGAAGCACCTGCAATTAGCCCTGGAATATCGGCCACGACAAAGCTTTTATGGTCATTACAGCGCACCACACCTAAATTAGGCGCAAGTGTCGTAAAAGGATAATCGGCTACCTTAGGCTTAGCCGCAGATACTGCCCGAATAAAGGTGGACTTACCGGCATTGGGCAAGCCAAGCATGCCCACATCGGCTAGCAATAATAGCTCTAATAATAAGTCTCGAACCTCACCTGGCGTACCATTCGTTTTTTGGCGCGGCGCCCGGTTTACCGAACTTTTAAAGCGCGCATTCCCCAAACCATGAAAGCCGCCTTTGGCGACTAATAGTTTTTGGCCGTCTCGCGTTAAATCTCCTAAGATTTCACCGGTCATCTCATCTTTGGCTCGGGTGCCTACCGGTACCTTAAGCACTAAGTCTTGGCCGCGTTTGCCCGTGCAATTACTACTGCGGCCATTTTCACCACGTTCAGCACGATGAAAGCGCTCAAAATGGTAGTCAATTAAGGTATTAAGGTTGGTGTCGGCCAGCATATATAAGTCACCGCCATCGCCCCCATCACCGCCGTCTGGGCCACCGTTTGGGATATATTTCTCGCGGCGAAAGCTCACACAGCCATTGCCACCATCACCGGCTTCGACCCTAATTTCTGCTTCATCTACAAATTTCATTACAATATCTCCCATTCACCCACTGTGCACAGTATATCTAGTTTAAGTAGGGAACGTGCTTTAAAAAGCAAAAAGCCCCGCCATAGGCGGGGCTTTCTTAGTTCGGCTATTACAGCTTACTCAGCTTCAATGCTGACGAACTTACGGTTATTTGGACCTTTAACTTCAAACTTCACCTTGCCAGAGGCAGTGGCAAATAAAGTGTGGTCTTTACCTAGGCCAACATTAACGCCGGCGTGGAAACGAGTGCCGCGCTGGCGAACGATGATGTTGCCCGCCAAGACACTTTCACCACCAAAACGCTTAACACCAAGACGTTTACTTTCTGAATCGCGACCGTTACGAGTAGAGCCGCCTGCTTTTTTCGATGCCATGGAACTGAACTCCTATCTTAGGCGCTGATGCCGGTGATCTTCACTTCAGTGAACCACTGACGATGACCTTGCTGTTTGCGTGAGTGCTTACGACGACGGAACTTAACGATTTTGACTTTTTTGCCACGACCGTGAGCTACGACTTCAGCTGTTACTTTGCTACCGTCGATGTAAGGAACACCCACTGTAACGTCTTCACCTTGAGCAACCATAAGCACTTTGTCGAATTCGACAGAGGCGCCAGTTTCAACGTCTAATTTTTCTAGACGAAGTACTAGACCTTCGGTTACACGGTGTTGTTTTCCGCCGCTTTGGATTACCGCGTACATGTTTATAACTCCGAATGATTGGCACTTTTACCCTCAAAGGGGCGTGCACTAAAACTGTTCTACAATGGTCGCGTATTGTACGCAGATTGCTAGGGTGAGACAAGAGCGCAGCCATAAAAAAATCAGTCTTGTGCCACACCCCATTAAAGCGGTACTTGTTGGCTTTAACCCTATGGTAAATAGTGTAAAATCGTTATCTCACTGATTTTTGACTGCGTCGTTTGGCTAATAATTCTATGGTAGACATGAATAAAATAAAACAACTAACCGAGCAAGATATGCAATCGGTGAATGACTTAATCGGGGCGCGCTTGCAATCTGATGTCGCGCTTATTAACCAACTGGGCTTTTATATTGTGAGTGCAGGCGGTAAGCGTATGCGTCCCCAACTTACCGTGCTGGCAGCGCGCGCCTTGGGCTATGAAGGTGACGCACACATCACCTTGGCCGCCATTATTGAATTTATTCACACCGCTACTTTGTTACATGACGATGTAGTGGATGAGTCAGACTTGCGCCGCGGTCGCGACACCGCCAATGCCTTATTTGGTAATGCAGCCAGCGTTTTGGTGGGAGATTTTCTTTATACTCGCGCTTTTCAGATGATGACTGAGCTAGATAACATGAAAATCATGAATATCTTAAGCGATGCCACCAATATTATTGCTGAGGGAGAAGTGTTGCAGTTGATGAACTGTAATGATCCCGACACTACTCAAGCCAGCTATATGCAGGTTATTTACTGCAAAACCGCCAAGCTCTTTGAAGCGGCCACCCGCTTAGCCGCGGTACTTACTCACCAGTCTGAAGAAGTTGAGCAAGCCATGCTTAATTATGGCAAATACTTAGGGACAGCATTTCAGCTGGTTGACGACATTATGGACTACAGTTCAGACAGCTCAGACATGGGTAAGAACGTAGGCGATGATCTGGCTGAGGGTAAGCCTACCCTGCCTTTATTGCATGCCATAGCGGTAGGTAATGACGCCCAGCGTGAACGAATTCGTGATGCCATTGCTCATCGGACCGGCATGGATCATTTAGAAGAAATCATGGCGATTTTAGCCGAGACCCAAGCCTTAGAATACAGTCAGCAACAAGCAGAATTAGAAGCGCAAAAAGCCATTGATAGCTTAAAGGTGCTGCCTGACTCTGAACATAAGCAAGCCTTAATCGACTTAGCCCATTTGGCAGTAAGACGTAATTCGTGAGGTGTGAGGTGTGAGGTGAAAATATCGTAGCAACCGTTCTAGAGGTTTGTTCTTATCCCTGCATGCTTTGCCCCTCCCAGAAAACAAAAACGCCAGCTTACGCTGGCATTTTTTATCACAGTAAAGCGATTAATTAAGCTTCAAAGGGATGGCGCAAAATAAGTGTTTCATCACGATCAGGACCGGTTGAAATAATATCAATCGGTACCCCGGTCAGCTCTTCAATGCGCTTAATGTAATTACGCGCAGCTTGTGGCAAGTCTTCTAAAGTCACCACACCCACAGTATTTTCGCTCCAACCTGGCATAGTTTCATACACAGGCGTCACTGTCTCATAGTCTTCAGCGGCCATGGGCGGCACATCTTTTACAGAGCCATCTGGCATCTTGTAGCCCACACAGATTTTTAACTCTTTCAAGCCATCTAATACATCTAACTTGGTTAAGCAAAAACCTGAAATAGAGTTTACTTGGATAGCGCGCTTGATGGTGACTAAGTCTAACCAGCCCGTACGGCGCAAGCGGCCCGTAGTAGCACCAAACTCATGGCCCACTGTCCCTAAGTGCTTACCAGCTGCATCCAGTTTTTCTTGACCGTCATACAACTCAGTAGGGAAAGGACCTGAGCCAACACGCGTGGTATAGGCTTTGATAATACCTAACACATAGTCAATGTAGCAGGGGCCAAAACCAGAGCCCGTCGCCACGCCACCGGCTGTGGTGTTAGAGGAAGTCACAAACGGGTAGGTACCATGATCGATATCAAGCAGCGTGCCTTGCGCGCCCTCAAACATGATCTTGTCACCGTTTTTGCGAGCCACATCCAGCACATCAGTGACATCAATTACCATACTGGTTAGCAGCTCGGCATAGCCTTTTGCTTCTTCCAATACGGTGTCATAGCACACCGCCTCTACACCGTATAAACCGGTTAATTGAAAGTTGTAGTAATCAATAACTTCTTTCAATTTAATGGCAAAGGTATCCATGTTCGCTAAATCGCCAACACGTAACCCGCGCCGCGCTACCTTGTCTTCGTAGGCAGGACCGATACCACGGCCGGTGGTGCCAATAGCATTGGCGCCACGCGCTACTTCGCGAGCTTGGTCCATAGCGACATGATATTGCAGGATCAATGGACAAGCTTCGCTCAGTACCAAGCGCTCACGCACTGGAATACCGCTGGCTTCAAGCCCAGCCATTTCCTTGAGCAAAGCCTCGGGTGACAGCACTACACCATTAGCAATGATGCAAGTACAGTTTTCGCGCAAAATACCTGATGGAATAAGGTGGAGAACGGTTTTTTTACCGTCAATTACCAGAGTATGGCCAGCATTGTGCCCACCTTGATAACGCACCACATAACGGGCTTTGTTAGTCAGAAGGTCAACGACCTTACCCTTACCCTCGTCACCCCACTGGGTGCCTAGTACCACAACGTTTTGTCCCATTTTTCCTTTCACTAACTGTTAAGTTATTAAAAACCGAGTCTATCAAATTTTGACCAAAGTCGGAATAAACTAACACCAACTTGGTGGAAAAACTCGAACAAAAAAAAGCCCGGTCTCCCGGGCTAGAGTTTACTGTGCTTTTCCTGAAGGATCTTTCATAAAGCGGAAGAAGTCCCCGTCAGGCTTTAATACCATTAAATCCCCACCCTGCTCAAAGCTCTTACGATAGGCTTCAAGGCTGCGGATGAAACTAAAGAACTCCGGATCCTCAGCATAGGCTTCGGCATAAATCGTGGCCGCCGCGGCATCGCCTTCACCTCGTAAGGTACGGCCATTACGCTGGGCATCGGCAATCATAACAGTTACGTCACGATCCGCCTTAGCTTTAATGATCTCCGACTGCTCACGACCTTGAGATCTATGCTCTCGCGCCACAGCGGCACGCTCGGCGCGCATCCGCTGATAGATAGAAGTAGAGATTTCGGTGGGTAGATTGATCTGCTTAATGCGCACATCCACTACCTTAATCCCTAAATCTGCCGATGACTCTAATTGATCACGTAGTGCGGCTTCCATCACTTCACCGCGTTTACCCGAAACAATTTCCCGAATCGTTAGGCTACCAATCTCAGAACGCAGACTGTTATTAATACGACGGCGCAGTAAACTTTCTGCTTGTAAGCGATTACCGCCGCCCGTGGCTAAATAATAAGTAGCAAAGTTATCGATGCGCCATTTTACGAATGAGTCAATAATTAAGTCTTTTTTCTCAGACGTAATAAAGCGATCCGCTTGATCATCAAGCGTTTGCAAACGCGCATCTAGCTTTCGCACCTGATCAATTAGCGGCACTTTAAAGTGTAGCCCTGGGCCATAAAGCGTCGGCAACTCGGTACCTTGTTCACGCTTTACTTTGCCAAACTGCAGCACTATGCCTCGCTCACCTTCTACTACCACAAACACTGAGGCATAAAAGATAATGGCAATCAGGGCAACAATAACCAATAAACCTTTTCTCATGGCTTAGTTTCTCCCTGTTGGACGTAAATTGCCGCTATCAACTTTGGGCGCGCGAGTTCGTTCACTTCCCGCACCGGCCGCTGCCGCCTGCTTTTGTAAGTCGTTGATATAATCCGAGGTAATAATATTCGGATCGACCTTAGCCTTACGATTAGCATTTTGCTCAACCAACTTATCTAACGGTAAGTACATCAGGTTGCTGCTACCTTCTGGCGTATCCACAATCACCTTATTCACCTTAGAATAGATATCTTCCATGGTTTCAAGGTAGATACGTTGGCGCATTAGCTCAGGTTGCTCTTTATATAAAGGCATGAGTTGGCGAAAACGGGCCACTTCACCTTCGGCGCGCAATGCAATCTGCTCTTTATAACCTTCCGCTTCTTGCAATAAGCGCTTCGCTTGACCACGCGCCTTAGGCCGGATTTCTCGGTCATAGGCTTCGGCTTCACGAATAAAGCGTTGTTCATCTTCTTGCGCAGCAATGGCGTCATCAAAAGCATCTTTTACTTCTTCAGGTGGGCGCGCGGGCAAGAAGTTAAGATCCAAAATCGATAAACCTAAGTCGTAGGGCTCGATAATTGTTTCTAATAACTCACGCGTTGCTTGGCGTACGCCATCACGACCTTTAGTTAACACATCATCCATGGTGCTGTGACCCACCACAAAGCGCAGCGCACTGTCTAGCGCTTGATGTAAACTGTCATCGGCATTAGTCACGTTAAACAGATAGTCGCGCGGCTCAATCACGCGATACTGCACTTCCATCTCAACGCGTACTAAGTTTTCATCTTCGGTAAGCATAAAGCCAGATGCAGGTTGTGAGCGCACTGACTCTACGTCTACCGGGAAGACACGATCAACAAAGGTTGCTTTCCAGCTCAGGCCCGGCTCTACGGTTTGGTAATAATTACCAAAACGCAACACCACCCCTCGCTGAGCTTCACCTATGGTATAAAAGCCACTGACGACCCATACCACAAGCGCTATGACCAAGGCGATAATCACGCCAAAAGAGCCAAGGCTGCCTCCGCTTCCGGAATCAGAGCTACGCTGACCGAGTAAGCCACCGAATTTATTTCTCAGGTTTCTAATTACCTGATCCAGATCTGGCGGCCCTTGTTGCTTACCGTTATTCCCCCACGGGTCACGGTCTTTGCCACCATTTCCAGGCTCATTCCAAGCCATTTGTCTCTCCGTCTTTCTGGTTTATAAAAGTAACTTTACCAAGCAATCAATCGCTTATAAAGCGCTGTAACGGCTCATCTTCTTGTTTTAGCAAACGGCGCCAATCTGCTTGCTGCAACCGAATATCTACTACAAACTCTCCTTGCTCACTAAAGGTCTCATTCACCACGCCATTCAATTCATATAAACGGCTGCGAAGTTTAGACTCGCTGGGCGGCAAGATTAATCGATGCTCAACTAATACTCCTGCAAGCAATTGATTTAGCGCATCCAGTAAACCCTCAATACCTAAGTCTTGTTGAGCCGACAGCCACACCGCTCGGGGTTGACCCTCGTCATTGAGCTCAATACGAGGCGGGATATCATCAAATTTATCTATCTTATTAAATACCATGAGTACCGGTACGTCTTGGGCATCTATTTGCTCGAGCACCGAATTCACCTCATCAATATTTTCATTCATCTGCTCATCAAAGCAGTCCACCACATGCAGTAATAAGTCTGCATCGCGCGTTTCTTGTAAGGTCGCCTTAAAGGCGGCAATCAAGTCATGAGGCAAATGGCGAATAAAGCCCACCGTATCTGCCAATACCACAGCACCGGCATCAGGCAATTCAATTTTTCGAAGCGTAGGATCTAGCGTGGCAAACAGCTGATCCGCAGCATACACCCCCGCATCCGTTAGTCGATTAAACAACGTCGACTTACCGGCGTTGGTATAACCCACCAAGGACACAGTGGGCGTTGCGGCGCGCTTGCGCGAACGCCGCCCTTGCTCTCGTTGGCGCGATACTTTTTCAAGCCGCTTTTGAATCAACTTAATACGCTCACGCAATAAGCGGCGATCCGTTTCAAGCTGCATCTCACCCGGACCACGCAAGCCAATACCACCTTTTTGGCGGCCTAACTCTTCATAGCCACCGACTAAGCGAGTGGATAAATGGCGCAGCTGAGCGAGCTCAACTTGTAGCTTGCCTTCATGGGTGCGCGCGCGCTGAGCAAAAATATCTAAAATCAAACCCGTGCGATTAAGGACTCGACACCGAATAATACGCTCAAGATTACGCTCTTGAGACGCACTTAAGCTGTGATTAAAAATAACCACATCTACGTCATGTAGCTGCACTAAGGCAGCTAACTCATCGACTTTTCCCGTACCAATAAAAAACTTGGCTTGAGGTGAGGCGCGCGTGCCCGTTAATAACCCACGCACCATTACACCCGCAGAGTCCACTAATAACTCCAGCTCTGCTAGGTCTTCACGCTCGTGGTCACTATTAAAATCAATGTGAACTAAGATTGCCGACTCAGGGCTTTCATCACGCTCAAACAAGCTGCGTACTCCCAACCATAAGATCACCACAGCTTATGCTCGGCCACCCGAGGACAATACTCAATCTATTTGTTGCTCAGTCGCCGATATTTCTGTGCTTGCGCTCGGTGTCATTTGCACAGGGCGCGAGGGAACCACAGTAGAAATGGCATGCTTATACACCATCTGGCTGACAGTATTTTTTAGTAAAATAACGAATTGGTCGAATGACTCTACTTGTCCTTGTAACTTAATGCCATTGACAAGATAAATAGAGACGGGGACGCGCTCGCGACGCAGAGCATTTAAAAAAGGATCCTGCAAAGATTGTCCCTTAGCCATAATGTTGTCCTTATCTTGGTAAATGTTGTTATTGTTAATTATTATTTTCAGCGTCGATCTGCGCCATTATATCCTGAACAAGGCTCTCACTATGGGTATCTAACCAGTGCACTTGGGGCCAGCCACGCAGCCAAGTTAATTGTCTTTTTGCTAACTGACGAGTGGCGGCTTGCCCTTGCGCTATCATGTCATCATAGCCGACAACACCGCTAAGGTAATCCCACATTTGTCGATAGCCCACACAGCGAATAGCGGGTAAGTCGCTATGTAAGTCAGGGCGTTGATATAAGCACTGCACTTCTTGCTCAAACCCCTGCGCTAGCATTTGTAAAAAGCGAGCATTAATTCGCTGATGTAACTCGGCGCGCTCTTGAGGCGCAATTGCAAACTGTAACACTTTGTAAGGCAGCGGATCACCTTTAAGCTGGGTTAATTGAGTTAGTGTGCGCCCCGTTAAGCGAAAAACTTCTAATGCTCGCGAAATGCGCTGAGGATCATTAGGGTGAATGCGCGCCGCTGCAACCGAGTCTACTTGCGCTAGCTCGTGATGCAGCGCCTCCCAACCTTGCCGCTGTGCTTGCGCTTCAATATCAGCACGAACTTCAGCATTAGCGCTGGGCAAAGGCGATAAGCCCTCTAACAAGGCTTTAAAATAAAGCATAGTACCGCCAACAAGTAGCGGAATACGTCCTCTGCTGGTGATATCGGCCATAGCCGCGAGTGCATCTCGTCTAAAATCAGCAGCCGAGTAGGCTTGTGCTGGGTCGAGCAAATCAATTAGGCGATGTGGGGCACGTTTAAGCTCAGCAGCACTCGGCTTAGCCGTCCCAATATCCATGCCCTTATAGACCAGCGCCGAGTCGACACTGATGATCTCACAGGGCAACTGTTGGCACAGCTCAATCGCTAACCCCGTCTTACCTGACGCCGTCGGTCCCATTAAAAATATGGCGAGCGGTTTATCGCTCATGATCCCACCTATCTAATTGTTGTTCTAACGCTAACGGCTGTAAAAAATGGGCCATAGTCTCAGGGGCTCCTTTGGCTAAGCACGCTTGTAGCTCTAACCACAAGGCATGGGCTTGTACTAAGCTCCACACTCGGCGCTGCATACCCTGTCTGCATAACCAGAGGCATAATTCCTGCCCCGACACTTGTTGTTCTAATTGTGCCAATAACTGCCCAAACAAGCGCGCTAAATCAGCGTGGCGCAGCGGCTGAGGCACTCGTGTCAAAATAATGGTGTCGCCATGCCCCTTTTTCAACTCCAAGCCAAGTTTTAATAATTGAGCTTGATGCGTTTCGACACTCTCTAGCTGGCTCGCACTAAGTGCTAACCGTATGGGTAACAATAGCGGCTGAGAAGTTAGCCCTTGCTCCCACATCGCAAATAAAGCACAACCATCTAAGTAGGCGCGGGCTTGATTAAGCTCACATAGCCACAGCTGTTGTTGATGCCACACGACCAAGGCGCGCTCTTTCACTAATTGCAAGACACCGCCGTGTTCATTATCCAACACGCGAAGTTCGCTACTTTGAGGCTGGGCATCCACAGCGGGAGCCAAGGTCGTTAATAAGCCATTAATCCCCTGCCACGTCTGCTCACTAATATTACTGGGGCTTTGCTCTCGGGCGAAATGAGATCTCGCCGCGCCGCCATAGCCATGGCGAGGAGCCTGATATTCAAGGGGAGTTTCAGCCTCTTCTTTTGAAGTCACAGGAGTAACCGGCTCTGCAGCACTCTCGCTGACGTCATCTACAGGACTTGGCTCATCAAGCGTTTGGCCTGAAGAAGAAGCGCTTATCGCCTGCTCCAGCGCTTGGGCTAATACTTGATAAATAAAGTCATGCACTAATCTGGCTTGCTGAAACCGCACTTCGTGTTTTGCCGGATGAACATTCACATCCACTTCAGCGGGATCCAGCTCCAGATATAAAACAAAGGCACCATGAGTGTCAGGCGCTAATCGCTCACCGTACGCTTGGCGAATGGCATGATTTAGCAATTTATCACGCATCATGCGCCCATTAACGTAAGTATATTGCACATCTGGCTGTGCTCTCGCCCCACTGGGTAAAACCCACCAGCCCCACAACCGCAGACCATTATGCTCACACTCCACTTTAAGGGCTGCTTGCATAAATGCGCTGCCACAGATGGCACTTAATCGTTTATCTTGTTGAGAAGGTAAGCGAGCTGCGCGATATTGGCGTACTTGTTTGCCGTTATGGCGCAAGACCCAATCTACATCAAAGCGGCTTAGCGCGATCCGGCGCACCACTTCATCAATATGGCCAAACTCGGTTTTATCGGTGCGCATAAACTTGCGCCGAGCGGGGGTATTAAAAAATAAGTCTTGTACTTCAAGCGTGGTACCCGTGGGATGAGAAGCCGGCACCAGTTTTACGTCCATGTCTCGCCCTTGTGCCATGGCTTGCCAGGCTTCACTTTGGGCGGCAGGTTTTGAGGTCAGTGTTAAGCGGGCCACCGAGCTAATAGAGGCTAAGGCTTCACCACGAAAGCCCAAGCTCATAATAGACTCCAGATCTTCTAGCGTACTGACTTTAGAAGTGGCGTGGCGAGAGAGCGCCAGCGCCAACTCGTCTTTAGCAATACCTTGGCCATTATCACGAATGCGAATAAGCTTAGCGCCGCCCTTTTCAATATCAATTTCTATACGACTCGCGCCCGCATCTAAGCTATTTTCAATTAGCTCTTTAACTACCGAGGCGGGGCGCTCCACCACTTCGCCTGCCGCAATTTGGTTGGCAAGGCGCGCCGGCAAGATCTGGATGGCCATGCTAACTCCCTGGAATATCCAACACTTGCCCAACTCGTACCACATCGCTTTGCATGCTGTTATAGCCTTTTAACCGCGTGAGACTAACGCCATAGCGCTGGGCGATTAGGGACAAGCTTTCACCGCTACGCACCGTATGCTTTTGTGGCTTGCCTGCGGCTTTATTCGCCATCATGGTGCCACTTGGCGGGTTTTGCTGGTAATAAGACTTAACGCCATTAAACACCGCTTGCGCTACTTTTTGCTGATGGGCCGGCGTTAGTAATAATCGCTCTTCTTCGGGGTTAGAAATAAAACCAGCTTCTATTAATAACGACGGAATATCCGGGGATTTAAGCACCGCCAGACTGGCATGCTCGGGCTTAGCTTTGTGTAAGCGCACCACCTTGCCCATGGCTGTTAAAATATGTTCACTAATGGCATAGCTATCCGCCCGAGATTTATCCATCGATAAGTCAAGAAAGGTACGCGTTAAATAAGGGTTACCATCGGTTTGAGAGATCACCTCCCCTACGCCACCTAAAAGCTCCGATTGGCGCTCTTGTTTTTCTAACCAACCAGCCATTTCTCGATTCGCGCGATTAGAAGATAATACCCACACCGAGGCTCCCCGTGGCCCGCTATTGGCCACACTATCCGCATGAATAGACAGTAAAAGGTCAGCACGCCCACGACGAGCGATCTCAGAGCGCTGATTAAGATTTACATAATAATCACCGGTGCGCGTCATGACCGCGCGCATGCCCGGCTCTTTATTAATTAAGTCGGCGAGGCGGCGAGAAATCGCCAAGGTGACATGTTTTTCATGATTTTTCTTAGGGCCTATGGCGCCAGGATCTTCACCGCCGTGGCCTGCATCAATAGCAATAACCACTTCTTTTTGTCCCTGAGGCGCCACCTTATGCAGTACCTGCTGTTGTGCAGGGGCACGAGTCGCATCCTGATAAGGCAAGTCGATGACTAAGCGATGGCCATAATCTCCCGCAGGCGTAAGTGGAAACACCACCGGTTGACTGGCACTTTTCAGTTCAAAAACTAAACGATAATTGCTGGGAGCGGTAGGTTTGCTATCACGAATTTTAGTGATGAGCTCACTTTTATTATTGATAGCGCTAAATTGCACCTGATTTTGGGTTTGTTGTAAGTCCACCACTAACCGATGAGGGTCTTGCAGCATAAAATATTGATAATTGGGCCCGGCACTCATGTCGAGTACGATGCGCGTATTATCTGGCGAGGGCCAGACACGAATGCTTTCTATCTGATTTGCCCAGGCAGACACACTGCAGCAAAAACACAAGAGGATGAGGATCGCCTTCACGCTGATAATTTCTCCAATAACGCAACCCCAATCGGAGTATTAGCCAACAACAGAGCCTGGCGGGCCAGAGCATCATAAGACAAAGTAATTTCGATATCAGCGCTTGGCAATAAGCCATGCCCGCGCTCAGGCCATTCCACCAAACACAGACTATTAGGCGTAAAGTAATCGCGAATGCCCATAAATTCTAGCTCTTCAGGATCGCTAAGACGATATAAATCAAAGTGGTATACCTGCCAAGCGGCCACTTGATAGGGCTCCACTAGGGTATAAGTGGGGCTTTTTACGTTGCCCTTATGGCCCAGTGCTTGGATCACGCCACGGCTAAGCGTGGTTTTACCCGCGCCAAGGTCTCCGTGTAAAAATATCACCGTGGCTTGATTGAAGGACTGAGCCAGTTTTTGTCCCAGCGCTAGCGTTTGTGCTTCGTCAGCAAGCGCTATGTGTAGCTGATTATTCGTCATATTCTTCATCTTCATTAAGTAGGCATCTAAGAGGGAGCAATAAGTCTGAAGCTAATAAGCCACGCTTTCCCTCCCTCGCTGCTCTATCTGCGGCAATGGCATGTAAACACACCCCAAGTGACGCCGCTGTAAAGGTGCTTAACCCTTGAGCCAGTAAGGCGGCGATGATACCAGATAACAGGTCCCCCATCCCACCCGAGGCCATGCCATTATTACCATAATGACATACTCTCACTTGCTGCTCATCAGCCACCAGCGTGCCTGCGCCTTTTAATACCACGACTCCTCCATATTTAGATTGCAAAGTGCGCACTGCACGTAAGCGATCCGCTTCTATTTCAGCTACGGTACACTGTAACAATCGCGCCGCTTCTCCAGAGTGAGGAGTGAGCACCCACTCTTGTTTAATGGCGCTAGTAGCGTGCGCTAACCGCGGATTCTGAGCAAGCCACCACAAAGCATCTGCATCGATCACCATAGGCGCTGTATTGTGCTGTAAGGCACATTGATACAAAGCAAACGCCCAGTCATCTCTGCCTAACCCTGGCCCAAGCACCATACAAGAAGGCCATTGCCAGTCATTAAAATCAGGAAAGCGAGCTGTCATTAGCTCAGGGCGCCCTAAATTTAAGCTAAATTGATGCTCTTTATGGCTCAACAAACGTACCAACCCCGCACCACAACGCAGCGCCCCTTCGCCCGCTAGACGAATAGCCCCGCTCATGCCTAAATTTCCACCCACCGCCAATACTCGCCCTGCTTCTCCTTTATGAGCAGCCACACGGCGTGAGGGCAATAACGGGCGCAATGCAGACCAATGCATTACCTGCGCAGCACTCGTTAAAAATTGAGCATGATGACTTAGCGCGGATTCAATATTTAATGATGCTAATAACACGCGCCCCGCCACATCGGGACCCCGACCCGTCAAGAGACCAAGTTTTAGGCCTATCATGCACACCGTGATATTGGCTTGTACAGCAACAGTGGCAATATGGCCGGTATTACTCTCCAACCCTGAGGGAATATCAATGGCTAGCACCGGAGTCTTTAACTGAGTGTGAGCGTGATTAATAAGACTAATTGCTTGGGCATAGGCGGGGCGAAGCACACCTTTAAAGCCAATCCCTAGCAGCGCATCAATAATAAGATCAGGCTCTTTGTCAGACTGCAGTGCACTGAGCTCAGAAATAGTGCCGCCTGCCTCAAGATAAGCGTGGCGCGCCTGAGCTGCTTCATCGCTTTGGCGCGTTTCATCCCCAACTTGTACCAGCGTTACCTTAATGCCCGCCGCATGCGCTAAGCGCGCCACTATATAACCGTCGCCGCCATTATTACCGCTTCCCGTCATTACCCACCAATGCTGAGCGTGAGGCCAAGAAGCATGAGCTTGGTGAAACACCGCTAAGCCGGCACGCGCCATTAGCTCCATCATGCTCACACCCGCTTGCTTGGCAGCCTGGTATTCTAAGGTGCGGATCTGCTCCGAGTGCCACACCGATTGTGTTAGCATGTGGGACTTTTCTAGTTTAATCATATCCAAGAAAGCTTCTATCCATGACCGACTTCGAGACATTAGCGCACAATATCAAGCTCTGGGCAGCAGAGCTAGGCTTTAGCCAAGTAGGTATTAGTGATACCAATCTCAGTGAGCATGAGCCCGCTTTGGCCGATTGGCTTGCTAAAGGTCATCATGGAGAGATGGAGTATATGGCGCGCCACGGCATGATGCGCGCGCGCCCTCAAGAGCTATTGCCCGGCACATTAAGAGTGATTTCGGTGCGGCTCAATTATATGCCAGAGCATGCCGCCATTGCCCATGTGCTAAGCCAGCCGGATTTAGGTTACATTAGCCGTTACGCACTGGGGCGCGATTACCATAAATTGATGCGCCAGCGTTTAAAAAAACTAGCCGACCGTATTGAGCAAGCCGCTCATGAATTAGTCGCGCGCCCTTTTGTAGACTCGGCGCCGGTATTAGAGCGTCCACTGGCCGCTAAGGCGGGATTAGGCTGGGTGGGTAAACACTCGTTACTGATTAATCAGCAACAAGGCTCTTTTTTCTTTCTGGGTGAATTATTAGTTAATCTGCCTTTACCGATCGACGCGCCAGTCGCCGAGGGCTGCGGACAATGTGTGGCTTGTATTACCGCTTGTCCCACTGGCGCCATCGTTGCGCCTTATGTGGTAGATGCTCGGCGCTGTATTTCTTATCTCACCATAGAGCAAGACGGCCCCATTCCGTTAGCGCTACGTCCCTTAATGGGAAATCGTATTTATGGCTGTGATGACTGCCAGCTTATTTGCCCGTGGAATAAATTTACTAATGCCAGTCAAGAAGCCGACTTTGCTGCGCGCGATAATCTGCATGCCCCTGAATTGCTAGCGTTATTTGCGTGGAGTGAGGAATATTTTCTTACACAAACCCAAGGCAGTCCTATTCGCCGTATTGGCCACCGCCGTTGGTTACGTAATATTGCAGTCGCACTAGGGAATGCGCCCGTGAGTCCCAGTATTATCTTGGCTCTAGAAGAAAAGTTAAGCCAACCTGCATTAGATGCCATGGTACGCGAGCATGTGGAATGGGCACTCGCTCAGCAACAAGGTGCGCTTAACCCACCACAGCGAAAAACGCAGCGCTTGATCCGGGCTGTAGATAAAGGCATGTCAGCTCACGCTCGCTTAAGCCAACCTAAGCCGTAAATTTACAGCTCGACAAGTGCGCCCTCGCCGTCCATCTTTAACTTGTAAGTTTTAGTCATAGGAGCGGCCAATGTCTTTTCACTTAGCACAACGCACACTTTATACTTTACTATGCGACTACATAGCACAACACGGTTCTGAACTGGTAAATAATCCTGCACTTAAGGCGGCACTACAAGATATTGAAGCCTTAATTGATTTTTCTTTATACCAAGAAGATATTGCCGTAGATGCCGATGCCGCTTTGCGAGTGAGTAAAGTAGGCTTAGCCTGGCTTGACTACGCAGCTGCGCACCCTAATCACCCTCAAGGCTATGCCTCTCAGGCAAAACAACAACTCGAAAGCACGGCACAAAATTAGCGTTTAACCATAACTCTCGCATGGCTTAGTATTACAGCCATAAAAAAACCGACCATAAGGTCGGTTTTTTTAATGTGGAGCGGGAAACGAGATTCGAACTCGCGACCCCAACCTTGGCAAGGTTGTGCTCTACCAGCTGAGCTATTCCCGCTAAACTTACTTTTAACTTTCTACGCCCACGTTCTGGTAACGCTTGCGTTTAATTTGGAGCGGGAAACGAGATTCGAACTCGCGACCCCAACCTTGGCAAGGTTGTGCTCTACCAGCTGAGCTATTCCCGCTAAACTTACTTTTAACTTTTTACACCCACGTTCTGGTAACGCTTGTATTTAATTTGGAGCGGGAAACGAGATTCGAACTCGCGACCCCAACCTTGGCAAGGTTGTGCTCTACCAGCTGAGCTATTCCCGCTAAACTTACTTTTAACTTTCTACGCCCACGTTCTGGTAACGCTTGCATTTAATTTGGAGCGGGAAACGAGATTCGAACTCGCGACCCCAACCTTGGCAAGGTTGTGCTCTACCAGCTGAGCTATTCCCGCTAATTATTACTTAGTATAATTTTGCAAAAGTCGCGGCGACCCGTTATCAACTTCAGCAAGGTTATCTTCTACCCGCTGAGCTATTCCCGCAAAACTACTTAACTTTCTTAACACTCAATATCGCTTTGCTAGCAATATTGTCTTAATTTGGAGCGGGAAACGAGATTCGAACTCGCGACCCCAACCTTGGCAAGGTTGTGCTCTACCAGCTGAGCTATTCCCGCTAATTATTACTTAGTGCGTATTTGCAGTGGTCGCGGCGACCCATTATCAACTTCAGCAAAGTTATCTTCTACCCGCTAAGTTATTCCCGCAAATAATCTAGTCACTATATTCTTAATATGTCGCAGACCAATGAAATAATTACCAGTGGCTACGGGATGCGAATTATACGAGCGCACTGTTTGAATGCAAGTCCTTTTTCGGTGTTAGCTAACCGTTTGGCTACTTACTCGACAAATCCGCCCTTTTTGTTTAAATCTTGAGCCTATATTTTAAAAACTTGCTCTCGATAAAATTGCATCTCACTGATCGACTCGCGAATATCGTCTAAGGCTTGATGGCTGCCTTGTTTTGTAAAGCGCTCCAATATGGCAGGTTGCCAGCGGCGAACCAACTCTTTCACGGTACTCACATCAATGCTGCGATAATGAAAAAACGCTTCTAACTCTGGCATATAGCGCACTAAAAATCGTCTATCTTGTCCAATAGTATTGCCACATAAAGGCGAAGTTTGCTCGGGCACCCATTGTTTTAAAAAGGCTAAGGTTTGGGCCACGGCTGTGGCTTCATCCACTTTGCTAGCTTTAACGCGCGCCACCAAGCCAGACTGGGTATGAGTATTGACATTCCACTCATCCATTTTCGCTAACTCATCTTCACTTTGATGAATCGCTAACACCGGCCCTTCAGCCAAAATAGTTAACTCTTTATCGGTAACGATACTGGCGATTTCGATAATTTTATGTTGCTCCGGTTCAAGGCCAGTCATTTCTAAATCGATCCAAACCAAATTTTCTGCATGTAAGCTCATATTATCTCGCAAAGCACAGCGGTGAGAGGGACAAGTTGAAACAGGAAAGTGTATCATAGCAACTAATAAATGCAGGGTTAGGAATAGCATGACCAAGAAAAAAAAGCTCAGTAAAGGCCAAACTCGACGAGTACGAGATAATCACAGCGCGCGTCTTAAGCGCGAGGTTGCCGATACCATAGACGATAGCCAATTAGGCCCACAGCAAGATGGACTGGTGATCAGTCGCTTTGGTCAACATGCGGACATAGAAGATAGTGAACAACACATTCACCGTTGCAACCTAAGACGCACCCTAGGCTCTTTGGTCACCGGCGACAAAGTCGCTTGGCGCCCAGGTATTGCCAGCGCTCAAGGCATCAGTGGGGTAGTTGAAGCCGTCCATCCGCGCTCTACTGTGTTAACGCGTCCTGATTTTTATGACGGTGTTAAGCCAGTTGCGGCTAATATTGACCAAATTGTCTTGGTTTCTTCGGTATTGCCTGAGCTAAGTTGTCATGTGATTGACCGCTATTTAGTGGCCGCTGAAGATGTGGATATGCCGCCTATGATAGTGCTAAACAAAGTGGACTTGCTCAGTAGTAGCGAGCGCCAGCAGGCTGAGCAACTATTACAGCGTTATGTAGCTATTGGTTATCAGGTGCTTTATGTCAGTTGTGACACAGGTGAAGGACTCATAGAGCTAAAACAAGCTCTTAAAGACCGTACTAGTATCTTTGTCGGTCAATCTGGGGTTGGTAAGTCTTCGTTAGTGAATGCCGTAATGCCAGAAGTAGCGGCGCTCACCGGCGCTGTTTCCGATAATTCAGGACTTGGTCAACACACCACCACGACGGCTCGTTTATATCATTTCCCCTCTGGCGGCTCGCTTATTGACTCGCCAGGGATCCGAGAGTTTTCTTTGTGGCACTTAGCTCCTGAGCGCGTGGCATGGTGCTTTAGAGAATTTAGAGACTACCTCGGAGGCTGTCGGTTTCGCGATTGTAAACACGGCACAGATCCCGGCTGCTTATTACAACAAGCAAGCACAGAGGGGCACATCCATGAGGACCGCCTAGCAAGCTATCACCGCATTATGGCAGCCATGGCCGATAAGCCCACCCGCCATCATCCTAATTCATTATAAATTACGCACTCTTGTTGCTTCATCTTTTGATGAAGCGTACTTTTCGGAAGCAAATAAATGACTGATCATTTAAAAATTTTAATGCAATATTTACTGCCTAAACACTTAGTATCGCGCTTAGCGGGTAAGTTAGCAGCGCTTGAAAGTGGGCCGCTACCGCAATGGCTAATTAAACGCTTTATTCACCACTACCAAGTGGATATGAGCGAAGCGCTTTATGAACAAGCTGCACATTATAAAAGCTTTAATGAGTTTTTTACTCGCCCTCTTAAAGCCGATGCCCGGCCACTGAACAATGATAACAATACATTAGCTATGCCAGTGGATGGCGCTATCAGTCAAGTCGCCCCCATTATTCAGGGGCGAATTATTCAAGCTAAAGGCCATGATTACAGTGCGCGCACGCTGCTTGGCGGTGATAAAGCACTGGCCAGTCCTTTTATGGACGGCGATTTTGCCACTATCTATCTGGCTCCTAAAGACTATCACCGTATTCATATGCCACTGGATGGCGTACTGAAAACCATGATTTATGTGCCTGGTGAGTTGTTTTCCGTCAATCCGCTGACCGCTTCGCGAGTACCGGGCTTATTTGCGCGTAATGAACGAGTGGTGTGTATTTTTGATACTCAAGCTGGCCCCATGGCCATGGTGCTGGTGGGTGCTACTATCGTCGCTAGCATTGAAACTGTATGGGCGGGCACCATTACCCCGCCCCCAGGTAAGCAAATTCAGCGTTGGGATTACACATCTGACTCAGCGCCACGCCTAGCTAAAGGCCAAGAAATGGGCCGCTTTAAATTAGGCAGTACTGTGGTGTGTTTGTTTACTCCAGGGCAGGTAAACTTAGCCGAACATTTGCTGCCTGGCACTCGTACTCGTATGGGTGAAGAGTTTGGCACCATTAACGTTTTTCCTGTCTAGTCCCGCTGGGAATGTGGGCGCTAGGCGCCACATTTTTAAATATTAATGTAATTAAGGATCCGCCGTGTTTGCGCCCATATTAATGGCCTTGGCCTTATTATTTTCTATCCCAAGTATGGCGGATCAAAATGTAGCCGATATTGAAGCTTTGCTAAGTGAAGTACCCGAGGGCGATCAACCAGAATTAAAAAAACTACGGGAAGATTATAATCAAGCACTGCAACTGGTACGAGATGGCGAGCGATATAAAGAACAAGCCACCGGTTATCAGCAGTTTATGGATAACTATCCAGAAGAGCTAAAAAAACTTGAGAAAAAACAAGCGCTCTTAAAAGCGCCAGACCTAGACTATGTTGCCAAACTAGATGAAGAAGGCACTCAGCAAGAGCTAGTAGAAGCACAAGCGCTGCGCTTAAAATTAAGGCGCCAGCGTGAAGAATTAACGAATGCGCTTAACCTGCAAGAGTTAAGCAATACTGGTATTCATGATCTGCTCGATGAGTTGCGCCTGCAACTACGAGATGCTCAGCAATCACTCGATAAGCTGCAATTTGCCGATACTCGGGGGCGTAAAGAAACCGCCATCCGCACGCTGGTTATGGCACGAGAACAACATTTACAACATCGTATCCAAGCCTTAGAGCTTGAAGAGTTGTCTTCCAGTAATAAAGACAACATTAATCGTATTAAAGTCGATATTATACAACGTCAATTACAAAATGTAGATATCAAGATTGAAGCACTGCAGCTGCGACAAAACGAGTTACGCCGTGCAACCACTCAAGCGGCCATTGCGGAAAGTGAGCGCTTATTAGATGAAGTGGAAAGCGACGCCCAAATTCTTATCGACCAACAAGCGACCAACCAACAGCTCTCAGCCTTACTAGGAGAAAAAAGCCGCGAAGTAGAAGCGCTGCAACTTGAATATCAAACGGTAGAGCGAGCCGCCTCTGAATTAGGGGATATGAAAACTAACCTCAAAGAACAGCTAGAATGGTTGCAAGTGAGTCGGGGATTTGGCGAAAACCTACGGACTCGACTCAGTGAATTGCCCGCTCCTTACTCGCTAGCGCAACTTGAAGCACGCATTGTCCAAAGCCGCGTGGATAAATACGGTTACCAAGAAACGTTAGATAATTTGCGAAACAATAACTATCGCACCGAGTTATTGCTAAGCGAAAAAGCACAAAGCATCACTGAAGCGCAGCGCCTACAAGTGGATGAGCTATTAGCCACCCAGCAACGGCTCTTAGAGCGACTCGTCAGTGCTACCG
This sequence comes from Oceanisphaera avium, assembly GCF_002157875.1. Lineage (NCBI taxonomy): Bacteria > Pseudomonadati > Pseudomonadota > Gammaproteobacteria > Aeromonadales > Aeromonadaceae > Oceanisphaera > Oceanisphaera avium. Next base: position 1,567,640 of record NZ_CP021376.1, read on the forward strand.
ATAATCAAATCCATGAGCAAACTCGACTTAAAGTTGCCTACAGTCGCCAAAATAGTCAGCTGCAAGAAATCCGTGCTCTTACCGATGAGCGGTTATTTTGGCTACCGGACTTACGCCCTATTGGCAGCCAATTTCCTAGCGCCATTATGGAAACCTTGGGTTGGTTATTAACCTGGTCTACTTGGACGGCTTTACCACAAACCGTATTACAGCAAAGCACGGCAAGCCTAGCCCTCTATGGCATGAGCTGCGTATTAGTGATGTATTTAGGTATTTTAAGTCGGCGCAGCTTACGGGCTTACTTAGCGCGCATTAGCCCGCGCATTGGTAATGTGACCCAAGATAAATATGACTATACCTTTAATACCTTACTATTAAGCATGCTGACCGCGCTGCCTATCCCCGCTTTGCTCTCCTTATTGGGCAATGCCTTTATTTCCCCGTGGGCACCTCCTGTGGTACTGGCCTTAGCCCACGGTTTAAAGCAACTGATGCTGCCGGTCTTTATCTTATTGTTTGCTCGTAATCTGATGTTAGAAAACGGGCTGTTAATTGTGCACTTTAACTTAGCGCCAGCGCGGGTACGCCGTATTTGGCAGCAGTTTCAACGTTTAATGCTATCGCTATTACCCGCCTTATTAATTTTATATTTAGCGCGCGATTATCGAGACTTTTCTCTTTATGACACCCTAGGCCGACTCAGCTTTATCGCCGTTTGCCTACTGACTAGCTTATTTTCTTGGCGCATGTTTCGCGAAGACTTGCCGCTTTTGGTTTCTCCGCCTCGCCAAGAGCACCTCACGCTGGTTAACCATTTCTTATGGGCTTTACTCATTATTTCCCCCTTACTGGCCGCCGTGGCTGCCTTAATGGGCTATTTATTTACCGCAAGTACCCTGTTGCGCCAATTAGAAGTGTCGGTATTAGTCGGCATGGGCTTTTTGATGTTTTACTACTTAGTGCGCCGCTGGATGCTTATTCAGCGCCGACGCCTTGCCTTTGAGCGCGCTAAAACTAAACGTGCAGAAATTTTAGCCCAGCGTAAAGAAAAAGATGAAACGACCGAGGGGCATGCCAGCAGCCCAAGTCCAGAAGCGGAAGCGGCGGCAGTTGCCGAAGTGGATCTTGATATTATTAGTGCTCAGTCATTAGGCTTATTACGCTCAGCTCTTATGCTAGGTTTTTTACTTAGCCTTATGCTGCTCTGGTCAGAAATTAATACCGCCTTTAGTTTTCTTAATAGCATCGAAGTCTGGCAAGTCTCTAGTAGCTTTGCCGGCGAAGAGGCCCTTACTCCTATTTCTTTAAAAGACTTAGTCATCGCCTTATTTGTTATCGTGCTCACTTGGATCACGGCGCGCAACTTACCCGGTTTAATGGAGCTTAGTGTCTTACAGCACTTAGACTTATCGCCAGGGACTGGCTTTGCTATTACCACTATTTCTAAATACGTAGTATTGCTTATTGGCGCCTTTACTACCTTTGGCATGTTAGGCATTGATTGGTCTAAAACTCAGTGGCTCGTCGCCGCCCTATCGGTGGGCTTGGGCTTTGGTTTACAAGAGATTTTTGCCAACTTTGTTTCTGGCTTAATTATCTTATTTGAAAAACCCATTCGTATCGGCGATACCGTGACGATTCGCGAGCTCACCGGAACTATTTCTAAGATCAAAACTCGCGCTACTACTATTGTGGACTGGGATCGCCGCGAGATTATCGTTCCTAATAAAGCCTTTATCACCGAACAATTCGTGAACTGGTCATTATCCGATGCTATTACTCGGGTGCGCTTAATGGTGCGAGTACGCTTAGATGCCGATATTGATTTAGTACAGCGTATTACCTACGAAGCTATCGCCGAGTGCAGCCATATTCTGGAGTCGCCAGTACCCGAAGTCTTTTTAGTGGAGCTGACAGACTCCGCCTTAGTCTATGAGGTACGAGTCTATGTGGAAGACATGAGTCATCGTATGCCCATGACGCATGAGCTACATAACTTATTGTTAACGCGCTTGCGCCAACACGATATTAAAATACCTCACCAGCAAGTTGATATTCGACTGTTAGGCGAGCAACCCATGAGCGCCATGTTAAAAGCAACCGACTTAACCACCGCTAGCAAGATGGAAGCGGCATCACTCACGCCCAATAAAGCGCAGGAATAGCGCAGATACCTAAATAGCCAGCTTTTGGAGAGCAAATGAACTTTACCCTCAAACAGTTGCGCTTATTTGTTAGCGTTGCTGAAAATGGCAGCTTAAGTCGAGCTGCCCAATCTCAAGCCATGACGCAGTCGGCGGCCACCATGTCGCTTCAAGAGTTGGAGCGCCAGCTCAGTCATCCTTTGTTTGATAGAGTAGGACGGCGTCTAAAACTCAATGCTTGGGGCTTGTGGTTATTACCAAGAGCACAAAAAATGCTCGCCGACTGCTATCAAATAGAACAAGGTTTTAATGGTCACAGCCCCATTGCCGGTCAATTACGCTTAGGAGCCAGTCGCACCATCGCCGACTCTTGGATACCCCAGCTAATTGATAATTGTGCCGCCCGCTATCCAAGACTGGATATTCGTTTGAAGGTGGATAACACCCACAGCTTGTTGCAACAGCTGTATAGCGGCCAGTTAGAAATGGCATTAATTGAGGCCCAAGTACAAGAAAAATGGCTAAAGCTTGAGCCTTGGTGCCAAGATGAATTAGTGATTGTATGCAACCCGCATCATCCATTAGCCAGTGCCAAGTCGATTGAACTTAGTGCTCTTAGCGAATGTGAATGGATATTACGCGAGCCAGGATCTGGCACCCGTAATACCTTTGAACAAGCCCTAAAAGGGCGACTGCCCCCTTTGGTGATCCGTCAAGAATACCCACACCTACCCACTATTAAACGCTTATTACAATCTAAGCCTTGGCTAAGCTGCATCTCGCGCTTAAGCGTGGCCGATGAGTTGGCAAGCGGTACTTTAGTGGCCTTGCCGGTCAAAGACTTACCGCTAAGCCGCTTTTTTTATTTTGCTTGGCATAAAGACCGTGGCGATCACCCCTCACGCTTAGCGTTAATGGAGCTCGCAACAGAGCTACTCACCGACTAAGGGATCTTTTCTTATTATAGAGCTGGTCTTATTTCTTTAAGCGCGAGTTATCGGAAACGCCAAAACTTCCGCCAACTCACTGGCGCCTAAGCTCAGCATAATCAAGCGATCGACGCCTAAAGCGACCCCTGCACAAGGGGGCAAACCAGCCTCAAGCGCGGCTAATAAATATTCATCCACAGGACGCTCAACTAAACCCCGTTGCAGTCGCAAGTCATTATCTTGCTCAAAGCGTTGGCGCTGCTCTGCGGCATCTGTTAACTCATGAAAGCCATTAGCCAGCTCTATGCCTTTAAAGTACACCTCAAAGCGCTCAGCCACTCGGTTATCGTGCGGATTAATGCGAGCTAGCGCTGCTTGACTGGCCGGAAAGTCATAGACAAAACAAGGCGTATCTTGGCCAAGACTCGGCTCTACGCCTAAGGCAAACAGGAGCTGTAAAATGGTGTCTCTATCGGTTTCTATGGCCAGTAAATCATCGGCTCCTAAGCCTTGGCCAGCGTGGCGCAGCTCATCTATGCTGGCGCTAAGTGGACAGACCTTTAAGTGAGCAATAAAGGCTTGTTGATAGGTTATTCGACAAGGCGTGGCCACTTTTAATACACGCTGTAATAAGTCGGCCATTTCATCCATTAATTGATGATGATCAAAGCCTGGGCGATACCACTCCAACATGGTGAATTCAGGATTATGTAAGCGCCCCGCTTCTTCATTACGATACGCCTTAGCCATTTGATAAATCGCACCAAAATCGGCAGCTAATAGGCGCTTCATATGAAATTCAGGGGAGGTTTGTAGATAAAGTGCTAAGCCACTGCCATGGCCTGGTCCCACAAAACGGGTCGTAAAATTTTGCAGGTGCACATCGGTGCCACCGGCACTGGCCAGGGTGGGGGTGTCTACTTCTAATACTTGTCGTTCGGCAAAAAAAGCACGAATATCCGCTAAAATACTCGCTCGTTGGCGAAGTGCAGTTAGGCTGGCAGTCGGTTGCCAAGCAGAGGCTGTCATCTGTGTATCCAAAAAGCGAAAGCTTACCTTTAATCAGGCACTAAGTGAAAGAAAACGACATTTGATTTAAAAGGCACGCTTAACATCTTATAGCTTTGCACAATCAAGGGGGCAGGCGCGCTCCCCATATCACTCGCGCCTTTAAGCTCCACTTGGTTTCCCTCAGGATCGTAAACATACACAGATAATCCCTCACCTTGAGCGCCAAAGCGCTGGCTAGCACGCTCATAAATGACCGCGTTTTTCGCTAAATATTGATATAAAGCCTCTACCTCAAAGGGAGCAATTAACAGACAGAAATGATCCAAATTGGCTTTGCATTGATCAGGCACTTGCCCATCACCGCCTAAGGGGCCTTGTATATCAACCAAATCGATTAATTGACTCCCTGCTCGTAGTTGGTAAAGTCCCAGCTCTGCTACTTCTCGCTCGAGCTGACAGCCCAACACCCGACAGTAAAAGTCCAACATGCGCATGGGTTGCCTGACTCTTAGCACTAAGTGATCGAGTCCTAACACTTCAAATGCACTCATGTTTCCCCCCCCAAGCCCTAAGTTCGCCCACTGGTATGTCAGCCATTATTCTTGCTACTAGCATAGTCTTATCTGGGCGCAGGGGCTTATTGAGGCTCATCTTTAAATTAATTGTTGATTATTAAGTCAAGAGTGTTGCAATATTTTTCCATAAACCTAGAATACTGAAAACCGGGGGCCTAAGAAACTCCCGGTTTTTTTGTGCCTGTCACTTACTGAGAGATAATCCATGCGTATTGAAGAAGACTTGAAACTGGGCTTTAGCGATGTACTGTTTCGTCCTAAGCGCTCAACCTTAAATAGCCGTTCTCAAGTAGAGCTCAACCGCGAATTTGTGTTTAAACACTCGGGTCGTCGTTGGTCTGGCGTGCCCATTATTGCTGCCAATATGGATACCGTTGCCACCTTTGAAATGACCTGTGCTTTGGCAAAACACAATATTCTCACTGCAGTACACAAGCACTACTCGGTAGAAGAGTGGCAGGCTTTTGTTAATTCACAAACCCGCGATACCTTGCAGCATGTCATTGTCTCCAGTGGTATTTCTGATGCAGACTTTGAAAAGCTTCAGCAAATTTTAGCCATTTCAAGCGAGCTGAATTTTATCTGTATTGATGTGGCGAATGGTTACAGTGAGCACTTCACTGCCTTTGTTCAGCGCGTGCGCAAGCAATTTCCTAAGCACACTATTATTGCTGGTAACGTAGTGACCGGCGAAATGGTTGAAGAGCTGATTTTATCTGGCGCCGACATCGTTAAAGTAGGTATAGGTCCAGGCTCAGTGTGCACCACGCGTGTTAAAACGGGCGTTGGCTATCCACAGCTGTCTGCCATTATTGAATGCGCCGATGCCGCCCACGGCCTAGATGGCCAAATTATTGGTGACGGTGGTTGTACGTGCCCTGGCGATGTTGCAAAAGCCTTTGGTGGCGGTGCAGATTTCGTGATGTTAGGTGGCATGTTAGCCGCACACGAAGAGTGTGGCGGCGAGCTAGTAGAGCGTGATGGTAAGCGCTACATGAACTTCTATGGCATGAGCTCATCAAGCGCCATGGGTAAACACTCAGGTGGCGTAGCAAAATACCGTGCTGCCGAGGGCAAAACCGTCCAACTGCCTTATCGTGGTCCCGTAGAGAGCACCATTCAAGATATTTTGGGTGGCGTGCGTTCCACTTGTACCTACGTGGGTGCCGCTCGGTTAAAAGAGCTAACCAAGCGCACTACTTTTATCCGGGTACGTGAACAAGAGAACAACGTATACGGCAAAGAGTAAGACGAAGAGTGAAAGGTGCGGCGCAGGCAGGCTCACCTCACGCTTAACCAATAAAAACGGCGCCCTTGAGGCGCCGTTTTTATTGGCAAAATTAACGCTTACTTAACGCGAGATACATATTCGCCAGAGCGAGTATCTACTTTTAGCACTTCACCAATTTGTATAAACAGTGGCACACGCACCACGGCACCGCTTGAAAGCGTTGCAGGCTTGCCACCGGTACCGGCAGTATCGCCTTTTAAGCCAGGATCTGTGTCTACTACTTCTAATTCCACAAAGTTAGGCGCAGTCACCGAAATAGTGGCGCCGTTCCACAAGGTTAATGTGCAAACATCTTGCTCTTTTAACCATAACTTAGTGTCACCTACGGCTTTCTCATCGGCGGCCAACTGTTCAAAAGTGTCATTATCCATAAAATGGTAGAACTCACCATCGTTATACAGATAAGCCATTTCCATATCGACCACATCGGCACCTTCAAAGGTTTCGCCTGACTTAAAGGTCTTTTCCAATTGCTTACCGTTTAATAAACGACGCAGCTTAACGCGGTTAAAGGCTTGGCCCTTACCTGGCTTCACAAATTCGTTTTCAACGATAGTACAAGGTTCGCCGTCTAACATAATTTTTAGGCCAGCGCGAAAATCATTGGTACTATAAGAGGCCATGTTACCCTCGTGAGTTTGACAGAGTTGCAGAAAATGCCGGCAATCATACCCCTAAAACAGGGAAATTTACATATTAACTGGCAAAAAGAACTTGGCCAGGCCCTAACCTCACCCGAACAGCTATTAAATTACTTACAAATAGACCCTACTCCTTGGCAGGCAGGTTTTGCTGCCCGTAAACTTTTTGCCATGCGTGTGCCGCGCCCCTTTGCGGATAAAATGCGCAAAGGCGACGCAAACGATCCGTTATTACGCCAAGTGCTGCCCCTAGATGAAGAGTTTGCTGAGGTGGCGGGATTTGTAAGCGATCCCTTGGATGAGCATCACAGCGCGCTGCCCGGTCTATTACACAAATACCGCTCACGAGTTTTATTAGTGGTGCGCGGGGGCTGTGCTATTAACTGTCGTTATTGTTTTCGCCGCCATTTTCCTTACGCTGAAAACAGCCCCAATCAAGCTGGCTGGCAACAAGCACTAGCTTATATTGGCGAGCACCCCGAAATAAATGAAGTCATTTTATCGGGCGGTGACCCCTTAATGGCTAAAGACTCCCACTTAGATCAATTACTAACAGGGTTAGAAGCCATTCCTCATCTTAAGCGAGTGCGTATTCATAGTCGCCTCCCTGTGGTGATCCCCACTCGTTTAACGGCTGAATTAAAAAATCGCCTGAGTGTGAGCCGATTACAAAGTATTTTGGTACTCCATATTAACCATGCTAATGAGCTAGATGATGACCTAAGCCAGCGACTTACCATTTGGCGCCAAGCAGGCATCACCTTACTGAATCAAAGCGTATTATTAGCCGGTGTAAATGATAATGCCGCCATCCTTTGTGACTTGTCAGAGCGACTGTTTAGCGCCGGTGTTTTACCTTATTATTTGCATCAACTCGATAAAGTGGCAGGTGCAGCGCACTTTGCGGTCAGTGATACTACTGCCAAAAAACTAATGGCCACTATGCTGAGCGAACTGCCGGGCTTTCTAGTCCCTAAATTAGTACGAGAAATTGGTGGTGAAGCCAATAAAACTCCCCTCGACTTAGGCCTAGAGCCCGGTCCGCACTCCGCTTTATAGTCTGATGGCACTGAGTAACATAATAAAAAGGAAGCAAGATGCACGACCAAGTCACCTCTAAATTAAATGACACCTTAAAAGAGCTGTATCACCAAGCTATTGATGCAGATAAGAAGTTGGCTGAGTTGCGTAGCAAAGGCCAAGCTAAATTTAGCGCTGTATTACGAGAAGACAGTCAATTTATTACCCGAGCCGATCACTTTATGCCCTATGTGGCCGAGCTTGCTGAAGAGTTAGAAGTATTAATGACGGTAGATGAACAAGAGTACCAAGCGTTATTATCGCGTATGGTCCATAAACTACAGTTATTAGGAGAAACCTTAGTGCATTTTTTGCGCCTGCCGCTGGTTTAAAGTCATCCGGTAACCAAGCGCGCGGTTACCGGTAATTTAAATGCTGTAACCAAGGAGTGACTTCAGTCGCGAATAATAATTCACTCACCGCTTCTCCTTGGATTAATAAGCCACTGGCCATTTCTTCTAATGCCGCCAGCTCACTGGCATGATCTACGCCACTACATACCACCTTAGCCGCCAATAACTCAGCTATAGCAATTAAGCTTCTAAGCTGCGATCTGGCCTCTCCCGCATGCTCAATGCCCGTGCAAAAAGCACTATCTAGTTTTAACCAATCAAATCTTAGTTGTGATAAGGGGCCAATAGGCGCACTGCCATTACCAAAGTCAGTTAACATCACACGAATACCGGTAGCATTAATGCGCGAAAGTAAGCGGGTCGCTTTTTTCATGTCTGGTGCCAGCGTATTTTCACTTATCTCCAAAACTAAACTATGCGCAGGTAAGGAGAAGTCTTGTAATACCGTTATTAAAGTGGCCTCAATGCCGGGGCGAAATAACGCCGCAGGAAGCGGCAAAGTAACAAATAAAGGCTGTGCACAGTGGCGCTGCCATACTTTTAATTGGCTACATATGGTTTGTAAACTCCACAACAACACGCTTTCTGAACATTGATAAAGCTCGGTCACGCGCAGCAGTTCATTAGGTGCTATCACGCCATAGTGAGGATGGTGCCAACTGGTTAATACTTGTAAGCCAACACATTGAGCCGTAGGCCAAGCCATTAACGGCTGCAATTCCAAGGTTAAACTACTGCTAGTGAGCGCGGCGGGTAAATCTTTTGCCAACTGTTGGCGCCGAGACATTTCTTTTATAAGAGAGGGATCAAAAAAGACATAGGCTTGTTGTTCTTGTTTGCACAAAGCCAGCGCCAAATCACCGCGCGCTTGAATATCCACTAAATTATCTGCATCCGAGGGAGATAACACCACCCCCATTAGCGGTTCAATATAAAAGTCATAGCCATCAATCACGATTTTTCCACTAAGAGCATGATTCAACCGTGAAATTTGCGCGCGAATATCCGCAAGCTCCACCACGCCCTTACCAAGTATGAACATCTTATTTTGGCGCGGTAAGCCTAATACCTCATGCTCTAGTAAGTTATCTTTTAAACGCTCGCTACAACTTTTTAATAGCTTATCAACCACAGCAAAACCAAAACGCTGGTAATATGAGTCGAGATTTTTAATCTCTAACGCTGTCACACTAAAAGGCTGCTGTCGCTCTAATAAATGACCCATTAAACGCTGTAAGGCAAACCGATTAGGCAACCCAGTCAGCGGATCGCGCTGTTGTAAGCCCCAATAGCGATAGAGTTCTCGAAATAACAGCACGAGCAACAGGATTAAGGTCACAAAAAAACCACTGATCCGTTGAAATAATACTTTACCCAATTCTCGGTACGCTTGGTCATATTCAGCATAAAAGCGCACATTTTGATGCATAAGCGAACTCACTGAACGGGCCAGCGGCGGCAAATAAGGACTAAGTGCCGTTAAAATAATGAGGTAATCACTGGAGTTGGGCGTGAGCGCCTCTACTATGGGTTCCAGTTCGTGGATGCGATTATCAATTTGGCGGATCAATAAGCCAAGCTCAGGGCCTGCTCCTGGACTGCGGGTAAATTTTTGGCTTAATAGCAGCGGGGTTCTGCTCCATAAAATATCGTAGCGCAACATAAATTCATCTTGGCTAATGGAGTCGGCGTGGCGTAATCGCACGGCATCTAAGAAGCGATGCATTTCTAATTGTAGCTGCATTAATGACCAAGGCACTTCATAAGTGCGCTGTTCAAGCAAGCTATTGTGGGCGCGGATTTTACTTAAGGTGTGGCTAGCGGTGCTACCCAAATATATCATGGTGATTAATAAGCTGGCGCTTAATAAAAATTTAATCGCAAAGAGATGGCCATATTGTTTACCGAACGTAGCTGAGCTGGCAAAAAAACGTTTCATTTAGGCTCCGTGATCACTTTTATGGTCCTGAGTTGCCATACCATAAAATGAATAAAGTCAGCCTGCTTTATTCGCGGCACTTGATCAAAAGGTAGCATTAACCATAACGGACCTTGGTTACGTTGCGTCATAATATGATTGTTGTCTTGCCACGCGAGAATAGGTTGGTAAATCTTAATATCCGCCCAGTCTAGCGCTATACTAAAGCCATTTAGCGCCTCTAAACTCAGACTGCTTACGGTTTTATCACTAAATAAGCTGGCCAGCAGCGCGGTTAAGTCCACGCCACTATAAGTGTGAGGCTGCGTGCTCCAGGGGTGAGCAGTAGTGATCTGAGCTTGCGGCAGCGCTTGCAGCTCACTAAGAGTAAAATCCCATTGAGGATAATACTGCCCCTGGTGTTCTATATCGCCGTACATGGTTAATACAATCGGCTCCGGCAAAGCATGAGCAACACCCATGCCACACAGCAATAATATTCCAGCTAGCAACTTCATTCGCTCTCCCTCCGCGCAAGAACTACACCCTTAAGCAACTAAACTGAAATAGCGAAGACAGCCCGTCTCTTATAGCTATGACCTATTTATAAGATGTTAACTATATCATTTAACTATGAGCCAATAAATCGCGTTTAAATGAGTAAGGGTAAAGATTCTGTAAAGACCACGCATTAACTTTTATATATAAAAAACGACATTACAGAAAAGTTTAGAAGCACTTAGCACTCAGTAAGATGATTTCGCTCAAAAAATTATATCTCACTGCCAGTAAATGAGAAACAGCGCGCAATATTTATAAAATTGAAAACCCCAAGCTATAACTAACCTTAAACGCACTTCGCTAGGCAAAAAAATATCCGAGCTTATATTAAGCTCGGATATTTTTGTTAGTAGCCTGGTTGCAAGGTGAGCGCCGACTCACATCAAGTGATGTCGGCGGTAGCTAACCCCTTATCTCAATCCCTTAATAAAGACTCCCCTCAACAACGGCGATGATGTTTAAATTACATCATGCCGCCCATGCCACCCATTCCGCCCATGCCACCCATATCTGGCATGCCACCACTTTCTTTTTGCGGTAGGTCAGTGACCATGGCTTCGGTGGTGATCATCAAGCCTGCCACCGATGCGGCAAACTGTAATGCAGAACGTGTTACTTTAGTGGGGTCTAAGATACCCATCTCTAGCATATCGCCATAGCTGTCGTTACTGGCGTTATAACCGAAGTTACCGCTACCATCTTTTACTTTTGATACCACAACCGAGGCTTCTTCACCGGCGTTAGTAACAATTTGGCGCAGTGGAGACTCCATGGCGCGCAGTGCCACTTTAATACCAACGTTTTGGTCTTCGTTATCACCTAGCAACTCTTGTAGCTGAGAAGCGGCACGTACCAGAGCTACACCACCACCGGGTACTACCCCTTCTTCAACGGCGGCGCGAGTGGCATGTAACGCATCATCAACGCGAGTTTTCTTCTCTTTCATTTCCATTTCAGTGGCGGCGCCCACCTTAATTACCGCGACACCACCGGCTAACTTAGCCACCCGCTCTTGTAACTTCTCTTTGTCGTAATCAGAGCTTGAGTCTTCAATTTGCTGACGAATTTGGGCAACACGCGCTTCAATAGCAGCCACTTCACCCACGCCATCAATAATGGTGGTGTTATCTTTACTGATCACCACTCGCTTAGCACGGCCTAAGTCTTCTAGGGTGGCTTTTTCCAGCTCCAGACCCACTTCTTCAGAAATGACGGTACCACCGGTTAAAATAGCAATGTCTTGCAACATGGCTTTACGGCGATCACCAAAACCTGGGGCTTTAACAGCCGCTACTTTCACAATGCCGCGCATGTTGTTAACCACTAGGGTTGCCAGTGCTTCGCCTTCTACGTCTTCAGCAATCAGCAATAGTGGCTTAGACTGCTTAGCCACACCTTCAAGGGTGGGTAACAATTCGCGAATATTAGAGACTTTCTTATCTACCAACAAAATAAAGGCATCGTCTAATTCAACGGTACCGGTTTCTTGTTTGTTGATGAAATAAGGAGACAGGTAGCCACGATCAAACTGCATGCCTTCCACTACATCCAGCTCATCTTGTAGGCCTTGACCTTCTTCTACGGTGATCACCCCATCTGTGCCCACTTTTTCCATGGCTTCAGCAATTAAGGCGCCCACAGTTTCATCGGCGTTGGCAGAGATAGTGCCTACCTGCGCAATGGCTTTGGTGTCTTTACAAGGTACAGACAGCGCTTTTAATTCTTCTACGGCTTGGCGCACGGCTTTATCGATACCGCGCTTAAGATCCATGGGATTCATGCCCGCAGCCACGGCCTTTAAGCCTTCATTCACAATAGACTGCGCTAATACGGTTGCAGTAGTAGTACCGTCACCGGCTTCATCGTTTGCCTTAGACGCCACTTCTTTAACCATTTGCGCGCCCATGTTCTCAAACTTATCTTCCAGCTCGATCTCTTTTGCCACCGACACGCCATCTTTGGTGATCGCAGGAGCACCAAATGACTTGTCCAGTACCACGTTGCGCCCTTTAGGACCCAGCGTTACTTTTACTGCATCGGCCAAAATATTTACACCCGCCAGCATTTTGATGCGGGCGTCATTACCAAATTTTACGTCTTTAGCAGCCATTATTTATCTTCCTTAAACGAATAGATTAAAGTGGAAAAACTGTTGATTACTCAACAATCGCCAGAATGTCATTTTCAGACAAGATCAACACTTCTTGACCGTCTAGCTTTTCGGTTTTAACGCCGTAGCCTTCATTGAAAATAACCTGATCACCCACCTTAACGGACATGGCTTTTACTTCACCGCTGTCCAGTACGCGGCCATTACCTACGGCTAACACTTCGCCTCGAGTAGACTTCTCAGCGGCGGAACCCGTTAACACTATACCTCCGGCAGACTTGGTCTCGGCTTCGGTACGTTTGATAATAACGCGATCATGTAATGGACGAATCTTCATCAATAACTCTCCTGATGAGTAATGTTACTTAGTGACATACACGGCCGACGGCCGCAAACTGTTAGACTGCTTTACTATATGGGAGCATTTTTTTTTGCTTCAAGGGCAGACCATAAATTTTTTTCTTTGGCTTAGGTTCTTAATACGCCCAACCGCACACCGGCCAATCTTTATTGAAGAGATCCATTGTGGCTTCATCAAATCTATTGCTCACCGCGCCCATTGGCCGCCAGTTGGCCAAAATGGCCGGCCCCATGGCACTGGGCATTATCGCTATTCAAGCCTTTAACTTGGTGGATATTTTCTTTATTGGCTTATTAGGCACCGATGCCTTAGCTGCCATTAGCTTTACCTTTCCGGTGACCTTCGTCGTAATCTCTTTGGCCATGGGCTTAGGAGCGGGCTTATCGGCGTGCATGGGGCAAGCCTTAGGACGGGGTGATCATCAGCAAGCAGCATTATTTACCAGCCACAGTTTATTACTCACCTTAGGCTTAGTGTGTGTCATTTCTGTGCTTGGCAGCCTCACCATAGATCCACTTTTTCGCTTACTAGGAGCCACAGAAGCGCTGTTATTATTGCTACATGATTATATGTGGATTTGGTATATGACAGTGCCGCTGCTGGTACTGCCCATGGTGGCCAACTCCGCTATTCGCGCCACCGGCGATACTCGCACCCCCAGTTTAGTGATGATAGTAGCAGGGCTAGTAAATGGGCTTTTAGATCCGCTGCTTATCTTTGGGTTAGGTCCTTTTCCTGAGCTGGGAATTAAAGGCGCGGCCATTGCTTCTGCGTGTTCTTGGTTTATGGCTTGTACAGTGGGATTATGGCTATTATGGCGTCGTGAGCGCTTATTAGTGTGGCCCTTTCATCAAGCCAAACACATTGTGGCCCATTGGCGCCAGCTGTTGCACGTCGCCCTTCCCGCTTGTTTTACTAACTTATTAAATCCTTTAAGTGTTGCGATATTAATGATGATTTTGGCCCGCTTAGGGACCGAGGTCGTCGCCGCGTATGGTGCCGCTTCAAGAATTGAAGCCATGTTATTAATTGGCGTAATGGCGCGCAGCTCAGTACTAGCCCCCTTTATTTCCCAAAATACCGGCGCGGGGTTGCATGAGCGCAGTCGCTTTGCGTTATTTCAGTCGATGAGATTTGCGCTGTGGTTTCAATTAGCGCTGTTTGTGGGGCTCTGGTTTAGCGCGCCTTGGCTGGCTGCCCGCTTTAGCGATAATGCACAAGTAAGCCAGTATTTAACCTTTTATCTGCGATTAGTACCTTTGGGCTATGGCTTGCAAGGGTGTTTTATGTTGCTCGCCTCGGCGCTTAATGGCCTTAGAGTATCGAGTATTTCATTTGCACTTAATAGTGTGCGCTTGTTTGGCTTACTCTTGCCGCTGGCATGGCTGGGTAATGTATGGCACGCCGAGCAAGGTGTTTTTATTGGCATTTTAATGGCCAATATCTTAGCGGGCATTATTGCCATAGGCTTTGCGTGGTCACGTTTTCCTTGGAAGATTAAACGACCGCTATAAATAAAAAGCAGGCTTATTGGCCTGCTTACTCAGTTATTAATTATGGCTCGGGGTCTTTACGCTCAAAATCCCCTTCAAAGGTAGTGCCGGCATCCTCAGATAACCGCTCATGGTTGGGGGTATCTGTACGATGAAACTCGCCACTAAAGGTATGACCTTGAGTTTGGCTATGTAGCACCACTTTACTTAACCAGCGCTCTACTAACCAATGTCGCACGGGTGGCAGTAGTAACACTAAGCCTAGGATATCCGAGACAAAACCAGGCAATACTAATAGCACACCACTGAGTGCTAGCATAATGCCCGCCAGTACCTCTTTAGCCGGCGGCTCACCTGCACTTATCTTGCGCTGCACTTCCATTAAGGTATAAAAACCTTGAATGCGCACTAAACTCAAACCCACGATAGCACTCAATAAAATTAACGCTATGGTACTCCAAGTGCCAAGCGCTGCGCCTACTTCAATAAATACGAATATCTCTAGTAGCGTCGCTGCTACAAATACTAAAAAAACTTTACCCACTCCATCCTCATCTTGTACCCAGTGGTACTTGTTTGGGGTTAAACCATGATAATGGGGATAAAGCGCCCACTTTTCAAATAAACAAAGCCAATGCTTTTGTCTAAAGGGCAAGATATAGTGCTGCTCTTAGCTAATGGTGTATGAGGTGATGTGATGATGTTAAGTCTTAGTGCCCGCACTATTTCTTGTAAACGATTGTTTTTATCCAGTTTATTTTCTCTTACCTTAGTGACTAACGTAGCGCACGCTGGCTTATTTTCTTGGTTTAGCGCCAAAGACGCTAATGAGGCGCAGCAAAGTGAATTTTTAACGCCAGAGCAAGCATTTAGCCTAGACTCACAGCAAACGGCAGAGGCCTTACTCCTGAGCTTTAACGTTGCACCAGGCTATTATCTTTATCGCCAGCAACTCATTATTACTCCCGAGCAAGTCGAGTTTGGCAAATGGCAACTGCCGCCAGGAACGCCTCACCAAGATATTTACTATGGTGAAAGCCAAGTATATAACGAGTCTTTTACGCTTAATTTGCCGCTGAGCCATATAAATGATGGCGCTAAAGTGAAAGTCCAGTACCAAGGTTGTACTCAAGACTTATGCTATGCGCCACAAACCGAGTGGGTAGAACTTGAAAGCAAAAAATAACGGCTATCTTTTGGTTGCGAGGCCAACATTAGACCTTTGCTATGATTAATGGCTTTGCATATGGCCACTTCTTCTTTTAATACTGCTAAACCTACTTGGTATTTATATTTAGTACGCTGCGTTGATGGCAGTCTTTATGCGGGTATTAGCTTAGATCCACAGCGTCGCTGTCACGAGCATAATCAACAACGCTCGCGCGCGTCTCGCTACGTTTGGGCGCGGCGCCCCGCACAATTAGTGTGGAATAAACCCGTTGCTAGTCATTCTGAGGCGCTTAAATTAGAAATAAAACTTAAACGCTTATCTAAAGCGCAAAAAGAACAACTCATTATTGAAGATAAGGTTTGGACGACATTTTATGCTCCATTAAAAACGGCGCCCTAGGCGCCGCTTTTAATCATGCTCACTGTTACTCAATGAGTAAGGTGACTTATTATTCAGTCGCAGGTTTAGCAGCGTCTTGCGCTGTGTCGGCCTCGGCTTTTTCAGCTGATTCTTTAGACTCTTTCGCGTCTTCAGCAGCGTTATCGGCTCCAGATTCAGCATTTGTGTCATCTTTAGTTGCCGCTGCTTTTTCTTCACTTGGTGCGTTAGTAGCAGCCGCATCTTGTTCGCTGGCTTCTATCTCTAATAGCTCAACTTCAAAAACTAATACCGCATTGCCCGGAATAGTGCTGGCGCCATTTTCGCCGTAAGCTAATTCAGAAGGGATCACAAACTTGTACTTAGCGCCAACTGGCATCAGTTGTACGCCTTCGGTCCAACCGGGGATCACTTGGTTAAGTGGGAAGCTCGTTGGCTCACCACGGGCGATGGAGCTATCAAACTCGGTGCCATCGATGAGCGTACCCACATAGTGGACTGTGACAACGTCTTCTGCTTTTGGCTTATCGCCTTTGCCTTCACTTAACACTTCATACTGTAAGCCAGACTCAGTGACTTTTACGCCATCGCGCTTTGCGTTCTCGGCTAAAAACTTCTCACCTTCAGCTAAGTTTTTATCAGCTTCTTCTTTAGCTTGAGTCTCGATTAGCTCATTAATATGGGTATCGTAAGCCATCAGCGCTTCTTGAATTTCTTCATCGCTCATGCTGCCTTTATCGGTAAAGCCGTCACGTACACCTTCTAAAATAGTGTCGTTATCCAGATCCACACCCAGTTCTTGCTGCTTTTCTAAGGTAGAGCCAATATAGCGACCCATAGATAAACCGATGGCATAAGCAGACTTAGCTTCAAAGCTGCTCAAATCACTGGCAGAGCGCTCTTGAGTGGCAGCAGCTTTTTTCTCAACCGCGGGCGCGTTAGTCGCCTTATCGTCATTACAACCACTCAGGCCCATTATTACCGCAGAGGCAAGTAAACTGACTTGTAACAGTTTTTTCATTATTAGCTCCAGAATAGGGGAAAAATCCCATGGAAAATGAGATGCTTATAAATCCGAACCTATACTAACGTGTCCCCTTACCGATGCGAAAGCCTAAACTGATAAAATTAGCGACTCCCGTGCTGCTGGCCATGTTATGCGTCACTTTTTTACCCATTATGGGCTGTGATAGCCAAACTAAGCCTCTTGAACGGCATAAATTTTCTAAAGGTAGCATTGTGGCCGCCCAAACCACCGCTGATGGAAAATTTAGTATCATCTCAACCGGCCCCAGCCCGTACAAGTATGGCGCCCCGAGCAAGAGGCGCCTCTCTATCAGTGGTATCAGGGCGAGTCTAACGATGCCATCACCTTACTTGCTAGCTCTCCTGATAGTCAGTTTGCAGCCACTGCTACTGACTCCACCGTTGCCATATGGTCATTAACAGAGGGGAAAAACCTCGGCTTTTATGAGCTAACTGAGTCACTGCGTACCTTAAGCTTGAGTAATAATGCCGCTAGCCTTTTATTAGGCTATCAAAACGGTACGGTGGAATTTATAGATCTACAAACGGGTCGGCGTTTGCTATTTATGGGCCATCAAAGTGTGGCCGGCGATAATCGCATTAATGCCGTCGATCTTTCTGCTAATGGCCGTTATGCATTAAGCGGCAGTTTAGATGGTCAAGTATTACTGTGGCAAACCACAGACGCCCAACTACTTAGCCAATGGCATCAGGAGCAAAACATTACTGTGGTGCGCTTAGATCCCCAAGGACAGCTCGCTTTTAGTGCTAACGCTCAGGGGCAAGGAGAAGTACACGCCATTCCTTCAGGCCAGCTGCTAAGCAAGCTACAAGTGCCCTATCGCGGACAAACCTTTGTTAGTGCTCGCTTAGATGCCGCGCATAATAGAATGCTAACCGGTAGTACCTCACGGCGCTTAGAGTTATGGCAATTAGATAGCGGTGAATTATTACAAGAATGGCAAGTGGGCACTCACACCAAATTACGACCCGCAAGCGCGATTGTGTATGATGTCGCGTTTTTAGACACCGACCACTTATATAGTGTGAGCTCAGCTGGACTGGGGGAAACGTGGCGCATTACTTTCAAGGAACATAAGCATGAATAGTGAAATATTGGCGCGCTTAGAACAATTAGAAACTCGGCTGGCTTTTCAAGATGACACCATAGAGCAGTTACACCAAGAGCTCAGCGCGCAAGGGGCCCATACCGCTAAGCTGCAAGCACAGCTCACTATTATGGTCGAGCGCCTTAAAGACATGCAGCCCGCTAGCTCATCTTCTCAAGCTGATGAACGCCCGCCTCACTATTAATAAGTGCTAGCTAGGAAATAAGATCCATAAAAAAGGCGCCGTGCGCCTTTTTTATTGATTAAGCTCAACCACTACTGTTAGTGATGATGATCACAGCAGCCGTCGTGCTCGTCATGATCGTGGGCGCCATGCACATGACCATGCTCTAACTCTTCTGCAGTGGCGGCGCGAGTCGCACGCACAACTCCGTTAAAGGTGAGCGTCATGCCTGCGAGAGGATGATTACCGTCTACTGTTACTGACTCTTCAGCCACTTCAATAATGGTCACTGGACGGTGGCCATCATCGGTTTCTGCCACAAAGGTATCGCCTTCAGCTACTTCCATGCCATCAAATAGTTCACCGGGTACCGATTGGATCAAGCTAGTATCACGCTCACCGTAAGCTTGGTCGGGGCGCAGCGTCACATTAAAACTATCGCCTACCTCCTTTCCTTCTAGCTCTTCTTCTAAGCCAGAAACTAAATAACCGGTACCGTGTATATATTCTAACGGCTGTTTATCTTCTGTGGTGTCGAGAACTTCACCGTCAATATTAGTAACGGTGAAGTCTAAGGTGACCACCGTATTGTCAGAAATGCTCATGAAATAACCTGCTAATAAAATTTGTAATAGCATACAGGATGGCTCATAGGGTTTAAATGTGCCACCCCCATAAAGGCATTACTTTTAACCGCACCCTTTACATTGATATACTGCTTAATCGGGTTTAAAAAGACCAATGACCTCACCCTGACTGGCTTGGCTGACTTGATCATCGGTTTGGCTTTGATGATGGCCGCAACTCACACATTCGACTTTCTCGACACCCTGCTCCAGATACAGCATCATGGTATCTATTTCATGACACTTAGGGCATTGCGCCCCAGCAATAAAACGTTTTTTACGACGGGTTACCATGGTGTTCTGTCCTGCACATTCAACCTTGTTTTAAATTCTCCGCCAAAAATGAACCGATCACAATGACCACAGTTGCCCAATACAGTATTGACTACCAGCTTCTTGAGCCAGCGCACTTAATGGCTGGCAAACGCCAGCGCCACTTTAAAGGCTTGCTATTTATTGTGCACCAAGGTGCAGGCCTGCTTCAACTTGGCCCCCATTACTATCTATTGGGCAAAGAAGACGCCGTATTTTTACCCGCCGATACCTTATTTAGCTGGCATACCTTAGCGATGAGTTGCGTTAGCCGCTTGGCCTTTTCGCCGCGCTTAGCACAGCCTAAACAGGCAGGCTTATTATTAGCAGCCCCTTTATTGGTGGCCGGAGCTGCGCGTTTAGCAAGTTGGACTGAGTGCCTTGAGTGGCAAGGCGCGCATGGGCGCTTATGCCGCGTGATCCACGATGAATTACAGCGCCATACTCCCATTGCACTCAACACCCGCGCCCGTGGCGCAGCCTTGTCCCCCTTACAGCAAATGTTGAGTGCTAACCTAGTCAATTTTAGCTTAAGCGCCGAGCAAGAAATTGAGTTTGCAGCCCGTTTTGCGCTGCCTCCCGCAGATGTTAAGCGCCAAATTTCCTTGCTGATGATATTACGAGATTTAGCAAAAACGCCGGACTTAAACGCGCTGGTACAAGCGTATGGCTTAGGCTCAGTAAGCGAATTTGAACAAGCCTGCCGTCAATGGCTTAATCCTTAAGAATAACGCCATTAATACGGGTAAAATACCTTCTTATTAGACATATATATTTGAGATTTTATGATCACCCTCAGCCAAATTGAACTGCTCAGAGGCGGCCGCCCTCTGTTAAAAGACACCAGCGCCACCATTCATACCGGCAAAAAAGTGGGCCTAGTCGGAAAAAATGGCTGTGGTAAGTCAACGCTATTTGCTTTATTTAAAGGCGAGCTTAGCCTAGATAACGGTCAGTTTTACTTACCCGCCGATTGGCAGCTGGCAAGTGTGGCGCAAGAAACGCCTGCCCTTGAGTGCTCAGCACTGGATTATGTCATTGATGGTGACCAAGAATATCGGCGTTTATGCCGCGAGCTCGCCCTTGCCGAGGAGCAAGAAGATGGCATTAAGATTGCCGAACTCCATGGCAAACTCGACACTCATGGCGGCTATCATATTCATGCTCGCGCCGCCGAGTTACTCCACGGCTTAGGCTTTAGTAATGACAGCCAAAGCCGCCCAGTCAGTGATTTTTCTGGTGGTTGGCGCATGCGCCTTAACTTAGGCCAAGCACTCATTTGTCGTTCTGACTTATTATTACTTGATGAGCCCACTAACCACTTAGACTTAGATGCAGTGATCTGGCTAGAGCGTTGGTTGAAAAGCTACCCCGGCACCTTAGTTTTAATCTCTCACGACCGTGATTTTTTAGATGCGGTAGTAAACCGAGTAATCCACATAGAAAATCAGCAGCTTAATGAATATACCGGCAACTATTCCGACTTTGAACGTCTGCGTGCTGAACAACTCGCTCTACAGCAATCCATGTTTGCTAAGCAACAGCGCGAGCTTAGCCATATGCAAGAATACGTAGATCGCTTTCGCTATAAAGCCAGTAAAGCCAAACAAGCACAGAGCCGTTTAAAAGCCATGGAGCGCATGGAGCGCATCTTACCGGCTCACGCTGACTCACCATTTAGCTTTAAATTTCTCGAACCCAGCAGCTTACCTATTCCTTTGATCACCATGGAAAAGCTATCTGCAGGTTACGGCGATAAGATTATTTTATCTAACATCAAGCTCAATCTGGTGCCTGGCTCACGGATTGGTTTATTAGGCAGAAACGGTGCCGGCAAATCGACGCTGATCAAGCTATTATCTGGCGAATTAGCTCCTTTATCGGGAAAGTTAGTCGCTAACAGCGGCATTGCTTTAGGCTACTTTGCTCAGCATCAGCTGGAGAGTTTAGACTTATCTGAGTCGGCACTCACTCATTTAGGGCGCCTAGACCCGAGTGCAACTGAGCAAAGCTTGCGCGATTATTTAGGTGGCTTTGATTTTAAAGGCGATAAAGTGAAAGAGCCGGTGGGCCCGTTTTCCGGCGGTGAAAAGGCGCGACTGGTACTGGCATTAATTGTTTATCAAAAGCCTAATTTACTGCTGCTCGATGAGCCGACTAACCACTTAGACTTAGATATGCGTGAAGCGCTGACTATGGCGCTACAGTTTTTTGAGGGCGCCATGGTGATTGTTTCTCACGACCGCCACTTATTGCGCGCCACCACCGATGAATTTTACTTAGTAGATGATGGCAAGGTGGAGCCCTTTGACGGCGACTTAGACGATTATCATCAATGGCTAATTGCAAAAGATAAAGCCGAGCAACCAACTAGCACGCCAACCACAGGTGAACACTCGGCAAATAATCGCAAAGCCGAAAAACGCCGCCAGGCAGAGCTGCGCCAACTTACCCAACCGCTGCGCAAAGCCATTACCAAATTAGAGAAGCAGATGGAGTCGCTACAGCAACAGCTGAATGATATTGAAACCGCTATGGCGGATCCTGAGCTCTATCAAAGCGAACAAAAAACCAAATTACAGCAATTACTGCAAGCGCAAGCGCCCGTGCAACAAGAGTTAGCCCAAGCAGAAGCTCAATGGTTAGAATTGCAAGAGCAGTTAGAAGAGCTAGAAGCTGAATAGGCAAACGCTAAGAGGAAAGCATGCAGATACCGAGCGCCGAACAGTTTTGGCAGTTTAGTGAACAACATTATGCCCGACCCGGCGTGGCCGCGGCTTGTTTGCAACTACAAGATGACTATGATGCCAACGTAAATTTATTATTGCTGTTAGTCATGCTAGAAGCACAAGGCGTTAAGCTAGACCCTAGTCCGTTATTAAGCGTGGTAGCAGAGCGCAGCACCTTATTTAGCCAATGGCGCACACTGCGCCGCCAACTTAAGCCCAAGCTAAGTCACAATGATTACTCAGCGCTATTGCACCACGAATTAGCGCTTGAACGCTGGCAACAACACGCCCTTATTCAGGCACTACCAGCACGGATACCCTCTCAGTCCACGGGCGGCTTAATGGCTTATCTTGTGTTACTAAAGGTTCCTCAAGCAGCCTTATGGCAGGCAAAACTTGCGGGTTAAATGGTTTTTCTTGATTTTATATATGGACTTATATGCTTAGTTATCGTCACGGTTTTCATGCGGGCAATCACGCAGATGTGCTTAAACACGCGGTACAGTCATTAATTTTAGAGGCTTTATCTATCAAAGATAAAGGCTTTAGTTATATCGATACCCATGCCGGTGCCGGTGGCTACGCATTGGCTCATGAATGGACACAAAAAAAATCTGAATATTTAACGGGCATCGCGCTCTTATGGCAACACCGCGAGCAATGGCCCGAGCTGGCCGGCTACTTTGGCGCTATCACCGCCATCAACGAGACCATGCAAGCGCCCGCCGATACTTTGGACTTTTATCCCGGTTCGCCCAAAGTCGCCGAGTATTTTAAGCGCCCTCAAGATAGCCTGACACTAATGGAGCTGCACAATAACGAAGTAGCACAATTACGCGAGAATATGGCTCCTCAAGGACGCCGCTTGGCCCAACACTACAGCAATCGCAGCAAAGGCCCCACTATTCACCATACCGACGGTTTTACCGGCTTAATTGGTCTTTTGCCACCCACGCCCAAGCGCGGCTTAGTATTAATAGACCCGCCCTATGAGCTAAAAGAAGATTACCAGACCCTAGCCGAGACTATGGCTCAAGCCTATAAGCGCTGGCCGATTGGCATTTATGCTATCTGGTATCCTTTATTAGCCAAAGACGTAGATCGCAGTGCCAGCCTTAAAGCGGCGCTGGCACAAACCGGCTTTGATAATATCTTGTGTGCCGAGTTAAGCGTCAGACAACAAGCTCAAGATTTTGGCATGCATGGCTCAGGCATGATGATTTTAAACCCGCCGTGGAAGCTAGATGAGCAACTTAAGTCATTGCTACCCCGCTTAGCCGAGACTCTAGGCCAAGACCCAAGTGCAACAGGACATCTCGCATGGCTTAAACAAAGTGATAAGTGAGGGTATTCATATCCAACTAACAATACGCTCGTCCTCTTATTCTATAAAGCCGCTGCTTTATAGAAATGACATATTTTTAGCTGATTAAATTATTAGGTGGTGCCTGTGTATAACCCTTCAGATTTTAATCTTGATGATGAAATGATCGATGAGCTTAGGGATTTGGGCTATGAGCTTAATGACTACTCATTATCTGACGCTGACTTTAGTGATCTCGACTTTGAAGGTTATGCCAGTGAAGACTCAGATATCATTTTAGATGTGCCCTATATTCCCTCGGATGAAAAAATAGTACAGGCACTGCTCGACTTTGCCGAGATTAATAACCAAGACACTTTATATGACTTAGGTTGTGGCGATGGCCGAATTTTAGTGGCCGCAGCTCTTGAGCGTAATGCCCGCGGCGTGGGTATAGACATGGATCCAAGGCGCATTATAGAAGCCATGGAATATGCTCAACACAGTGGTGTAGAACAACAAGTGCACTTTTTAAATGAAGACTTATTAGAAGCCGATTTTAGCGATGCCACGGTAGTGACCTTGTATTTACTGGATATTGTTAATATTAAACTGCGGCCGCGTTTATTAGATGAATTGCGCCCCGGTACTCGGGTGGTGTCTCATGCGTTTAATATGGGCGACTGGAAGCCAGATCATCAACGCCAATGTGGCAATGTTAAACTTTATAAATGGCTAATTCCGGCAAAAATTGCCGGCACCTGGCAATGGCAAAGTGAAAGTGGGGATCAGTATAAAATTACCCTTAAGCAAAAATACCAAGAGGTGACTGGCCACGCTTGGTTAAACGAGCAGGTCATCGCTATTAACAGTCTGTTATTAAGAGGCGACTTGTTAGAGGTCGTATTGCAAGTGCCTACGGCGCGTCCGTTACGACTATTAATGCGCTGCCAGCCTAAACAATGGATACTAGAAGAGGGAAGTCTAGTAATAAGCCCAGCGATAAAAATCGCGCATACTTAATAATCTCTGCTCATTAACGTGTGGTTTTGTTAACTAGCTTGCAAAACCAAACGTTAACATTTGAAATATAATCTCTTAACATCAAAATAGATTTATCCCCAGCAACTTGGCTTATATCGACATGTCATTCTTATTGCACTTTGGCGTCTTGCAGCGCTGGGTGATATCTCATCGCTTTTTGCCATTGTGGGTTGGGCTTGGCCTATTATTATTTTTAGGTGGCTCCATTAAATCACTGGCAAGCCCCGCCCAATTAACCGTCACTGAACGCGCTTATTTAAGCGTGCATCCTCAAGTATCGTTTTGCGTTAATCCCGACTGGCTACCGTTTGAAGGGTTAAATGCTAATCAAGAACATATCGGCATAGTGGCTGACTTAATGACGCTACTAGCCAACAAAACCGGCCTAAATATTGTGCTCTACCCCACCCATACCTGGGAAGAAAGTATTCAAGCGTCTAAAGACGGCCGCTGCCTTGCCATTAGCTCCCTTAATGCCACGCCTGAGCGCGAGAAATGGCTTATTTTTACTGAGCCCTTACTAGAAGATCCCAATGTATTAATTACTCGAGACGAGCACCCCTTTATCTCAGATGTTAGCTCTCTCAATAACACTTCGATTGCCTTATTAAATGGCAGCAATATGGCAGAGATGTTTGCCCAAGACTTCCCAAATCTTAAAATTGTTTATACCGAAAATGAAGATGAAGGCACGCAGTTAGTATCAGAAGGCAAAGTAGACTTAACGGTACGCTCCCTAATTGTGGCAGCCCGTACTTTAAAAAGTGCCGGCTGGTACAACCTTAAAGTCTCTGGCCAATTACCAGGTTATGAAAACCATCTGCGTATAGGTGTTATCAAGTCTGAAGAAACGCTACGTAATATTCTAAACCGAGGTATTGCCAGTATTAGCCCTCAAGAAACGCAAGCCATACTAGACCGCCATCTTAATTTGCAAGTGACTCAAGAGGTAATAACCGATTATAGCTTTGCTTATCTATTAGGCGCCTTGCTGCTGGCGGTAATTATTACGAGTAGCTATTGGATGCGTCGTTTAAATGCCCTCAATGAGCGGCTCAATCACATGGCGCATACCGATGCGCTTACTCAGCTGACTAATCGCAACGGACTAAATTTAAAAAATGAGGTAGAGCGTGCCCAGCGTTACCAGCATCCTTTATCCATTATTCTATTTGATATCGACCATTTTAAAAAAGTAAATGATAACTATGGGCATCTGGTGGGTGATCAGGTGTTAGTGGAGCTAAGTCAGCTGTTAAAAAATAACCTGCGCCAAGTGGATATTATTTGCCGCTGGGGCGGTGAAGAGTTTTTAGTTATCTGTTTTGAAACCAATTTAGAGCAAACCGTGCATTTGGCCGAGCTATTAATAGATAAAGTTCGTCATCATTACTTTAAGGAAGTGGGCGAAATCACCATCAGTGGCGGCGTGGCCCAAGTACAAAGTACAGATAGTGCAGAAAGCTTAACCAAGCGCGCCGACGACTGTTTATATGAAGCTAAGCGTGCTGGCAGAGACAGAGTGCATTTTACGCCCCCTACTGCCTAAAGCCCCAGTCATCTTGCTTATAAAAAAGCCCACTCAGTATGATGAGTGGGCGAGATTATGAGTGGGCGAGCCGCCAGCATTATTCAACTAACGGCAGCGACTCCACAGAGGAAAGCAGTGGCTCGGGTTCGCTTGGCGCATTGAGCGCACCGGCTTGATTAAGCACCGGCTTAGCATACATGGCTAAAACCCGCGCTTTTAGCTCGGGAGGAATATCTTGCATGTAGCGCTCAAACTCTTTTGCCGCATTAGCATCATTAGCAGTGAGCTCGCGGGCTAAAGGTTGGCCGGCGGCTAATATATTGCTGGGGAATAAATGATAGTTGGCATAAATTTGCTTATCAATTTCTTCAGCCAGTTGATCGGCTGTTTCAAAGTCCCCGACTAATGGCTGGCCAAAAGCCACATGCACGCGACCTTTTTGACCCACTATGCCCTGTACTATGCTTTCTACGTCTTCAAATTCGCGCTTTTCATAAGCGCCTAGCTCTTCTTTAGCCGCGAGCTCACGCGCCTTAGCTTGATCGCCGGGATCGTATTCATAAGAAATGGCTACCGGCACTAAATTAAGGGTTTTAATATAGTCGGCAAAGGGGATCTTTTGTCGCTTACCTTCCATATAAAACATCTTTAAAATAGCGGGATCGGTTTTATCATTGCCATCTTTAGCTCGCCCTTCCTTTTGCGCAATCCAAATAGACTGTTGCTCATCAATGGAATGGCGCAAATAAGCCGATAGCTCGCTAAAGGCCTTCATCATCTCGCGAGGCCCTTTGGCTGAGCGTTTAACGACAAAGCTTTTATTTAGCTTCATTAACTCGGCCGCACAGGGTTTGCGTAGTAAATTATCGCCAATAGCAATGCGCACCGTATCTAAGCCATGACTGTGTAAGCCCCAGTTTACAAACGCCGGATCCATGGCAATATCTCTGTGGTTAGAGATAAAGACGTAGCCTTGACTGGGATCGAGTTGATCTAAGCCAGAATAGGTGACGCCTTGCGTGGTGCTGGTGATCATTTTTTCCATGTAGCTGGCCACTTCCAGCTGAATTTGGCGCACACTTTTAAGCTTGCGCCAGCGCCAGCTTAAATAAAGACGAATTAAGGCTCTAATAATAGGGCCACCAATACCGGACAAAGTAGAAAAACGGTATTTAGCAATGGCGCCTACAAACTCATCGTCGTGGATCAAGCGCTGAATAGCGCCGGCGACTTCTTCGTCCCGATACGGGCGAATGTCTTTAAATAAATCAGTGTCTAAAACCATGACAACCTTTATGGTGTGAACGAAAACTTCGTGACTTTACCTGTTATTGAGTACAACTGTCACAAAAGAAGCTTAAAAATCTATTAAAACCAGATCATTAACACACTGGCGGCGGTTAATAATGCCATGCCTTGATTAAAACGTCGCCAATCATTAGCTTGGCACAAACCGCCACGCAGCTTTAATCCTAAAAAAGTCCATAAATGACCCGTAACGGCCTAGTATTAAAAAGACCGCCAGTATAAGCCAAGCTGAGGGTCAATACTGCTCGTCCGCTAAGGTAAAGCCACTCATTGCAAAGAGCGCCATTACCCAGGCCTTAGGGTTAATAAATTGAAATACCATCCCTTGGTGCCAATTCATACTCCCAACGTCATTACTAGCAGGACGCGTACGAGCAATTTGCCATGCTAACCACAGCAAATAGCCACTGCCAAGTATTTTTAAGCCCCTTGTATAAACGGCCAACGAAAAAAAAAGCTGGCTGAGCCCCAACGCCGACAGTAAGAGCAACAATTGCAAACCCAGCATGATCCCCAGTAATAATTTTAAGCTAGCTCCATAACCAGCGCGCGCAGCACTGTGGGTTAATAGCATATTATTAGGGCCGGGCGTGGCGCAGGAGGCAAAGGCAAAGCCCGCCACCGAGATCAAGAGTGCAAAATCCATAGGCAACTCGAAAAAAGAGCAGTAGAAAGGCGCTGTTTTACTCGATTTTGCCCGCCTCGCCCAGTACTTTATGGCTAAATAATGCTAATTTAATCGACAGTCAACGTCACACTTTCTTATTAATGCCATCGCCGCTCGGTTAGGAGTTATCACCCGCAATATGATACATACCAGTAAATTTCATGCTCCTTGGTGGGCGCGCAGTGCTCATCTGCAAACCATATTGGCTAAAGTGTTACACCCTAATGGTATTGGCTTTCGTAAAGAACGCCTTGAGCTGCCAGATGGCGACTTTGTCGATCTGGCATGGGGATTACCTGAACAAGGGGACCATAAGCCGCTGGTGGTGTTATTTCATGGCTTAGAGGGCAATATCGACTCTCATTATATTCAAGGCATGATGGCTGCTATCCAGCAACAGGGCTGGCAGTGTGTGTTGATGCACTTTAGAGGCTGTAGCGGCGAGCCCAATCGCTATTTACAAGCTTATCATTGCGGTGCAATTGAAGACCCGCATTATTTACTAACGCTATTGCGCCAACGCTACCCCGAGCGCGCCATTGCCGCCATTGGTTATTCGCTTGGGGGAATATGCTCGTTAACTACTTAGCTAAGCACCCTAATAATACGCTGTGTGCGGCGGTCATTATCTCGGCGCCATTGGCGCTTTCTGCCAGCGCCACCCGTATTAATAAAGGCTTATCTCGCGCCTATCAGCATTATTTATTAAAGCGCATGCTCTTTAATTGGCAGCAACGCCTTCGCCGCCACCCCCAACATCAGTCGGAAGTGAAACCGTATCAGATAAAAAGTTTACGCCAATTTGATGATCGCATTACCGCGCCCATTCATGGCTTTAAAGATGCTGAAGATTATTATCACCAATGCTCGGGCTTATCTTTATTAGATAAAATCAGCACGCCCACCTTAATGTTGCATGCCGCCGACGATCCTTTTATGAATGATGCAGCGATCCCCGATGCGAGCGATCTTTCTCCTGCTATTACTTATGAGCTAAGCCAACACGGTGGCCATGTGGGCTTTATTTACGGCACGCCCTGGGCCCCCCTTTATTGGCTAGAGCAAAAGGTTCCTCACTGGCTTGCCCAGCAATGGCCCCCTTATTTGGAGAACGCATGATTATTCCCTTTACTGACTTAAATTCCGACACACTAGATAACTTAATTGAACAATTTGTACTGCGCGAGGGCACCGAATACGGTAGGGAAGATATCTCCTTATCAGAAAAAGTTATTCAGGTTAAACAGCAACTTAAATCAGGAGAGGCGCTCATCGTCTACAGTGAATTACATGAAAGCGTTAACATAGTGCCGGCTAGCCATCTGCGTAACACGCCTTGACCTAGCCCTAGCCCTTTGCGTATAAACATTCACAGTTTACTCATTTAAGGTTCTTTATGTCTGCCAAGCACCCCATTATCGCGGTGACCGGTTCCTCGGGTGCCGGCACCTCGACCTCCACCGAGGTCTTTCAATCCATGTTTGCTCAGCTTGGCGTAAAAGCGGCCATGTTAGAGGGTGATAGTTTTCATCGCTATACTCGACCCGAGATGGATGTCGCTATTCGCCGTGCGCGCGAGCAAGGCAGACATATCAGTTATTTTGGCCCTGAAGCCAATGATTTTGAACTGCTAGAGCACTTTTTTAAAAAATACGGTGACACAGGTACCGGACAATTTCGCCGTTACTTACACACCTTTGACGAAGCTGTGCCTTTTAATCAAATGCCCGGCACCTTTACGCCTTCGCAGCAATTACCCAGCGACACTAATTTATTGTTTTATGAAGGCTTACACGGCGGTGTGGTCACCGATGAGCATAACGTGGCGCAACATGTGGATCTATTGATCGGCATGGTGCCTATCGTTAATTTAGAGTGGATCCAAAAATTGATCCGCGATACTGCCGAGCGCGGACATTCTAGAGAAGCAGTCACCGACTCTATCGTGCGCTCGATGGAAGACTACATTAATTTTATTACACCGCAGTTTTCACGAACTCATATTAATTTTCAGCGCATTCCTACTGTTGATACCTCTAATCCTTTTAGTGCCAAAGTTATCCCTAGCGCCGATGAGAGCATGATGGTGATCCGCTTTCGCGGTATTAAAAATGTCGACTATCCCTATTTGCTGGCCATGATCGACGGCTCTTTTATGTCACGACGCAATACCATAGTGGTGCCAGGCGGCAAGGTAGGTTTTGTGATGGAGCTAATTTTGCGCCCCATGTTAGAGCGCTTATTAGAAACAGGGAAAATACGCTAGATTAGGGATTAGGGAATCGAACAATGCAAAAGCCCAGCTTAATATGCTGGGCTTTTTATCATTTACGTATCGTGCTTAGCTAACCAAACGGGATTGGCTTAGGTGTTGCGTTGGTAGAGGGCGGCAAGATAGGTAATTCAAAGCGTGGCTGCTCGCCGGTTAATGACTTTAAGAACGCCACTATTTGGCCAATTTCTTGCTCTGAATACACGCGCCCTAATTGTAAGCGCCCCATAATATCGACCGCCTCTTCTAGCGTTGATGCTTCACCATCATGAAAGTAGGGATAGGTTAGCTCAACGTTGCGCAGGGTCGGGACTTTAAATAAAAAGCGATCCGCGTCTTTACCCGTCACCGCTGCTCGCCCTACTTCTGTAGACGCCGACTGATAAGGCTCAATCACGCCCATTTTTTGATAAGAAGTACCGCCGACATTTGGCCCGTTATGACAAGCAACACAGCCACTGTCTTTAAAAAGCTGATAACCGGCTAAAGCCTGGGCTGTTAAGGCGTTATCGTCGCCTTTTAGCCATAAGTCAAAATCAGAATTAGGCGTTACTAGTGTTTCTTCAAAGGCTGCAATAGCATCGGTGATCATATCGATATTAAGAGATTCCTTACCAAATACTTGGGCAAAGTCTGCCACATAGCCTGGGATAGACTGCAACACATCCACCGCTAACTCGTGGGTAAAGGCCATTTCACCCGGGTTGGCGATAGGTCCGCCCGCTTGCTCTTTTAAGCTTGCGGCTCGACCATCCCAAAACTGCGCTAAGTTAAGGCTTGAGTTTAATACCGTGGGCGAGTTAATGGGTCCTTGCTGCCAATTATGGCCAATGGAGGTTTTAATATTATCGGTCCCGCCCATGGATAAATTGTGGCAAGAGTTACAAGAAATAAAGCCTGACTTGGATAATCTGGGATCAAAAAATAGCTTTTTACCCAGTTCAACCATAGCGCCATTAGTAATGGTAGCTTGGGGAATAGGTTGTATTGGCTCATTACGCGGGCTAGCAAGGGCGGCTTGGCTCAAGCCTAGTGCCAATACCATACCTATACCCACTCGAGTAAATTGTTTATTCATAGGGCTTACCTCTGTTGCAAAAGGAGTGCACAACCACTTTATTGCTAACAATATAAACCCTAATAAAACAAAGGTTATTGATGTGGATCATAGGCCAACATTGTCACAGCGCGCTGCGACTAATTATGCTGGATGTATCTCATAAGACGAGGTGGCGCTAAGCGCTTTATCAAGCATCTTCATCACAGAGCAATACTTTTCCATAGATAAGCTAATGGCTCGCGCTACGTGTTTTTCAGACAGCTCAGTCCCCGTCACCACAAAATGCATATTAATATCCGTAAACACGCGGGGCGCTTGCTCAGCGCGAGTCGCACTTAGCTCTACTACACAACCGGTAATAGCTTGGCGACTTTTTTCTAGAATAGACACTACATCGATGGCACTGCAGCCTCCCGCGCCTAACAGTACTGCTTCCATAGGGCTGGCCCCTTGTCCTGGATTAGTGCCATCGAGCGTGATTTTATGACCCGACTCAGATAGCCCTTCAAAACGCATTCCTTCTAACCATGTCACTGTTGCTTTCATCATTACCTCAAGCAAAATGGCTATATTAGCCTATTGATTTAGCGCCGACGAGTAGGATAAAAGCTTAAGTCCTTGATGATATGAGTTAAGCCTTTTATGCTAGGTCGTCGAGAAGACTTAACTTAGACAGCTTGCTAGGCCAAAGCCCCGAGCTAATTAATGGAATTAAGAGGTAAAGAAATGGTTATTAGCAAGCCCCAAAGTGATCCAACCCTAGAATGGTTTCTATCTCATTGCCATATTCATAAATATCCCGCTAAAAGCTCTTTGATCCATGCGGGCGAAAAAGCAGAGACGCTGTACTACATAGTGAAAGGCTCGGTCTCTGTGCTGATTAAAGATGAAGACGGCAAAGAAATGATCCTGTCTTATTTAAATAAGGGAGACTTTATTGGTGAACTGGGGCTATTTGAAGACACAGACAACCCACTGCGCACCGCTTGGGTTCGTGCTAAATCCCCTTGTGAAGTGGCCGAAATCTCTTACAAGAAGTTTCGCCAACTCATTCAAGTAAACCCAGAAATTTTAATGCGTTTGTCAGCACAAATGGCCGAACGTTTGCAAACCACCAGCCAAAAAGTAGGCGACTTGGCTTTTTTAGATGTCACAGGTCGTATTGCTGAAACACTGCTGAGTTTAGCGCGCCAGCCCGATGCTATGACCCATCCGGATGGCATGCAAATTAAGATCACTCGCCAAGAAATCGGCCAAATTGTCGGTTGCTCTCGTGAAACCGTGGGCCGTATCTTGAAAATGTTAGAAGAGCAAAATCTTATTTCTGCTCATGGAAAAACCATAGTGGTATTTGGTACCCGCTAATTCTAACCAGAATGAATACTAAAAAAGCCCAGTAAACTGGGCTTTTTTATTGGTGAGTGGCACTTACTAAACGATTAAGTCATATTGCTCGCGTAAAATAGTAATAATATCGGCTTTAGGATTAGCGGATAATACTATTTTTTGACCGGTTATTTTCTCTGCTAGCTTAATATAAGTGTCAGATACGGCCATTAATGCACTCACGGGCAAAGCGTTATGTTTGGCGAGGGCTTCTCGCTCTGCCATACGCTCTTTATTTAGTAAAATATCGGGTTCTGGAAAATGATTAAGCAACATTTGGCGAAACTCTTCTTTTGAGTTTTCTACTATTTGTCCTGCTTGATAAGCCGCTTCATCCCAAATTCTTGAAGAATCTGGCGTTCCCACCTCATCCATATAAATCAGTTGTTCTTGGCCATTGGCATCAGTGACATAACCAAATTCAAATTTGGTATCCACAAAAATTTGACCGAGTTTAGCTAATTCCTGTTCAATAACCGCAAAACCCTCGGCTAATAAACGCTCATAGGCGTTAATGTCATCGGCTGTTTTAAAGTTAAAGGCACTAAAGTTGGCCTGAATATCTTGGCGGCTAATATTCACATCATCCGCTTCTGGCACTCCCGCAATGCCGGTTAATATGCCTTTAGTAGAGGGCGTAATCAGTAACTGGGGAAGTTTCTGATCTTTTTGTAAGCCATCAGGTAAGCGAAGGCCACAAAACTCTCGCTCCCCCTTGGCATAACTGCGCCACATTGAGCCAGTAATATATTGGCGAGCAATGGCTTCAATCTTAATGGGCGTGGCTTTTTGCACTATCCAGACAAAAGGATGGGGAATATCTAAAATATGGCTATCGGCTAAGCCTTGCTCTTTAAACAGCTTAAACCAATGATTAGAAATAGCATTTAACGCCGCCCCTTTACCGGGCACGCCTTTCATTCCACTCTCACCGTGCCAAATACAATCAAACGCAGAGATACGATCACTGATCACCATAATGGCCAGCGGCGCATCACTAGCTACTTGATACCCTTTTTCTTGGATTAAGCGCTGGCTATCTTCAGCGGTTAGCCAGTATACGGAGCGTACCTTACCGCTGTGTACCGCTTGCTGGGTACGGATCGGCAAGTCGTCGTTTACGGCCAATACCTGGTCTGCAAGGCTCATTTATTAAATCCTGTGTGTGATGTTAATCGGCACTGGATTTGGCTACTCATTATTAGCATGATTAGAAAAAGAGTGAGCCACCAGCCCTAATATCTTATCAGCTATCAGACTAGCGCAATAGTTGCCTTACCATCTGCCATAAAGGCAAAGGAGAAGGCGCTAACCACCCGCCACACCATAAACAGGCTAATAGCGCTAAGTTAGGTAAGTGTGCTGGCCATTGCATCACTTTAAGTGCTGTGCCAAAGGATTTTTTAAGCCGCCTGCCTTCTAAATCTATACTGTATATTTCATCGAGTACTAAATGGATCACAGCGCCAATAAACATAAACACGCCCATTAACCAAGACTGAATGACGCTTAAATGAAACAGATGGTAACTTACCAATACTGTCGCAATACCAAACACCCCATTGGCCAGCAATGAATGCAAACTGGCTCTGTGCACTGTGAGTTTGGCAAACGCCCAGCAACAAGGGTAGCGCATCAATAAATAGGCGCCGCCTGCTAATAATAAGGTATCAAGTAAAGGTAAATGATGGCGGCCATACAGCATCATTAGCGTGCTAGCGAGCGCACCAAAGAGGCGAAAGATAATCTCAATGGAGCGTGAGGTGTCGGCATCTATGTCTGGCATAATGCCGCCTAACGAGCCGCTTAACCATAAAAGACAGGCTTCTGGCAGGCTAATGAGCTCGGTCCATGCCAAACTGCTGGCCAATATGCCTGTCGCAATAGAGGCAACTTTTACATGGGTCTTAAAATCTGCCACAACAATCGCTCTTAGTAAAAAAATGCAAAGTGTAGCAGGCGCTACTGGATAAAAAAACAGGTAATGGTGTTAGCTTAGCCAGCGCTTGGCACAACCCCTTGCTTTGTGTAAAACAGTGACCTGATTAAGCGCATAGCGTTCGCGCACTCTTGTCGCTACCATAGCGCTTTTTCTAAGAGTAACCATTATGGCTTTACCTGCCGCTATCCATAAAGTGCAGCTTAATATTAGCGATCTCCATCGCCATTATTACCAAGAGCACAGCTTCACTCTCGCACAACACCCTTCAGAAACTAACATCCGACTTATGGTGCGGTTACTGGCATTTATCCGCCATGCTCACCCTAGTTTACGTTTTACTAAAGGACTGAGTAGCGACGATGAGCCAGAGCTTTGGCTTAACGCCGACGATGGCCGTATTTTAATGTGGATTGAATTAGGCGAGCCCAGCGTCAAGCGCATTAAGCAAGCCTTGTCTCGCGCCGAGCAAGTACTAGTATATAGCTATGGCGGGCGCAGCGCTGAGCTGTGGTGGGAAAAACATCACACTCAGTTAAGCTCACTGCCAAGATTGGCCATTTATCACTTAAGCGATCCTCAGCCGCAAAGACTAGCCAGTTTATGTCAGCGTAATATTGAGCTATTTGCCACGCTGCAAGAAAGTGAAGTGCAACTGACGGATGGCGAGCACAGCTTAGATTTAGCCCTGCAACAGTGGCGGTAATGAGGACTAAGTTTGGCGAGCAATTGTTACTGGTCTTTAAAAAAGGCAGCTTTTGCGCTATGGTGCTGGCAAGATTAGACAAGTATAGGCGGCGTTAACACCTTGGAAAAACATGAAGATATGCTAGTGGCGTTGCGCCAAATTATTCGCGCCATCGATCTGCACTCCAGACAGCTGAGTAAAGAGTCGGGCTTAACCGGCCCCCAGTTGCTGTTGCTGCAGGCCATTAGCGAGCACGGCGATATTACGATGCGTAAACTCGCTCAAGCCACTCATATGAGTCAAGCTACGGCCACCACTATTATCGATAGATTAGAGCAAAAATTACTAGTGCGTCGTGAGCGTAGCCAAACCGATAAGCGCAAAGTGTATGCCGTGCTAACCGATGAGGGCAAAGATAAGTTAAAAACCGCGCCGCGCCCGCTTCAAGAAAGCTTTATTCAGCGTTTTCAAGGCTTAGATGAATGGGAGCAAAATCTATTGCTCTCTTCAGTACAACGTATTTCATCCATGATGAATGCCAATGACTTAGATGTAGCGCCACTATTACAAGTGGGCAGCCTGCTGCACGAATAGCCCAAGCATTCTGTCTCTCATAAATAGGGCGAGTCTTATGCCCTATTTAGCAGACCATATTAAACCGTGAATTAGTCTAAGCTAATCCCAATATTAGAGACGCCCTCTTGAGCAGCAAAGTCTCGGATCGCTAGAATAGCCTCAGCATCGCGGGGCTGGTTAACTCGCTCTAGTAAAGCCACCTGAAACTCCATTTCTGCCATTAATAGCTCTTCTTCATAGAGCTCTTCTTCGCTTAAC
The DNA here is from genome assembly GCF_002157875.1 of Oceanisphaera avium. Lineage (NCBI taxonomy): Bacteria > Pseudomonadati > Pseudomonadota > Gammaproteobacteria > Aeromonadales > Aeromonadaceae > Oceanisphaera > Oceanisphaera avium. The sequence goes on from NZ_CP021376.1 coordinate 1,603,674, forward strand.
TCGCGCTCTGCGAGTAGCTCTACAAAACCGGCAACGGTACCTAAAGAGGCATGACTGGCTTCAATGGCTTCTTCACCAATACGACAAATCACCGAGTTAAAGGCACAACCCAGTGCCACACAGGCATCGAGTGCAGGATAGGCGCCATAGCTTTCAAATTGGCTAGGGTCGGGGATCATACTTTCAAACGACTCAAGCTCGGCGCCTAAGTCTACCCGCGAGCCTTTAACGGTGAGATAGGTCCACAAGATATTTAGTGTTTCGCGAAAACGCTCTCCACTACCAAAGTGACTGGTATCGCTAAATAACTGGTAATTGGGATACATGCGTTCGGCCAGCGCTAGCGCAAATACAGTTTGTTGCCACGGAGCTAGCTTGTTGATTTTTTTGTAAAATTTATCCCCGAACACAGATATTTCCTTGTGGTTATGTGATCATTTTTTTGCCATTATGGGTCTTTCACATCACGACTCACAGTTTAGGCGGCCCATGCTGGTATAAGTTTAGGCATGTGGCATTGTCTCATAAAATGCCCTGACAAGAAGCATAATAAGGAGAGAAGGTATGGCCAATCATACCCTGTTATTGCTCAGCCAAGATAACGCCGAGTATCAAGCATTATTAAAACAGGCCTACCTGCCAGGCTTAACGATTTTAGCGCCAAGCGATGAAGCGGGTATTCAAGCCGCACTCAGCCATGCTGATATTTTATTGGGTGAGCCACAAAAGCTGCGCGAGCGTTTGCCTCAAGCAAAAGCGCTGCGCTGGGCACAATCGACGTATGCCGGCGTGGACGCGCTACTGCATGCCGAGTGTCGCCAAGATTATTATCTCACTAATATCAAAGGCATTTTTGGCCCGTTAGTCAGTGAATATGTGTTTGGTCATTTATTATCGCTCACCCGCCACTTGCGCCATTATAAAGCGCAACAACGCTTACATAATTGGCAGCCTATTCCTTATGAAAGTCTCCAAGGAAAAACCATGCTGATCATGGGCACCGGCAGTATCGGCCAACATATTGCCCATACCGCGCAACATTTTGGCATGTCAGTGCTGGGTATTAGTCGCTCGGGCCGAGAAGCCGCCGGCTTTGATCATACTTATCAGCTGCCCGCTTTAAATAACGTATTAGCGCGCGCCGATGTAGTAGTCAGTGTATTGCCCTCTACGGCACAAACTCGCGGCTTATTTAATGCCGAGCGCATCAGTCATTTTAAACCCGGTACTATCTTTTTTAATATTGGCCGCGGCGATGCAGTAGATGAAGGGGCGCTGATCCAAGCATTGCGCCACGGTAATATTGGGGCAGCAGTACTGGATGTGTTTGCTACCGAGCCGTTACCCGTAGCCAGCCCACTGTGGGATATGCCAAATGTGGTGATTACGCCTCATAACTCGGGTTATAGTTTTCCTGAGCAAATCGTTACCCGCTTTAGTCGTAACTATTTAAAATACACCACAGGAAAAACGCTAGAGGGCTTAGTGGATTTTAATTTAGGCTATTAAAAAAGTGCGATCTTTAGTTAAGGCGCTAACGGCACCCTTTTAATAAGTGAGGCAATATGGGCAATAATCCGTCTGAGTTTGAACGAATATTAATGCAGGCGCGCGCGTGCACATTATGTGAAGCTCATTTGCCGTTAGGCCCTCGCCCCGTATTACAAATGGCTCCCGCTGCCCGCATTATGATTATTGGCCAAGCACCCGGTACTCGGGTCCATAAAACGGGCATTCCTTGGAACGATCCCAGTGGTGATACTCTTCGCCGCTGGTTAGACTTAACTCGTGAGCAATTTTATGACCCCGAAATAATGGCCATCATGCCTATGGGCTTTTGTTATCCGGGCAAAGGCAAAAGTGGCGACCTACCGCCGCGCCCTGAGTGCGCGCCGGCGTGGCATCAACAGCTGCTTAGCGTCTTACCTAATATTGAACTGACACTGCTTATTGGCCAGTATTCTCAGCGCTACTATTTAGGTAAGCGCTATAAAACGCTCACCGAAACGGTACGCCATTGGCAAGAGCTAGCCCCGACTATATTACCTTTGCCTCATCCTTCGCCTCGCAACCGGTATTGGCTCATGAATAACCCTTGGTTTGAAAGCGAAACGCTGCCTGCGCTGCGCCAACGGGTCCATGAAGTACTAGCAGCGCCCAGTTTTGAGCGATAGCAAGAGCGCTGTTTATAATTTATGCGCCATCCTGATGAAATTAGGGACTCGCTGCTAAGCCTCAGTACCTGACAGTACGAGACACTGAGGCAAGCTCAGTAAGACCTAGCTACACCAAGTAGGTGTAGCTAGGTATCTAGTTGGCGTCGTTCTTTAACCTCGTTTGGGCACTAAATGAGACAACAAAAATAACGCCGCCGCTATCACTACTACCGAAGGTCCAGCGGGCGTGTCATAACTGACCGACAGCTGCAAACCGCCGACCACGGCCACCATGCCCAGCCCCATGGCATACACGGCCATTTGCTCCGGTGAGCGACTAAAGCGACGCGCAGTAGCGGCAGGAATAATCAGTAAAGAAGTAATAATTAACGCGCCGACAAATTTCATCGCCACCGCAATTAAGACGCTGATCATTAGCAATAACAGGAGTTTTAACCGCTCAACTTTAATGCCCTCTACCCGCGCTAGTTCTTCACTCACGGTAATGGACAATAACTGGCTCCAAAAGTGGTGTAATATCGCCAGTAGTACTAAGCCACCGCCAAATATCCAATATAAGTCCACTAACTGAATGGCTAATAAATCGCCAAACAGATAGGCCATCAGATCCACACGTACATTATCCATAAAAGCCAAGGCCACTAAGCCAAGAGATAACGAGGTGTGCGCTAAAATACCTAATAAGGTGTCCGTTGCTAACCAACTGGCTCGCTGTAACGCAGCCAAAACAATACCTAAACAGACACAAGCCACCAGTACTGCCAGTGTTAAATCAATCTGGAGCATTAAGCCAAACGCTACACCTAATAATGAAGAGTGCGCTAAAGTATCGCCAAAATAAGCCATGCGCCGCCACACCACAAAGCTGCCTAAGGGGCCGGCTAAAATAGCAATACCTAACCCAGCTAACAGCGCATAGCCTAAAAAACTATCCCACATGACGGACATCTCCATGGTGTTCATCGTCACAGTCATGATGATGGGTATACACGGCTAACTGCGCTAATTCAGGTCGGCCAAACAAGCGGGCAAATTCAGGATGGCGCGCCACATCTTCAGGCTCACCATGACAACAAATATGTTGGTTTAAGCAAATCACACTATGAGTGCTGGCCATGACTAAATGCAGATCATGAGACACCATTAACACGCCACATTGCAGCTCATCCGCCAGCAGCTTAATTAAGGCATATAACTCCGTTTGGCCATGCACATCTACCCCTTGGGCAGGCTCATCAAGAATTAATAACTCCGGCTGCATCATCAAAGCCCGAGCCAGTAAAATGCGCTGCATTTCTCCACCTGATAACGCTTGCATACTGCGCTCGGCTAAGCGCTCAGCACCTACTTTGGCCAGCGCTTGGGTAACAGTGAGCTTTCTCCCATGAGATAAGCTCATAAAGCGCGCTACTGTTAATGGCAGTACTGAGTCTAAATGCAGCTTTTGCGGCACGTAACCCACGCGTAACCTTGGCTTCTGCCACAAGGTCCCTGTGTGCCCCGTTAATAGCCCTAATACCAATTTAATTAATGAGCTTTTACCCGCACCATTAGGGCCGACTATCGTTAGGATTTCACCGCGTTCTAGCGTTAATGACACTCGTTCTAGAATAACATTGCCGCCTAAGGTGAGTCCCACGTCCGTTAATTCCACCAGCCTCATCATGGATTTTATGCCTTTACTTCTCAATTTGTAATATTATAACATTGCTTAGTTAGCAAACTCTATCACTCATCTGGACTCCCCGCCCATGAAAGTCGTATTCACTTTGTGCCTGTGCTTGGTTTTAAGCAGCCAGGCTCGTGCCGTTGAAGTACTCACCTCTATTAAACCACTGCAATTAATCGCCAGCGCTATTACTGAAGGCACAGCTACACCTAAATTATTATTGCCCCCTGGCAGCTCGCCCCACGATTATGCGCTGCGCCCTTCTGATGTGCGAAAAATAAAAAATGCCGACCTCGTTATTTGGGTGGGACCCGAGCTAGAAGTTTTCTTAGCCCCACTGCTAGCAAGTCAGGAAAAAAGTGTGGCGCTACTTAGCCAGTTACCGGCTATTGAGCATGCTCACCATCACGATAAACATTCTTTAGTGATCGAAGATACAGAGCAAGATAGTCACCACCATCATCACGGCAGCCAAGATCCACACATCTGGCTAGATCCACACCAAGCCGAGGCTATCGCTGCACTGATTGCTAAAAAATTGAGCCAGATCGATCCGCAAAATTATGATCGATATCAAACTAATTTGGCTGTTTTTCAGGCAAAATTAGCAAAAGTTGACGCTAAGCTGGCCGCACAATTAGCGCCGTTACAAGGCATTGGCTACTTTGTATTTCACGATGCCTATGGGCATTGGGAACGCCATTATCAGCTGTCATCATTGGGGCACTTTACTGTTAACCCTGCCCGAGCACCTGGCGCTAAAACCGTCACTCGCATTCATCATGCCCTTAAACAATCTAAGGCCGTGTGTGTATTTGCCGAGCCACAGTTTAAGCCCGCGGTAGTGAGCGCTGTGTTGCGCAATACCCAAGCTCGCAGTGGTGTGCTAGACCCATTAGCAACCGATATCAGCCCAAGTGCTGAGGGCTATTTTAGGTTTATGGAGCAGTTGGCAGCGGCGATGACGAAGTGTTTACTCAACTAACGCTAAATATTTACCCTTTACTGCGTTAAAATAAGGAACTTTTTTACATAAATTAGCTCAAACCCATGATTCACGCCAATAGCACCAAGACGATAAGCTGTTTATTGCTGCTTACCAAACCGTGCTGAATTCAGCCTTTGAGCGTTTTTTGTATTAAAATCAACCGCTTTATTATCCGTTACCTGAGTCGGATAGCTAAAGCGGTTTTTGTTTTCATTATTTTAGCCACTTCATAGGCATAGGTACTTCGGATGAATTTTCTCCGCCCACTTCAAGTAAAACTGCAAGATGTTCCTAAGCAGCTACCCAAGCGACACCTTTATGGCATTGTCTTATTGAGTACGCTGACACTGACAACGGCAGTGATGCTCCCTTCTGCTCAACATTTACTTGAGCCACCCCGTACCCTTAGTTTACCCGAGACGTTAGCGCTGCCTGCGGGCGCCATTCAACCTCAGGTAGATAACACCGAATTTTTTACGCTTCCCGATGATGACTTAGGCCCCGTAGAGCCGGTGGATGCATTGGATGAACTGGCCGCCGTAGAGCCAGAGTGGCAGCAATACGGCGTACAAAACGGCGATACCTTAAGCAGCATATTTAATGGCTTAGGCTTACCGCTGGCCACTATGTACAAGTTACTAGAAGTAGATAAAGAGCGGGTGTTAGATGGCCTTAAGCCCGGCCAAACCCTTAGCTTGCTCATTGACTCAGATAACTTGTTGCTTGAATTTAAAATCAAACAAGACTTGCTCCATACTCGTACTTTTGTGCGCAATGGTGATGGCTACGATAGCAAGATAAAAACCGAAGCCAGTAATTGGGAAACCCGCGCCCTTAAAGGGGTGATCAAAGGCAGTTTTTACTTAAGCGCGCGTGATGCCGGTTTATCTGCCACGCAAATTCAGCGCGTGGCCAACTTGTTTCAATGGCAGCTTAACTTTGCTCGCGACTTACGCCAAGGCGATAGCTTTAAAGTATTAGTACAGCGCGAGTTTGTACAAGGAAAAAGCACGGGCAAGTCTGAATTACAAGCCGTAGAAATTAATAATAAAGGCCGTACTTATTACGCTTTTCGCCATGAAGATGGCAAATTTTATGACAGTAAAGGCGAAAGCTTAGAGCGCGGCTTTATTCGTATTCCGCTAGAAGTCACCCCGCGCATTAGCTCACGCTTTAATTTAAATCGTAAACACCCTATTACTGGGCGGGTACGCGCTCATAAAGGTACCGACTTTGCCGTGCCCGTGGGCACGCCTGTACTGGCGCCCGGCGATGGGGTAGTCGTAAAAGCGGTGCATCATCCGTTAGCGGGTAATTACATTGTTATTCGCCATGGTCGCCAATACACCACCCGGTTTTTGCACTTAAGTAAATTTTTAGTGAAACAAGGTGATAGCGTACGGCGCGGCCAACGCATTGGGCTTTCTGGTAATACCGGTCGCTCAACAGGACCGCACTTGCACTATGAATTTCATGTGAATAATCGTGCCGTCGATGCCATGCAAGTTAAACTCCCCATGGCGGAAGGCTTAAGCGGCCAAGAAAAACGCACTTTCTTAACCACGGTGAATAAATATCAAAAAGAGTTAGGTTAAGTTAGTGAAACGTGAGGGTAGCACTGAAGGGCAGTTGCTGCAGACTTAAAGTTTTGCCTCTCCTTTACTATTGCATCTTATACTCCTCATAAAAAAAGCGCCTTGCGGCGCTTTTTTTATTCTTCTAAAGAGTAACGATAATAACCGATTGCAGACTTGGTTTTACCCCCTCACTCCTTACCTTTCATATCACTTAGCATGATATGGGCGAGACAATTTCTGTACCGCACGAATAAAGGCGCCAGCATGCTCAGGATCTACATCTAAGTGAATACCGTGGCCAAGGTTAAACACATGGCCTGGGCCTTCGCCAAAGCTTTCTAAGATGGTTGACACTTCTTGTTCAATGCGTGGGATCGGAGCATACAACATAGAGGGATCCATATTGCCTTGTAGCGCCACTTTATCGCCTACACGACGCTTAGCATCGGCCATATCGATGGTCCAGTCTAAACCAATACCATCACAGCCGGTAGCCGCAATGGCTTCAAGCCACTGGCCGCCATTTTTAGTAAATAATGTTACCGGTACGCGACGACCGTCATTTTCACGGACTAAGCCATCCACGATTTTCGCCATGTACTGCAAAGAGAACTCTTTGTAGTCGCGCGTACTCAACACCCCACCCCAAGTATCAAAAATCATTAGCGACTGAGCACCGGCCGCAATTTGCGCGTTCAAATAGCTAGTGACACTGTCGGCTAGCTTATCAAGCAATAAGTGCATGGCGTTGGGGTCGGCAAACATCATTTTCTTGGTCTTAGTAAAGGCCTTAGAGCCGCCGCCTTCTACCATGTAAGTGGCCAAGGTCCAAGGGCTGCCAGAGAAACCAATCAGTGGCACTTCACCTTTTAGCTCACGACGAATAGTGCGCACCGCATTCATCACATACTGCAGCTCACCTTCAGGATCAGGAATACCTAATTTTTGTACGTCAGCCATACACGTAATAGGACGTTGAAACTTAGGACCTTCACCGGTTTCAAAATACAAGCCTAAACCCATGGCATCGGGGATAGTCAAAATATCAGAGAATAAAATCGCCGCATCCAAGGGAAAACGACGTAACGGCTGCAAGGTCACTTCACAGGCCAGCTCAGCGTTTTTACACAAGGCCATAAAGTCGCCTGCTTCGGCACGGGTGGCTTTATATTCAGGTAAATAACGCCCTGCTTGGCGCATCATCCAAACCGGTGTGTAATCAACGGGCTGGCGTAATAAAGCACGTAAGTAACGATCATTTTTCAAAGGTTGCATTCTATCGTCCCAAAACAGGTGGCAAATGCGGCTATTGTATCACTACCTTAGATAAAGCCCCAATTAGACGTCACATCGCGTCTAAATGCTGCTTTTTGCAGCACTATCGTGCTAAGGCTTAACCATAAGTAGCAACTGCGTAAAAGAGGTGGATGAATAAAGTTGCAAATATTCCAGTAAATTGTTGGCAACTACCAAATTCTGCGTTAATGATTACTAAGAAAAGCTCAAGTCAGCTTGTGTCTTAGGGACCCAAGGTTCGCGAGATAGCGCCCAAGTTAGAGGGATAGTGATTGACCCGACGGCTATTTTTCTTTAATGATGGATAGGTAACGTTTGTCTTTTATGAGCTATGCAGTTATGCGGCTCTAGCATCCCAAGGAGGGAATCATGCTCAGGAAAATGGCACATAGCAAAGCTAAGCTCACCGGTAAACACCAAGCGCTAGACGACTTTATGGAAGCTCGCCAAGCTTTATTAGTGGAATACATTCGTTTATCGACCGATAGAAAAGTATTGCCAGAGCCACAAGAGCTCAGCGACTTTTGTAGCCAGCTGGTGGATTACGTTAGTGCGGCGCATTTTGAAATATACGATTATGTGATGGCGGCTTATGAGTCAGCCCGCGGCAGTGGCCGGACTCTTGCCGAGCGTATTTACCTGCGCTTGAAAAAAAGCTCAGTGTTAGCGCTTAATTTTCACGATAAATATGCAAAAGTAGATAATGACGAAGTGTTATTGGAATTAGATAAGGATCTCAGTGTACTGGGTGAGATGCTAGAAGAGCGCTTTAGTTTAGAAGACCGCTTAGTATTTGCCGTGTCTTTACTTAATCACTTGAGCGCGAATGAAGAACCCGCGTGATCAGGAGCCCTTATGGCCGAGCGTCGAATATTTACTCGGGTTGAGTTTAGCTCTCCCGCTTGGATAATAACTTTAGATGGCGAGCAACACTCGGTATTGGTGCAAGATTTATCTATTCATGGCGCGCTGCTTAAGGTGACTGAACCGTGGCAAGCAGAGCTTAATGCCCCACTTGAACTGCGTTTATCTCTTGATGGCGAACATAAACAGATTATTATGCAAGCCCGCCAGCGTTTTCACCAGCATGAATGCATTGGTATAGAATGCGAATTGCTAGATATTGAAAGCGCGAGCCGGCTACGGCGCTTAATGGAGCTTAACCTTGGCGAAGAAGCCTTATTATTGCGCCAATTTGAAGAGCTATTAGACTCGCGCCCGTATGCTGAGTAAGTGTTAGTTAAGTTACAGCGCTTCTAGCGCCTCTTCTAATTTTTTAACGGCAATCACTTCCATGCCTGGCGGTGAGTGTTTAGGCCGATTTGCCCAAGGAATAATAGCGCGAGTAAAGCCATGCTTGGCCGCTTCCATCAGGCGCTCTTGCCCTGAGGGCACGGGGCGTATTTCACCCGATAACCCCACCTCACCAAACACCACCAACTCTTGCGGTAAGGCGTTATCACGAAAGCTCGAAACTAGCGCCAGTAGTAAAGCTAAATCGGCACTGGTGTCTTCCACTCGTACGCCACCCACTACGTTTACAAACACATCTTGGTCGGCCATTTGCAAACCACCGTGGCGGTGTAACACTGCTAATAACATCGAGAGGCGATTTTGCTCAAGCCCCACCGTCACCCGGCGCGGATTACCAAGTTGTGAATAATCCACCAGTGCTTGTAGCTCTACTAATAAGGGCCGCGTGCCTTCCCAAATAATCATGACGACTGAGCCAGTGGTTTGTTCTTCACCGCGACTTAAAAAGATAGCCGAGGGGTTGCTCACCTCTTTTAAGCCTGTTTCAGTCATGGCAAATACGCCTAACTCATTTACGGCACCAAAGCGGTTTTTATGACTACGCAGCATTCTAAAACGACTATCGTTAGCGCCATCTAGCATAATAGAGCAATCTATACAGTGCTCTAACACCTTAGGTCCTGCCAACGCCCCGTCTTTAGTGACGTGCCCTACCATTAATACCACCACGCCATGTTGCTTAGCATAACGAGTGAGCTGGGCCGCGGCTTCGCGCACTTGACTGACCGAGCCTGGTGATGACGTCACGCCCTCCACATGCATAACTTGAATGGAGTCAATTACGATCACTGCCGGTTTTTCTTCACGGGCAATGTGACAAATTTGCTCAACGCTGGTTTCAGATAACATGCGAAGCTTATCTCGGGGCAGACCTAAGCGCTGAGCGCGCATCGCCACTTGCTGTAGCGACTCCTCGCCAGTGATATATAAGGTTTTCATACGACTGGCTAAGCCACACATCACTTGTAGCAATAAAGTACTCTTACCCGCGCCTGGGTTACCGCCAATTAATATGGCAGAGCCTGGCACCATACCGCCGCCTAGTACTCGGTCAAGCTCGCTAAAGCCACTGCCAATGCGCGGCAATTCGGTAAGCGCGACTTGATCAAGGGTTTGTACTTTATTGTCTTGAGCGCCGGCATAGCCCACAAAACGACTATTGCGACTAGCGGAAGCGGCAGCAGGCGCCAAGCGAATTTCGGTGATGGTATTCCACTCTTTACACTCAGTACATTGCCCCTGCCAGCGTGGAAATTCACCCCCACATTCACCACATACAAACGCCGTTTTAGTCTTTGCCATGACACTCACTCATTCATTAACGAGCTGCTATACTGGCCTAACTTTTTAAGCCACTCAACCCCAAGCTAGGCCAAGATGGATCTCAGTGCATATAAGACCTTGATCAATAAGCTAGTCACTCTGAGCTACCAGTATGATCTCGAGCATTTAGTGGATGATCTCGTACCCGATGCTAACGAGGAGCTGCGTTTTCAGCTACAAGCTGAAGTGCGCCGCTTAACCACCCCTTGCTTACGCGTGCTGGACTTGCGAAGCCTATTTGGCGCTCAATGCCAGTTAGTGCGCCACCAAGGGCTAGACCATCAAATGCCGGCCAGCTTAGCGGCGCGTTTTCAGCGCTTATTGCAACACTTTAATGGAGAATATACTCGTGGCTTATATGAAGCGTTATTGGCAGAGCTGGCGGCATTAAGAAAACTACCCGCCCAGTTTAATACCTGCCCTTGGCAGCTACCGGCGCTGGGCTTACAGCGTAAAGAAAGTCGCTTGCGCTTTGTAACGCCTCTTTGCCTGCATTTACCAAACCAGCAAACGCTGGCAGGCAATAGCTTAGATATTTCGCCCACCGGTTTGCTCGTACAACTACAAGCTAACCTCTCCTTGCCCAGTGAGCTTGCAGTGAGTTTCCCTGACTTAAGTAAACAAGCCGGCTTAGCCTGTTTAGCGCAGCCTAAGCGCTATCGAGTCAGTCAAGCGCAGACAGAAAAGGGGCGAGTTAAGCTCCAAAGAATGGAAGAAGACAATGAGTGGCATCACGCCCTTAGTCAGTTTATTGAACAACAACGCCCTCGGTATGGCTTAGATGCCGAAGACTTATATAGCAGCGTAAAAGCCCAGTGCTGGAGCCAAACTATGCTAGAAACTAGCATTAGCTTGGCGCTGTTTTTTAACGACTGCGGCGAGTTACAGCACCTGCTAACCAACAGACGCAATGAAAAAATATTAGCGACCTGGCAACAGCAAACACCCGGCGACTTACTGTCTACCTTATTAAGTCCGGCGCGCATTTTAAGCATGGGCCAGCACCCTCAAACCCCTGGTGTGCTCTATAGCTTTCGCTTGCCTAATCAGTCGCAAATTTTTGTAGCTAGCCAAGAGCAACTGGACACAGACCACACCTTTAGCGCCTTTGTGCAAGCGGGTCTAGCCGCTAATAGTCTTACATGTTACTACCTTAGCCTGCGCTCGTTAACAGTAGCAGACCAAGATGTAGTACTCGATAATCAAGGGCTTCGTCAATTACAGCAGTTAGCTTGGCAACTGTGGCTCACGCCTATTCCAGCACCGCAATTAGCTCAAGGTGTCTCCTGTGAATTAAACCAACTTAGTCGCTATTTAGTGAGCTTAAGTAGCCATAAGGCGATAACGGCTCCCTTAGGCCGCCAAGGCTCTAAGCGCCAAGAGGCGCGTTTTAAACTGCGCAGCGCCATAGAGCTAACTATAGGCAACCAAGTCATTAGCGCAGTGACTGAAGATTTATCCGCTCATGGTATAAAAGCGGTGCTCAATCAGGCTATACGCTTAGATATTCCTTGTATGGCACAAGTGAGTTTAACCGAGCTAAATAAGCGCAGCCGCCAATGGAAACTAAAGGGGCTAGCTTATCGGGTAGTGAACCTAAGTGAGCATGGCACCATAGTGCACTTACAAATTGCAGGCTCAGAAGAGAGCCATAATGGTTTTCATTTTTTTAACGCTTTATTGGCGCAAAACCAAGATAAATTACGTGCTAAGCCAGAGACCTTCCATACTAGCTCTTGGGCAAACTGGTTAACCCAGCAAGCGCTGCAACAGCCACCCTCACCTAGCTTTTTATTAGCCCGCAACGATGGCGGCTTTTATGTACAAGGCGCCCTCGCCTGCTTAGAGCAGCCAGCACTGATGGCTTACTTATCGAATAACTATCAACAAGCGCATCTTAGTAAATTATTGTCTCGCCAACAGTGGCAAAGCATTTATAGCCAATTACTCAGACCTGATGGTCGCAGCCACCATAGCTATGAAATTTGGACGGCCAACGCGGCCGATAACCCACAGCAAAGTTGGCTATTACTTAATCCTGAGCCAAAGCGCCAAGCCTTTTTACTCGACGCTCGCCACAGCCAGCAATTAAGCGTGACTTTAGTGCTGATCCACCGCGTACAACTGCGCCAACTAGAGTGCTTTGTGCCGCAGTGGAATAGGTTAGCGCAAACCTCATTGCATAAAACTCAGCAACTTGAGCAACAACTTGCTGAGCTATGCGCCTTGAGTCAAGTATTTGATATTACCGATATTGCCCGCAGTCGGCAGCGCCATTAAGCACTTTGTATTAAGCCTAATACCGCTTCTAAGCTTAATAAGTTAATGCACACCGGCGCTTGCTCTTGCACCACAGGCTTGGCATGTAGTGCCACCCCTAAGCCGGCTTTAGCTAACATGACTAAGTCGTTAGCGCCATCCCCCACCGCCACGGTTTGGCTGAGCGGGATATGATAGTGCTCGGCCAGCTCGCCTAAAATACGTGCTTTAGCCTCGGCATCCACAATATCGCCCAACACTTCCCCGCTAAAGCGCCCTTCTATTATTTCTAGCGTGTTAGCAAAATGAGCATCTAATTGTAAGATGTCATGTAAATGGCCGGTAAAAGGCGTAAAGCCTCCAGAGGCCAGCGCCACTTTCCAGCCCATGGCTTTTAAGCCCTCTACCAGAGTAATTAGCCCAGGCATGAGTGGCATATTGGCAATCACTTGCTCAATAATGCTGGCATCTGCGCCCTCCAGCGCTTTAACACGCCGGCGTAAACTTTCAGAAAATGGCAACGCCCCTTCCATGGCTGCGCGAGTAACCGCAGCTACCTGCTCACCCACTCCCGCTAATAGCGCAATTTGGTCGATACACTCTATTTGAATGGCAGTGGAGTCCATGTCCATTAACACTAAGCCGGGCTGAGTGCCTAGCGGCAAGGCGGGGACACAGGCAATATCCCAGCTAGTGGCAATCGCTTGTAACTGCGCTTTTAGCTCAGGAGACCAGCTTGATAACCGTAAATTAACCAGCTCGCGCTGGGCAATATTTTTAATACTGACTAGCTCCACACCAATACCGGCGGTATCTAATACCTGTAGACTTTGCTGCAACGCTGACTTTGAGAGTTGCTCGGCCAATAGCACTAAGTGCGCTTGTGGCGCCTCTAACTGGCCCGCTATCCACTCTCCTTGTTGCCAAAGATAGGGTTTGCCAGTTAACAAGTTAGCCCAATTCCCTAACTGCTCGGGTAAAACATCCATTAACAGTGTCACTTAATTTTTCCTTACACATTAAGACTGGCGCTAGAGTAGCGTATTGCTTTTTAAGCAAGCAAGGGACAATATTGCCCGCTATGCGCAAAACTCCTTTTTACACTTATCTTTTTCGTCCTAAACTGCTGCTGTGGCTGCTGGTTTTATTACTCTTACTTGTCACTCTTTGGCAAGGGATAAGGCTGGCTCAATTAGGCCCAGCTTGGCAGTCTTTACCACAACGTATTCAAGCCACGCCGTTAGTAGACTACGCCGAGCAAGAAGCAGTGCGCGTACTACTTGCCGATGATAGCATGCAAGCACAACGCTTAGTCTCTGAGCTTGCCGCCACTAAATTGATTAGCTCAGCCCAGCTTTATGGCGAAGAAGGCCAATTAATTGCCAGCGCGGCTAAAAACGACCCTAAACTCAGCGGTCTTAGCGAAGCGCAAGAGCCAGATGAAGCGCTAGCCCTTAAAGACGAGCCCACTAGCCCCCCACAACTCAGCGAAGCACCGCTTAAGCTGGGCAAGAGTAACAGCTTGTCTTACGTACGCCCGCTTTACCAAGCCGAGCAACCCATTGGTTTTTTGCGACTGCAGCTCGCTCACAATCCTTTATCTCTTGCCCAACAAGGTATTTGGCGCCAAATGGAGCATCATCTAAGTTGGCTACTGCCCTTATGTTTATCACTCGGGTTATTATTAGGCATGAGCATTCAACATCTGCGCCAGCGCCATTTCTCTAGTAAAAAATAATGCGACTAAATCCCCATTTTAGACGCAGATCAAAACAAGCACTTTTATAGTCTTTTGTAATTGAACTACTTAAACGCAGCATTCAAGATGCCTTATTAAACCATTTAAAAATAATTGGCATGCTTAGTAAAAACTCTTGGCTTTCGCCGACAATTGAAGCTTAGGTGGCAATATAAAGAAATAATAAGTGTCTAGACTGTCACAATCTCAAAAAATCGTGGAGTTTCTCAAGAAAAATCCAAATCAAAAGTTTAATGCTCGCCAAATAGCAGAGCAAATCGTTGGCTCTTATCCAGAAGACTATAGAGACAAGAGGCAGAACCCTAGGTTTGGCGATGAAAAAGCCTTCCTATCTCAAGTTGTGGCAGAAATTGGTTCGCAAAAAGATCAAATAGTAAAAAATGATGCACACATATTTTGGCAAGATAAACCTCGCCCTAGAGTGTATTGGTATAATCCTGAAAAAATAGTTGGTCAAATAGAACCTGAAATAGATGAAACCGAAGATGAGAACATTGAGGCTTCACTGATATCGGAAACAATAATTTTCTCCGAGCACTGTCTATATCCGATACTTATTGATTACTTAAAAACAGAACTAAACTTGTATTGCCAGAGAATAAATGAAAAACGCTCAATAAATTCACATGGCAGTAGCGGGTATCAGTGGTTGCATCTAGATATTGTGGCTATGCAACCAGTAGATAAAGAATGGAATGATTTAATTCGAAGTTGCGTTAAGCAAGGAGCGGGACAAAGTGTCAGGTTATGGTCTTTTGAAGTCAAAAAAGAATTAACCGGATCAAATGTGAGAAAGAGTTTTTTCCAAGCTGTAAGTAATTCAAGCTGGGCTAATGAGGGCTATCTGGTAGCCACATCTATATCAGATAGCAATGTCGAACAAGAATTAAGGATGCTTTCTGCACTTCATGGTATTGGCGTTATTCTTCTTAATCCTGAAAACCCAAGTGAAAGCGAAATGATGCTCCCTGCAAAATCAAGAGCAGAGGTAGACTGGCAATCTGTTAATCGAATTCTAGTGGAAAATGCTGACTTCAAAGACTATATCGAACTCGTGTCTACTTATTATCAGACAGGGAGAGTGCGCGCTAGAGATTGGAATAAGTAGAGCTTCAACAACACGCAAGGTCATTAACTGATTTCCTAGCAGCTAGCTTAGTTGTATTACACATGCTTTTTAGCACACTATAACTCTTCTCTTATAGCAGCGTTTCCCACAGAGCACACTATGTCCGCCATTACTGAGCTAACAAAATTATTAACTTCATTAAAGCCACACTTACTCGAGCCTGAGTTTGTGTTTTGTACTGTGGCGGGCTCGCTAGCTGACTATGTGGCGTTAGAGCCAGTCGCGATGTTTGTGGAGGCAGAAGGCGTAACGCTGGTATTGAAAAAAGAGCGCGCGCAACAGGTGGGCTTAGCATTTGAGGGCTCATTTCGCCAAATTACCTTAACGGTACATTCAAGCCTTGAAGCGGTAGGTCTAACGGCGGCGGTGTCGAGCACACTTGCCGAACAGGGCATTAGTGCCAATGTCATTGCCGCTTATTATCACGACCATATTTTTGTGCCAGCCAATAAAGCGCAGCAGGCGTTGTTAGCCTTACAAGCGCTTAGCTGTGCCTAAATCAGACTGCTTGCAATAGCACTGACTCTAGTGCGATTTCTATCATGTCATTAAACGTACTTTGTCGCTGTACAGCGCTTAGCGCTTCTTGGCGCAAAATATGATCCGATACCGTGCAAATAGTAGCGGCGCGAGCACCAAATTCGGCAGCCACGCCATATAAACCGGCGGCTTCCATCTCTACTCCTAAGATAGCGTATTGCTTAAGCAGCTGGAAAGTTTGCGGTTGTGGGGAATAAAATAAATCTGTAGAAAACAAATTTCCAACCTTTACTGGTGCTTGACAGGCGCGAGCCGCCGCCACTAACTGACTCACTAATTCAAAGTCAGCCAAAGCGGCTAAGTCATGATCCATAAAGCGCAGCCGATTTACTTTAGAGTCAGTACTGGCTCCTAAGCCGATGACGACATCTCTTAGCTGTACATCGTCGCGCACTGCACCACATGAGCCCACTCTAATAATATTTTTTACACCAAACTCGGTGATTAACTCTTTGGCATAAATAGACACCGAAGGGATCCCCATGCCGTGACCCATCACCGACACAGTGCGCCCTTTATAACGGCCAGTAAAACCCAGCATGTTGCGCACAGCATTCACTTGGCGGGTATCTGTTAAAAAAGTCTCGGCTATATATTGAGCGCGCAGCGGATCACCGGGCATTAACACAGTGTCGGCAAAATCGCCCCGCTCGGCATTAATATGTGGTGTGGCCATGGTAGGCTCCTGTCGCAAGTAGCGCTACGCTTTACGTCATACGCTATAAGTCAAAAAAGAGCGCGTTAGTTTTTAACGTAACGCGTGAACCGTATCGCGTACGGCTGCCTTTCACAAAAACGAGATGCCGTAATCCATGGCGCTAGTGCCAAAGTATTGAGCCAAGCTTTGACCAATATCGGCAAAGCTATCGCGCTGACCAAGTGAACCGGCGCTTAACCCCGCACCCAGCGCTAATACCGGCACCCGCTCGCGAGTATGATCGGTACCTGGCCAACTAGGATCACAGCCGTGATCCGCGCTTAGGATCAACAGATCGTTAGGTTGTAAGGCGCTTAATAGCTCTGGCAGCATGCGATCAAAGGCCTCTAACTCAGCGGCATAGCCGGCAATATCGCGTCTATGGCCAAAACTCGAGTCAAAATCCACAAAGTTGGTCATGATTAAGGTGTTATCGCCCGCCTGCTTAAGCTCCGCTAAGGTAGCATTAAATAACGCCTCGGTGCCGGTGGCTTTTACTTTTTTAGTAATACCAAAGTCGGCGTAAATATCGGCAATTTTACCTATAGACACCACTTGCCCTTGGCGCTCGGTCACCAGCTTTTGCAACACAGTGGGTGCCG
The DNA here is from genome assembly GCF_002157875.1 of Oceanisphaera avium. Lineage (NCBI taxonomy): Bacteria > Pseudomonadati > Pseudomonadota > Gammaproteobacteria > Aeromonadales > Aeromonadaceae > Oceanisphaera > Oceanisphaera avium. The sequence goes on from NZ_CP021376.1 coordinate 1,621,004, forward strand.
GCGGCGCTATGCTGTAATCACGCCGATTACCCGTGCGGGCATAATTCTCTGGGCTATCGCCAATAAAAGGGCGCGCTATAACTCGCGCTATGTTGTAGGGCATAAGTAACTTGCGCGCCACTTCACACACTTCATAAAGGCGCGCTAAGCCAAAGTGTTGCTCGTGAGCGGCAATTTGAAAGACCGAGTCTACTGAGCTGTAGCAAATCGGCTTGCCGCTACTAATATGTTCATCCCCTAGCGCTTGCAAAATAGTGGTGCCGGGTGCATGACAGTTACCTAAAATGCCGGGCAGCTTAGCTTGGGTTACTAAATCATTAATTAACGACTCAGGAAAGCTGTGTTCTTTATCTAAAAAATATCCCCACTCAAATAACACCGGTACCCCTGCCAGCTCCCAATGACCCGAGGGCGTATCTTTACCGGAGGAAATCTCTTGAGCATGGCCGTAACTGCCAAGCACAGTGTTAGGGAGCACCACCCCCGCTGCTGGCTGGCCCGTACTTTCTACATGGGCATGAAATAAACCAAGGCTTGCTAAGTGAGGTAAATACAGCGGGCCGCTACGTGGACGAGGGCTGATAGCTGCTGCGCGTCCTTGGGCACAGGCTTTAGCGATACTGCCTAAGGTATCGGCACCTAAGTCACCAAACTCGGCAGCATCGGGTGCCCCGCCAATACCAAAAGAGTCGAGAACTAATACGATCGCGCGTTTCATAAGCTTCCTTTATTGAGAGGCTCACTGCTCGGCTGCAACTAAGCCTAAGCCAAGCCCCTGTACTACTAATTATTGACCGCCATTAAGCCTTATTTTCAAGAGTATGTAATAACTCATTTAATAAACTGGAAGCGCCAAATCGAAGGTGGCTAGGTGTTAACCAGTGCTCACCCATTATGCTGGCCGCTAAGGCAAGGTATTGGCGTGCTTGTGCAGTCGTGCGCACCCCTCCCGAGATTTTAATGCCAATAGGTTGGCCGCTATCTTTAATAGCGCTAAGTATAAGCTCAGCCGCCTCAAGGGTGGCATTAATTGGCACTTTTCCGCTAGAGGTTTTAATAAAATTCGCGCCACCAGCAATGGCTATTTGGCACGCTTTGGTAATGAGGGCCGGGCTTTTTAGCTCACCACTTTCAATGATCACTTTCAACAATATGGGTAAAGCAGCTTTTGCGCACACATTATGAGCGGCTTGGACCATGGCCAACGGCGTTTGCTCATCCCCTTTAATTAATGAACGATAAGGCAGTACTAGATCGATTTCTTGGGCGCCCGCTGCCAGTGCTAACTCTATGTCTTGCTCTACTCGGCTTATGCGCTCTTGCCCTTTTGGAAAGTTAACCACAGTAGCAATGGCGACTTGGTCGCTTAAATTAAGCTCAGCCAAGCCAGCCACTAAGGTACTAATAAAGCGCGGGTAAACACAAATAGCCGCCACAGTGCCAAAAGGCGTGCGCGCTTGCTGGCATAAATGACTAATACTTTGTGCTGTATCAATGTCATTTAAGCGTGTTAAGTCCAGCATAGTCAGCGTTTTTTTAGCGGCTAAACAATCTGTTAACGCGCCTTGGCAAGTGCTCATGTATTTACCCTCACGGTAGCTATTTAGCTTATTTTTAAACAAATAGTTTGACGTTAAATTAGCGGGCCTCGCTTGAATAATTTTGACATTATCCGCTGCTTATTCTGCCGACTTTCTAGCCGGTTATTAAACCACTTTATAGGTATAACCGATGCTTATTTCTTTACGCTCCAAACTCTTGGCCATAGTGCTATTAATGAATGCAATCGCTGTAATTAGCTATACCACTTATACCTATCAATCGCGAAAATCGGATCTCTATCAGCAAATAGATACCCAGCTAAGCTTTGCCGCGCAAACCGCTGCCCACTTAATTAAACACAGTGTGTATGACGATGTGGCTAACAATAGCTTTACTAAGGCGCAGTCTAATGACATACATCGCCAAGCCTATGAGCTTATTTCCAACACTGAAGTGGCTTATATTTACACTTTAGTGCGCATAGATAATAAAATTTTGTTTGTTATGGATACGCCAAAGCCACAACAGTATGACAACAACGACTTATCTGCGCCGCTTGCCCACTATACCGATGCCAGTGAGGGCTTAGTTAAGGCATTTAACTCAACAACGCCAGTGTTTGATGAATATTCAGATGAATAGGGGACTTTTCGTTCGGTATTTATTCCCTACCAAACGGCCAGCGGCCAGCATTTTATTGCCGCGGCAGATATTGCGATTAGTAATATTCATGCAGCCCTAGTAGAAACCTTAATGGTGGCCAGCTCCTTGGGAGCAGCGCTGTTTATTTTCGGTTCTTTGATCACCTATTTATTAGTTAACTCAGTATTAAAGCCGGTGTTACGTGCCCAAGTCACTTTGCGAGAAATTGCCTCTAGTCGTAATCTTTCGCTGCGCGCTGTAGGGGGTAAAGATGAAGTGGGCTTATTGTTAAATGACTTTAACCAACTGATGAATGAGCTACAAGAAGCCATAGAAACCACTACTGACAATGCAGGAGAAACCGCAGCTATTCAAAGTAGTAGCCGAGAAATGCAACAACGAGCTCACAGCGTAAGCCAAGCAGTAGATCAAGTTCGCCAACAAGCAGAAATGACCGCCGAGCTGATTAACGACTCAGACCAACAGCTAGATTTAGCAATGAACACGGTGGCTGACTCGGCACAACGCTTAAATATGGGCCAAGGAGCAATGGCTAAAACTAATGACACTATTACGCTGATTACTGAAGAACAAACCCGACTCTCGGATGAGCTTAATACCTTGTCTAAAGAAGCAGAAAACGTTAATCAAGTATTATCTGTGATAAGCGCCATTGCCGATCAAACTAATTTATTAGCACTGAATGCCGCCATAGAGGCGGCTCGCGCAGGAGAGCATGGCCGAGGTTTTGCGGTAGTCGCTGATGAAGTACGCCAACTCGCTACGCGCACGCAGGATAGTTTGAGTCAAACCAGCAATATCATTAACACCATTGTTAACTCCATTATTGACACTGCCCAGCACATGCAGCACAGCGCCAGTCAGTTTGATCTTTTATTAGTTGACTCCAATGCCGCCCTAGAGCATGTACTTACTAGCGCTCAGAGTATGGATAGCACACAAACCAATATGCGCAACACCGTAGAACAACTTAAAACAGTGCTGATGCGCAATCAAGAAGTGGTGCACCAAATCAGCCATGTGGAAAGTCAAACCCAAGATAATAATATGAGCACCGAGGAAATTTTAGCGGCGGCCGAGCGGCTACAGCAGTCTGCAGGACAATTAACTGACCAGCTCGCTAAATTTAGTGCTTAAGACTCATTGCGCTTATTAGGCATCTCTTAGGACCAGCCAAATAGCCGATTTACGTTTTGCTCTAGCTGGGCGGCAAGGCGAAGCTCGTCTAGTTGGCACAGTTCGCTTAAGGCGCTAAGCACTAAAGGTAATTGGCGGGGATGATTAGCTTGGCCCTGAAAACCACACAGTGGCATATCGGGAGCATCGGTTTCTAACACCAAGGCTTCAATGGGCATAGCGGCAATAGCGCGACGTGTCTTGCTGGCTCTGGCATAGGTAATAGTCCCGCCCACCCCAAGGTGAATACCTAATTGCCAAAACGCTTGAGCTTGTTGTAAAGAGCCAGAAAAAGCATGTACCACGCCGCCACTAACAGGGTATTGGCGTAACCATTTAAGTACTCGGTCATGGGTGCCATGGCTGTGGATGATCACCGGTAACTCATACTGCTGCGCCATTTTAAGTTGGGTTATTAATGCGCGCTCTTGCTCAACTAACGCCACCTTTATATGTTTATCTAGCCCTATCTCGCCTAATGCCACACAGCGCTCATCCCTTGCTGCTTGTTGCAAGGCGAGCGCTAACTGCTCGGCCCAATCGTCAGTCGCTTGTTCTAACCACCAAGGATGAAGTCCTAGTCCATAATAAAAACCACTATATTGGGCACATAACGCCGGCAAGCTGGCCCATTGGCTCTCATTAATGCCTGGGATCACCAAGCGATGGACGCCCACGGCTGTGGCTTGTCGCCAATGCTCGGCGCGTTCTATACCTGACTCGGGGCCAAAGACGGCAAAATCAAAGTGACAATGACTATCGGTGAGCAGCATTCCGCCTCCTGATAAACAGCGTTATTAACGATTAAAGACTTTTTGCCACACAATACCCGCAAGAGCACAAAAAAAGTGACGAAGAGAAAAGGTAGGTGACGGGTTAGGACCTTACAATAAATATGCCCTGTGATTCTTATTTTGCTGCTCTTGGTTTGTAGTTTCCAAGTATTGCGTGGCAAAAAAATAGCTAGCTTGTGCGCACCACTCTTTACTCTTCGCCCTTTAGGTATATAACAGAAATAACAACGCCGGCGAGTGGCCGGCGTTAAAGATTCAGTTAGCAACACAAGCTTAGTGCTCGCGAGTTTTACTAAACTCAATGTCAGGGTAGCGCTCTTGGGTGAGGTTCAAATTCACCATAGTGGGGGCGATATAAGTCAGATTATCTCCGCCATCCAGCGCCAAGTTCAATGACACTTTACGCTGAAAATCATCCAGCTTCTTAGCGTCTTCTGAGTAGACCCAGCGCGCAGTAGAGACGTTGACCGATTCATAAATGGCATCTACGTTATATTCTGATTTTAAACGCGCGACCACCACATCAAACTGCAACACACCCACAGCGCCGACAATTAAGTCGTTATTTTCAAGCGGGCGAAATAATTGCACAGCGCCCTCTTCCGATAACTGGACTAGCCCTTTTAGTAATTGCTTTTGTTTTAGCGGATCACGCAGGCGAATACGGCGGAATAACTCTGGCGCAAAGTTAGGAATGCCCGAGAACTTTAAATCTTCACCTTGGGTAAAAGTGTCGCCAATTTGAATGGTGCCATGGTTATGCAAACCAATAATATCGCCTGCTACCGCTTCTTCGGCACGCTCACGGTCACCGGCCATAAAGGTGACCGCATCGGAGATACTAATGGTTTTACCAATGCGCACGTGCTTCATCTTCATGCCTTGGCTGTAGGTGCCCGACACAATGCGCATAAAGGCGATACGGTCACGATGGCGAGGATCCATATTGGCTTGAATTTTAAAAACAAAGCCCGAAAATTTCTCGTCACTGGCTACCACTTCTCGCTCATGGGTAGTGCGCGGCTGGGGCGCGGGCGCCCACTGACTAAAGCCATCTAATACATGATCTACCCCAAAGTTACCCAGCGCAGTACCAAAATAGACAGGCGTTAACTCACCGGCTAAAAATAACTCTTGATCAAACTCATTAGAAGCTCCCATTACCAGTTCTAGCTCATCTCGCAGATCAGCGAGTTCTTTCTCATCTAAAATCTCGGCAAGCTCAGGGTTATCTAAGCCTTTAATAGTGCGCACTTCTTGAATGGTATGGCCAAGGCCGGGTTGATACAGGGTAATTTCATCATTTTTTAAGTGATATACCCCCTTAAACCATTTGCCGCTCCCAATCGGCCAAGTAATAGGCGCGCACATAATATTGAGCTCGTCTTCTACTTCATCCAGTAGCTCCATGGGGTCGCGAATATCACGGTCTAACTTGTTGATAAAGGTAATAATAGGCGTGGTACGAAGACGAGTAACTTCCATCAATTTGCGCGTTCTATCCTCAACCCCTTTACCGCCATCAATCACCATAAGACAAGAGTCCACGGCGGTGAGCGTGCGATAGGTATCTTCCGAGAAGTCCTCGTGACCTGGGGTATCAAGGAGGTTAATTAAGCAGTCGTGATAAGGAAATTGCATAACGGAAGTAGTGACCGAAATGCCACGCTCTTTTTCCATTTCCATCCAGTCAGACTTAGCATGCTGATTTGAGCCACGGCCTTTAACGGTACCAGCACTTTGAATCGCATGGCCATGCAACAACACCTTTTCGGTGATAGTGGTCTTACCCGCATCGGGGTGAGAGATAATAGCAAAGGTGCGGCGCTTGGCGACTTCCTGCAAGAATGAAGATGCTGACATGGTTGAATTTCTTCTACTTTGATAAGGAGTCACACGCCGATGGCGAGGTAACTCAAGGGCGACAAATAAAACGGCGGCTATTGTCGCTGATTTACGGCCATTCCTCAATCAAGAGTTAACAATCACTGATTAGCGCTTGCCTAAATGCACGACAAAATTTCGCGCTATAGCAAAGGTCGGCTTATGATGGGCGCTGGCTTTAACAGAGTAGTCACTATGTCTCGCGCTTATTGTTGTGCTTGCCAACTGCCGCAAGTGGCCTGTTTATGTGCGCATGTTTATCCGCAACCCTGCCCATTACCGGTGCTCATTATTCAACATCCGCTAGAGGCAAAACATGCTAAAAGCACGGTTCCCTTACTGCGCTTAGCCCTGCCTGACCTCGACATTGTGGTCGCCGAGCAACTTTCTGCTCCCAAAATACTGGCAACCGGTCAGTGGTGGCTACTTTACCCCGATGCTCATGCCCTCGACTTAGACACACTGGCTCAAGATGCTAAGGCATGGCAACACACGCGTGCCACTATTGGCGGATTAATTATATTAGATGGCACTTGGCGAAAAACTCGCCTCTTATTGCATCTTAATCCGTGGTTACGACACTTACCGACTCTGTCATTTAGCCAAGCTCCTAGCAGTGGTTATGCCATTCGCAAAGGGCCAGGCGGGCAAGCTTTATCCACGTTAGAAAGTGTGGCTCATGTTTTACAACACTTAGCTCCTGGATTTTGTGCCGCCCCTTTACACGACTTATTAGCGGCCAGAGTGGCGCAATTTAAAACAAGAGCACCTTCAAGTGCTTGTTCCGACCAACCACGTCGCAAAAGCTAACCAACTGATATACTTAACATTATTTTAATTAAAAATTGATTTAGAGCAATGATTTAGCATTCAAGATACATTTTTTAGAAAATAGGTGCTGATTTGTTCACAAGATCCGCTATGATGTTGCCGCTGAATGTTAGGCGATTGTTTTTTTATCTCGTTAGTTAGGAATAAACTGACTAACAAGACAAGAACGTAAGTCACTGATAAACAGTGATATTGCGTAGCAATTTTAAGTCATTTTCAATTTTGCAACCTTTTTTGTAAAATATAATCGATAAATGACGTTGACATTCACCACGTAATTGAAAAAAATCTACACACAAATTGTCAACATTTTGAATTTCAAAAGTACACAATTTGCATAATAAGAAGGCAGCGCATGTGGTCTCAGCCCTCAGCTTTCCAGCTGGGCACCTGTTTCGATGCGCTAGGGTCCTAACTAATAATATGAAACAGAGAAGGTAAGACCATGGAAGCGTATCTGCTGGATTTTGGTAACTTATTAATCAGATGGCTGCACGTCATCGCGGCCATTGCTTGGCTAGGTGAGTCAATCTACTTCGTAATGCTGGATAACGGCCTTAAGCCACCTAAAGGTGAAGCTTGTAAGAAAAAAGGCGTATTCGGTGAAATGTGGGCCGTACACGGTGGTGGTTTCTACCACAACCAAAAGTACGCAACTAGCCCAGAAGATCTGCCAGAAGACCTGCACTGGTCATTCTGGAAGGCTTACACCACCTGGCTGTCAGGCTTTGGTTTATTCGTACTCTTGTACCTGACCAAGCCCAGCATTTATCTGGTTAACCGTAACAGCCCGTGGGAATGGGCAGCCAACATGACCGGCACCCAGGCCAATATTGCTGCCTTGCTGTTTTTATTGTTCGGTTGGATTATTTATAACGAATTATGTAAGCGCATTAGCCCTAACATGACCCGTGACGGCATCCTAAGTGTTGCTGTAGGTGTGATGATGATAGCGGTAGCTTATTTGAGCACCCATATCTTTGCAGGCCGTGCTTCTTTCTTGTTAACTGCTGCCGTAATGGGCACCGCGATGTCTGCTAACGTATTCTTCTGGATTATTCCTGGTCAGCGTCGCATGGTTAACGCCATGAAAGCGGGTCAAGCGCCAAATCCAATTGATGGTTTACGTGGCCGCCAGCGTTCAGTACACAACACTTACTTCACCTTACCGGTAGTATTGTTGATGCTGAGCAACCACTACTCGTTCACCTTTAGCCACCACTTGTCTTGGGTGCTGATGGTATTGTTCATCTTCGCCGGTGCCCTGATTCGTCAGTACTTTGTATTGATGCACCGCGGTCAAATTCGCCCAGGCTACCCCATTGCCGGTGTGATCTTGATTATTATCGCTGCTTGGGTAGGTTACTTACCTGCTCCTAAAGTAGAGCGAGTGAGCACTCCAGCCCAAGTTGAAGCGCCTGTAGCTAACGCTGGCGACGCAGTTGAAGGCGATGATGCCGCTGCTGCTAACGACGGCGAAGTAACTTTGGCCCAAGTTGAAGCTGTGATGGAAGAGCGTTGTGTCCAGTGCCACGCTGAAAACCCAGATAAAAGCTTTGGTTTTTCTGCTGCCCCACTGGGTATCAAGCTAGACTCAGAAGCTGAAATCTTAGTACACGCAGCCGATATTAGAAAAGTAGTTGCTAATAACTACATGCCTTTGGGCAACATTACTCATATCACTGATGAAGAGCGTGACCTCATTGCAGCTTGGAGCGGCAAATAAGTTAACCTCTCAATAAAAAAAGCCCGCCTTGTGCGGGCTTTTTTTTATCCGTTTTTTCTGTTCTCTCACCCTTGCTCAAAACGAGCTCACTTCTCGCTTTATCTTTTATTAACTAAAATTCTTGGCTCACTTAATTAATGCACAGCACAAATCTCATGCCTAATTTAATGGATTAAATGCTAATAATGAGAGCTAAGTTAAGACTATTTAAGAATATGGTAACAATGCAATGCACAACTAGGGTTACAATCGCATCTGGTGCGGTCGTCATAGGCCGTCTCTTCCCGCCTTTAGGATGATAATGATGACGACTTATTATGATATGCAAGAAAAAGTATGTGTAGTCACCGGTGCTGCGCGCGGCTTAGGTAGAACCATTAGCGAGACATTAGCCAAGGCCGGAGCCCGCCGCATTTATGCCTGCGATATTAATATGGCTCCTGCCGATAGCTGGATTGGTGATTACCCTAACATTACCGCTATTACGCTAGATGTGTGTAATAGCGCAGCACTCGCCACGTTACGCCAGCGTATCCAAGACGAACACGGTCATGTGGATGTGTTAGTTAATAATGCCGGTATTACGCGCGATGCCTTGCTGGGTAAGATGACAGAAGAACAATGGGATCAGGTATTAACTGTTAATTTGAAGGGGGTATTTTTAACGACCCAATCTCTCTTGCCACTGCTAAAAGAAAAAGGAAAAAGCAGTATAGTCAGTATCTCCTCTGTAGTAGGAACGGACGGCAACATTGGCCAAAGTAATTATGCAGCCAGTAAAGGCGGCATTATTGCCATGACGAAGGGCTGGGCTAAAGAACTAGTGCACGGTGGCTTACAAGTACGCGCCAACTGCATAGCGCCGGGCTTTATTAATACCGAAATGACCCAAGCCGTACCCGAGGCGGTGCTGCAAAAAATGGCGGCACGTATTCCATTAGGTGCACTGGGCGAGCCCCAAGACATTGCCGATGGCGTGTTATTTCTAGCCAGTGAGCGCGCCCGCTACATTACCGGCCAAGTACTAAAAATTGATGGCGGTTTAGTCCTGTAAAATGAAGCTGTGGTAAGCGGGTCGTTAAGGCTACCACGACTTAATTAACGCCAGAATTGAAAAGCTAAGAGCTGTCGATAACTCGCCAGCTCTTTTTTGTCTAAAAAATAGCCCTTGAACTGGCTGCGATAACTGCTAGCCTCATTAAGTCTGCATAGGGACTCAAAGATGTCTTAAAATTAGCTGAGAAGTAAAGTGTCGCAGCCTAGGCGCTGGCATACAACAAGTGAGCGTTCTTCTACTAGGCTCAGTAACGGGTACTTAAACTGCGTTCAACGTTAAGTCATCGATTTATATCTCATTACTCAAGTCTACTTTCCCTAAGGATGGATTATGAAAAAAAAGATTGATCACACTGACCCCGCGAACAAGATGAATACTACTCAAGGCAATGGCGGAGAAACTCATCAAGATGCCGGCCAAGAGGTGCCAACCCTGACTACTCAACAAGGGGTCGCTATCGCCGATAATCAAAACTCGTTAACTGTCGGAAGTCGTGGCCCTACCCTGCTTGAAGATTTTGTTTTAAGAGAAAAAATTAACCACTTTGATCATGAACGTATTCCAGAGCGGATTGTACATGCGCGCGGCAGTGCCGCTCACGGCTACTTTGAGTTAAGCGAGTCTTTGGCTGAATATACCACGGCCAATATTTTGACTGAGGTCGGTAAACAAACGCCTCTCTTTACCCGCATCTCTACGGTGGCGGGCAGTAAAGGCTCTAAAGATACGCCCCGCGACGTGCGCGGTTTTGCCGTGAAATTTTACACCGATCAAGGCAACTGGGATCTGGTGGGCAATAATATGCCGATTTTCTTTATTCAAGATGCGATGAAGTTTCCCGATCTGGTTCATGCCGTAAAACCCGAGCCAGACCGCGGTTATCCCCAAGCCGCCTCAGCTCATGATACTTTCTGGGATTTTGTATCACTTAGCCCAGAGACCATGCATAACGTAATTTGGCTAATGAGTGATAGAGCATTACCTAGAAGCCTGCGCATGATTGAAGGCTTTGGTATTCACAGTTATCGTTTAATTAATAAAGAAGGCAAAAGCACCTTTGTGCGCTTTCACTGGAAACCCGTATTAGGGGTGCAATCTACTACTTGGGATGAAGCCGTTAAGATCTCCGGCGCCGATCCCGATTATCATAGACGCGATCTTTTTGAGTCCATTAATCGTGGTGATTTCCCAGAGTGGGAATTAGGCGTACAGTTATTTAGCGAACAAGAAGCGGCGCAATTTCCCTTTGATCACCTCGATGCCACTAAGCTTATTCCTGAAGAGTTAGTACCGGTAAAAATTGTGGGTAAAATGGTGCTGAACCGTTATCCCGATAACTTTTTTGCTGAAACCGAACAGGTGGCGTTTTGTCCCTCCCACCTGCCACCGGGCATAGATTTTAGTAATGATCCGCTATTACAAGGGCGACTATTTAGTTATTTAGATACTCAGCTGTCTCGGTTAGGCTCTCCTAATTTTGCGCAAATTCCCATTAATGCGCCAAAATGTCCGTTTGCTAATATGCAGCGCGATGGTCATATGCAAATGCAGGTCCCTAAAAGCCGCGTGGCTTACGAGCCGCAAAGTTTAGATCCGAGTATGCCAAGAGAAAGCGAAAAGCGCGGCTTTCATTCCTATTCAGAATCGCTCGATGATGGCGTAAAAGGACGGGTACGTGCCGACAAATTTGCTGATCACTACTCACAGCCACGCATGTTTTACCAAAGCCAAACGGCACCTGAGCAAGCACACATTGCCTCAGCTTATGCTTTTGAATTAGGTAAGGTAGACACCGCCCATGTGCGCACCCGCATGCTGGGCCATTTGCGCCACATTGACGAAGACCTAGCCGCTCGTGTGGCCGATGCTCTGGGCATGGAGCTCCCCGAGCCACCCACTGCCGCCGCACCGATACAAGAGATGCCCACCTCTGATGCACTGCAAACCATCGGCCGCACACCGCATACACTCAAGGGCCGCCAAATTGCCATTTTAGTGGCGCCTGGCTCTAAGCGCAGTGAGATAGAAAAATACCAACAGGCCGCTAAAGACCAAGGTGCGAGCGTGAAGATTATTGCTCCTGGGCGCGAAGCGGTATTAGATGATGGCACTCGTATTCAGTCTGATGAGCGGGTAGCAGGCGCGCCTTCTGCAATGTTTGATGCAGTGGTAAGCATTATTATGCCCGAGCAGGCTAAGAAGCTGGCCAAAGATAGCTCAACGCTTGATTGGTTTACTGATGCTTATGGCCACTGTAAGGCCATTGCCTATTGTGGAGCGACCGACCAATATATTTTAAGTAAGCTACCCATTGAAAAAGATGCCTTTATTACGCCGCTAACTGAGCTCGATAACTTTATTAAAAATGCTAAAACTCGGTTATGGCAACGCGAACCCAAGGTGCGGGATTTGGCTTAATGCCTTTAAAGCTTAAACTTAACACCCCAGTTTAAGCCTAAAGAACGAATAAAAAAGCTCAGCTTAAGCTGAGCTTTTTAGTCAGTACTTACCTCATACAAACCAGCCATTCATTAACGCCATATAAACTAAAGTACCACTTAAAATACTCAACAACGCTTGGCCTCGCCATAACTGCAAACTAGCGACTACCGCCACCGCAATGAGTTGTGCGTAACCTGCACTAAGCTGCTGCCAATGCTGCACATTCATGGCATATAAAGTAAGTAGCACCATCATGGCCACCGGCAAGCGCCGCCCTAGAATTTGAATACGTTTATGGTGGGCAATGAGGCTGCGCGCCACAAAGGGAAAGGCGCGCAGGCCAAAGGTAACTGCCGCCATAATTAAGGCGGCAATGGCATAATCTAGATGGCTCATGCCGCCTCCGCACTGGGCCACGCCAGTAGTACGATCACGAGCATGAGCGAGGCAGACAATAAGAAGTACTCACTGAGCCACCAACCGGCAATGGCGGCTACCAGCAAGCCAAGAGCGAGGGCACCCCAGTCTTTTTTAGCTCGCATCTGCTCTACGGCCAAAACCGTAAATAAAGCTGTAAGTGCAAAGTCTAAGCCTTGTAAACCAGGAGGTAGCCCTTGTGCTAAAAGCATGCCCAGTAAGGTGCCTATAATCCAATAACTTTGATTAAAGGCCACCACCTGCAGCGCTGTTTTTGAGTCATTCACTTGGCCAGAGGCACTTAATAGCGAGTAGGTTTCATCGGTAATCCCAAAGATAAAATAAGGCCGCCCCACAGGACCGTTTGGCAATAAATGATATAAAGATAAGCCATAAAAAAGATGGCGAAAATTGACTAATAAAGAAGCCACCGCCAAATCAATCCAGCCAATGCCGGCGGCCAACATGCCCACCGCTAAATATTGCAACGCGCCGGCATAGACCAAGATACTCATCAAGGGCGCCCAATACCAAGTGAGCTGGGCATCTATCCATAGCACGCCAAACACGGCGCCCAAGGGTAAATAGCCCATCATCACCGGCAAGGTCAGCGAAAACGCAGTACGCCAGCTAGTCATGTAAGACCTTAAAAAGGGAAATAAACAAAGCCCCAAAATCTAAGCCAAGCCTTCGGTTTAAGCAAGGATGGTCCTTAAAAAGCCGTGCTTAATCTCAAATTTTTCATAAAAACTGAGTGGATCACTCAGCTTTACTTGGAAATTCCAGCATAAAACGAGTGCCGCTATCGTCACTGGTGACACATACTTGGCCATGATGCAGCTGCATAATAGAACGCACTATCGATAAGCCCAGCCCCCCGGTTTGACTGCTATGGCTGCGGGCTGGATCGCCACGGTAAAAGCGCTCAAACAGCAGTGCTAAAGAGTCAGCTTTAATAATAGGGCCTCGATTACCGACCTCAATTATCCAAGACGACGGCGACTGTGGCTGCTGTTGATTCTCTTGCTCATAACAACGCAGCACTATGGGTTGACCTTTGGCTCCGTAGCAAAGCGCATTACTTAATAAGTTGGCCAAGGCGCGGCGTAATAAGTCTTGATCGGCCCATACTAAAGTAAGTGCTCGCTCAGCTTGTGGCGCCTGCTCGTTAAGCCCTACTTCATTAATTAGCGCCATATCGGCTTCTTCTGCCATGCCCTCAAAATATTCAAATAATTGCTCAGTGAGCTCAAACACATTCACCCAACTTTGCTTAAGGGAGGCTTGGGGTTGCTCGGTGCGTGCTAAAAACAACATGCTATTAACCATGCGCGATAAGCGCTCATACTCTTCTTGGTGAGAAGCTAGCAAGGTTTCATAGTCTTCTAACGGGCGTGCTTTACGCAAAGTATGTTCGGTTTGCCCCATTAAGTTACTTAAGGGAGTACGTATTTCATGGGCTAAGTCTTCTGAAAAACGCGATAGCTGGCCAAACCCTACTTCTAAACGGCCCAGCATTTGATTAAGACTATAAGCCAGCCCGCGCAATTCGGTAGGTAACTCGGCATCGGCCAAGCGCAAATGTAAGCGCCTTGCATCAATAGACTCAACTTGGCGAGCGAGTCGGCGCACCGGTTGTAGCCCCTGTCGACTCACCCAGGCTCCCAGCAAAAAAGCCAATAGACTACCGATAACTAAGATAACGAATAACTTTAGCCGATAAGCGGCCAACATTTGCTCTCGTGGTGCCAGCAATTTACCGGCAATCAGCATTAACCCTTGCTCATTATGTTCTACATAGCGCCACGCTAAACGCGCTTGTTGTTGCTCATCAAAGCCCAGTTGTGCTGTTTGGCTGTGACTTAAGGTCGGTAGCGGTAACTGGCTGGGGTTTACGCTAATTAAGGTCTGCCCTTGATCATTTAACACCCATAACAGGCTGTCTTGATTGCCTAACATATTGGCATAAAGCTGAGGACGGTTTTGCAACTCGATAACACTTTGGCTTTCATCTAATAACGCTTGGATATGTTCAAGACGACCCAATAAACTTTGATCGTCCCGCCACGCTATCTCTCTTTGCAGTGAGTAATTTAAATAAAAACCGATACCGCCCAGTAAGCAAGTGCTCACTAAAGCAAACATGAAAGCCAGGCGAAAGCTTAAAGAATTGAGGCGCCCATTCATGAGCGCAGCTCACACACATAGCCCATACCGCGCATGGTGTGAATTAATTTAACGGGGAAGTCTTCATCGATTTTGGCGCGCAGGCGTCGTATTGCTACATCCACCACATTGGTATCACTATCAAAGTTCATATGCCACACCTGAGATGCAATATAGGTCCGCGTCATTACTTCACCTTGGTGGCTAATCAATAATTGCAACAGCGTAAACTCTTTATTGGTCAGCTCAATACGCTGTCCAGCGCGAGTGACTCGTCGGCTTAGGGGCTCTAGCTGCAGATCTGCTAGTTGATAGAGAGTAATCTCTCGCAGTGGTGCGCGCTGTAATAATTTACGTGAACGCGCCAGCAGCTCGGCAAAAGAAAAAGGCTTCGCTAAATAATCATCGGCGCCCTGCTCTAGCCCCCGCACTTTATCTTCTACCGCATCGCGGGCGGTAAGAAAAATCACCGGCGTACTCGAAGTACGCCGAATAATTTCTAATAATTGCCAGCCATTGAGCCCAGGTAACATGATATCCAAGATGATTAAATCGAATTGACCTTCATTAATCAGGTACTCACCCTCGCGGCCATCTAGCGCCACTTCCACTGAATAACCCGACTCACTAAAGCCTTTTTTCAAATAATCGGCAATTTTAGCTTCATCTTCGACAATTAAAATTTTCATGACTTACCTTGAATTTTGAGCAGCTTAATGTGGGCGAGTTAGACCACTTTACCACTGTTATTCTTTACTTCGTAAGCTCACAGAGTGAGATGACAGCTTTGTAATCTAAGCGTAATGGGTTTGTTCGCCACCCACAGGCATGATGAGAACAGACAGTAAGCCCGACTCTTTATCGCTCACTACTGAACTTTGTTTTAAACATCACATCTTTGAGGACTAACAATGAAAAAATTAGCATATTTAATGGTCGGTACCCTCTTAGCCAGCAGCGCGGGTTTAGCCCTCGCCGCCGATAATCCATTAAGCGTACACGTACTGAATTTAGAAAATGGCTTACCCTCATCCGGTGTAGAAGTGATGTTAGAGCAACAAGCAGGTGATAGCTGGACTAAGCTCAATAGCGGCATCACCAATGAGCAAGGCCGTATCCCGGCTTTATATCCAGAAGGTAAAAAATTAGAGGAAGGTGTCTATCGCGTCACCTTTGAAACAGGCGACTGGTTTAAAAAGCATGATACCACCACTTTCTTCCCTGAAGTACCGGTGATCTTTACCGCCGACGCCAGCGTTGAGCATTACCATATTCCGCTGTTACTGAGCCCTTATGGTTTCTCTACTTATCGCGGTAACTAACATTAACGCTGTGCTCCCTACATTTAGCCGTTTTGCTAGCTTCGCTTAAGATCCATAAATGAACGGCCGGTGACACACCCTTTAGCGTGTCACCTTTTTTTACGTGCCATTAATGGATTAGCTTTATTCGCCGCGTAATTTTTTTAAGCGATTTTCAATGGAGGGATGGGTAGAAAAAAGCGAGTCGCCTTTACTAAAAATATAGGCGGCGGCGCGATATTTCTCAGTAAAAGACTCATACTCTTCTTCTTGCTCTGGCTGTTGTGCGTAATCACCTGAGATTTTTTGCAAAGCAGAAATCATCGCCTGATTATCGCCGGTTAATTGTACCGCCGCCGCATCGGCCATGTATTCTCGGGTGCGCGATAAATATAAATACAGTACTTGCGTGATCACCGGCAACACAAAATTCAACACTAATAAAATCAGTTTGGCTTTATTGGCATTATTATTTCTACTGCGAGAAAAGAAAAATAGCCGCCCTAAAATATTGGTAATGGTTAGAATAACGTTCGCTAAAATACCCACATATAAGGTGAGCTTAGAGTCACCATGTAAAATATGACCAATTTCATGGGCGATCACTGCCTGCACTTCACTGCGCGTTAGCTTGGCTTGTAAGCCTGAAGTCACCGCGACTAAAGCGTTATTCGCATTCCAGCCCGCAGCAAAGGCATTCATCTGGGCGCTTTGCATAATATAGACCTTTGGCACATAGCCTAAATTAGCACTAATAGCCATTTCCTCAACCATATTAAGCACTTGGCGATCGTTATCGCTTAAGTCCGAGTCAGGCGTTAATAAACGATAATGCGAGCCAGATAGCATCATCTTATGGCCAAATTTACTGATAATAATAATACCGACTAAGGTGCAGGTCATAATACCTAGCGTAATATAAGGAATAGCCGCCAACGTTAGATACAGCTGCATATCATAAAGAAGACCATTATTTGATAAGGGGCGAAAGGCGATATCCGATAATAGCCCCACCACCAACATAATGGCGATATAACTCAGCACTACTAGCTTGGTTTTTCGATTGTTAATCTTAATTGCTTGTCTAAAGTCCATAAGCGCTACCACAAAAATGATTTAAAAAAGCCCCTTCTCGGGGCTGTTATTTAAAACTGTACGCGGCGGGCCTCTTCACTTTTAATAGTGGCTTCATCTAAAGACCAATACTCAAAGTTATGATTAAGGTTACTAAAGAGACTAGGAATAATCAGGCTTGGAAAACTACCCTTAGCCACATTGTAGCGTTCTATGGCATTATTAAAGGCTTTCTTTGCAAAGGATAATTTATTTTCTGTGGACACAATTTCTTCTTGCAGCTGTCTCATATTACGATCGGACTTTAGCTCAGGATAACTTTCTACGGCGACGTTAATAGAGCCACTGCTCACCATTTTCGATAAGTCATCTTGCGCTTGTTTCACCGCATGCGGTGACGCGCTAGGGTCCAGCGTTTTAGCCCGCAGTGCCGTCACTTGCGTAAATACCTCACTTTCATGCTCAAGGTAGCGGTTAACGGTCGCAATTAAACTATCAAACACTTTACCTCGTCTATCTAATTGCACTGAGATTTCTTTCTCTGAGTTATGTACCGCCTCAATAAGCTTAACAAAATTATTATAGGCGGCGATAAACCACACTATGATGGCAATAACGACGATAATTAAAATGATTTCCATAAGACCTCGATAGATAAAAGGCGAACACTCGCCTTGGCAAGTCATTGTGCATGTTAGTATAGGTAATAAGTGCCTGTAAGAAAAAGAGCAGCTAAGCTGCTCTTTCATCTATCTTAATTAAGTCTCTTTATTACCAAGATTTTAAAATTTTATCGACGCTATCTTTGGCATCACCAAAGAGCATAACGCTGTTATCACGATAAAATAGCGGATTTTGCACGCCTGCATAGCCAGTGCTCATGGAGCGTTTAAATACCACTACCTGCTGCGCTTTCCAAACCTCCAGTACTGGCATGCCAGCAATCGGGCTACTGGGATCTTCTGCCGCAGACGGATTAACGGTGTCATTCGCACCAATCACTAATACAGTATCAGTGCTTGCAAAGTCGTCGTTAATTTCCTCCATTTCCAGCACTATGTCATAAGACACTTTCGCTTCTGCTAGCAGTACGTTCATGTGTCCTGGCAAACGCCCCGCCACCGGATGAATGCCAAAGCGTACCTTTATTCCCGCCGCTTGTAACTTAGCAACCAGCTCGGCTACAGGATACTGAGCTTGAGCCACCGCCATGCCATAGCCTGGAGTAATGATCACCGAGTCGGAGTTTTTTAATATCTCAGTGACGTCTTGCGCGCTCACTTCTTTGCACTCGCCTTGCTCATCTTGTTCATTATCTGTGGTAACGATATCGGCGCCAAAACCACCGGCAATGACAGAAACAAAAGAGCGATTCATGGCTTGGCACATAATATAAGAGAGAATGGCACCACTTGAACCCACTAAAGCACCGGTGACAATCAGCAAGTCATTAGACAACATAAAACCTGCCGCCGCCGCTGCCCAACCTGAATAAGAGTTAAGCATGGAGATCACCACTGGCATATCGGCACCGCCAATACTGGCCACCAAATGCCAACCAAAGGCGAGTGCAATCGCTGTCATCACAAACAGTGGGAAGGTCGAGCCCTCTGCCTGTACAAACCAGATTAATAATAGGGCAGATAAAATCAGCGCCAATAAATTAAGCTTATGGCGGTGCGGCAATTGCAACGGCTTAGAAGAAATTGAGCCGCGTAATTTACCAAAGGCAACAAGGGAGCCAGTAAAGGTAACAGCACCAATAAAGACGCCTAAAAATATCTCAATATTATGAATATTGAGCATGGCGCCCACCATGGGCTGATATTCCATATAGGTGTTAAAGCCCACAAACATGGCCGCAAGTCCGACAAAGCTGTGCAAAATAGCAATCAGCTCGGGCATTTGCGTCATTTCAACTTTTAGCGCTAAGCGAATACCAATAGCAGCCCCAATAATCATGGCCAGCAAGACCCAGCCAATTCCGGTGACGGCAGGATTAAAGATAGTCGCCACTAAAGCGATAGCCATACCGGCAATACCGTACCAATTACCCGACTTAGCCGACTCTTGTTTAGATAACCCAGCCAAGCTCATAATAAACAGCACGGCGGCCACTATATAGGCGGCAGTTACAACTCCATGTGACATATGATTAGCCCTTCCTAAACATTTTTAGCATCCGGTGCGTAACGGTAAAGCCGCCAAACACGTTAATAGAAGCAATTAAGATGGCAATGAACGCCAATACACTAATAAAGCCGCCGCTGCCCATTTGTGTTAATGCACCCACCACAATAATGCCCGAAATCGCATTCGTTACCGACATTAACGGCGTGTGCAGCGAGTGAGAAACGTTCCACACCACGTAGTAGCCCACAATGCAGGCTAAGATAAACACCGTAAAGTGGGATAAAAATTCCGCCGGTGCCACCGCGGCTAACCAGGCAAATAATAAGGCGCCGATGCCGGCGGCATAATATTTAGCATTATTGGCAGGCTTGGCGGGGCGCTCTGTAGGCGCAATTGGCATCGCTTTCGCTTTTGGCGTCGCAGAGACGCTAATACTCGGAGGAGGAAAGGTAACTTCGCCAGCTTTAAGCACTGTCATATTGCGCAGCACCACATCATCAAAGTTAACGTCAATTTGGCCATCTTTAGTTTTACAAAGTAGCTTGGCAAGATTGACCAGGTTGGTGGCATATAAGGTAGAAGACTGAGTAGGTAAGCGGCCATTAAGATCCGTATAACCAATTATTTTAACGCCATGCTCAGTAACAAAGAGTTTATCAGGCTGAGTAAGCGCACAGTTACCTCCATTTTGCGCGGCAAGGTCGACAATCACCGAGCCTGGCTTCATTTGCGCAACCATCTCAGCGGTAATTAGCGTGGGTGCCGGTCGGCCAGGAATAAGCGCAGTAGTGATAATAATATCGACTTCTTTCGCTTGTTGCATAAAGAGCGCCATTTCGGCATCAATAAAGGCTTGGCTCATTTCTTTGGCATAGCCATCGCTAGAATTGGCGTCTTCTTGGTAGTCCAACTCCAAAAACTCACCGCCCATGGAGTTGATTTGTTCTTTTACTTCAGGACGGGTATCAAAGGCGCGCACCACAGCGCCTAATGAGCCTGCAGCCCCGATGGCGGCCAAGCCGGCAACACCGGCGCCTATCACCAGCACTTTAGCCGGTGGTACCTTGCCAGCGGCGGTAATTTGGCCCGTAAAAAACCGTCCAAATTCATGTGCCGCTTCAATCACTGCCCGATAACCGGCAATATTTGCCATTGACGATAGCGCATCTAGCGATTGTGCGCGCGAGATCCGCGGCACCATATCCATCGCTAATACAGTCACGCCTTTAGCTTGTAATTGTTCTATTAATTGTGGATTTTGTGCCGGCCAAATAAAGCTCACTAAGGTGGTGCCCGCTTGTAGCTGTTCAATTTCCGCCGGGCTTGGCGCATTTACTTTATAGATAATCTCAGCTTGCCAAACTTTTTCGGCACTCACTAATTCTGCGCCCGCCGCTTGATAGGCGCTATCTTCAAAACTGGCTTTAAGACCGGCGCCTTGTTCAATGCTTACCTCAAAGCCCAGTTGGCGCAGTTGCTCAACCGACTTAGGGGAAGCCGCAACACGCGTTTCCCCGATCAGGGTTTCCTTTGGAATTGCGATTAACATAATAAATCCCTATTTAATGTCGATATCACGGTTTAGCGAGTGGCTATTAGCAGCATTGATAATAGCCAACCTACCGTTACCCCATATCTTGCATCCTTAAGCTATGCACTTAGCTAAGTTAGCATTCTTCCTTTAATAATGGAGGAAGGATTTAGTGGCTGAGATCACAAAAAGCACAGACTAGCTCTTCTCTTTTCATCGGCGCGAGAAGTAAAAAGCCCAAGACTGACAATAAGTTAGTCTTGGGCTTTTTGACTAAAAGTAACAAAGTGAAAGCAGGCTGTTAGGTAAGATTATTACTTTACCAACAAATACCAATAGCCAAATAATAAATTGAAACCGGCAAAGAACAAAATACCCAGCCAACTTAATACGCGCATTCCTAAGCCTAAACGATGGCGCTCGGGCACTACAGATAAATGCATTAATCGATAATTTAGCCAAGCAAAAACCAAAGCACTAATAAAGGCCGAAATCATGGCAAACTCGAGCATGGCTAATAAGGCGCCTTTAAAAAACATAATAATAAAAGCGCTAATAATGCCCATGGCAATCATTAAGGGATAAGTAAAGCGACTCCCTGTACCGGTGGGGCCACTGCCTTGCGGTTGGCTAAATTGCACAAAGCATTCACTAATAGCACGGCTATAGCCGTCTAATACGGTGACTGTGGTAGAAAACATACATAAAAAAGCGATAGAAGCGATCAGCCAGCGGCTCCACTCGCCCATGACGCTGGCATACACATCCACTAGTTGATGAGCAAAACCAATGCCTGAGCTGGCCAGACTAATACCACTGCCATGTAACACCAGCGCGCCGAGCGCCACAAAAGCCAGCGCTAATAAGGTGGAGGTAAAATAACCCACGTTAAAATCCACCAGCGCATCTTGGTAGTCTAGGTTCTTATTTAGCGCTTTTTTCTGGCGCAACCACACACTGTTCCACGTTGATAACTCGATGGGCGCCGGCATCCAGCCCATTAGCGCGACTAAAAAACCTACCGAAGCTAAATTCCACGGGCTAGGAGAGATAAAATCAGCAGGCGCTACGCCACCTTTATTTAGCGCTAGGCACACTGCCGCTATCGTAGCGATGGCTAAGCCCACTATAATCCACTTAGTGACTTTATCGAGTGTTTTATAATGACCCGTAAGCAAAAATATTAAGGAGCCGGTCAGTACTATCATGCTGAGCTGGGTGACCGTTAAGCTATCGCCAATAAATAAGCCCAAAATACTGCCACATAACATGGCCACCCCAGCAGTACTAATCACCGAAGCCACTACATTAAGCACACTAAATAAATAGAGGTAGCCTCGGCCTATGCGATCATAACCTTGAATAAGCGTTTCATCGGCAGCCATGGTGTAGCGAGCACCAATTTGAAAGAAAGGATACTTAAGCACATTCACTAATAAAATTAAGCCCACTAATTGCCAGCCATAAATAGCACCCGCTTGGGTAGAGGCCACTAGATGAGAGCCACCAATGGCTGCTGCCGCGCCTAAAATACCGGGGCCTAAGACTTGCATATAATGACCGAGACTGCGCGAGCCGGCTTTAGTTTCACTGATTGCCTGTGCCATCTGACTATCCTGTAATGAGCTTAAATTAATGCGTTTAAAGTAGGAGGGCAGTGATATTATCAGTTTTAATCGCCCTACTCTGTATTTGGCGAACAGTTTGCTTAAGTAATAAAACCTGTCAGCTTATGGGTTCACAACTATTGTGCGCCCCATGCATTACCGGTTAACCATACACCCGCTATGGGTTGGCTGCCTTGTAAGGTAAAAGGAATGGACTCCATCACGCCTGACTTATTCACCTGTAGAGCCAAATGCAAATGCGCTCCTGAGGTATAACCTGTATTGCCTGAGGCGGCAATGGCTTGGCCTAGTCGTACTTGCTCGCCCTTAGCGACGCGTATTGAGCCTGTTTTAAGATGAGCATAAAGCGCCACTGTGCCATCACTATGACGAATCCGCAGATGGTTGGCTTTGCCTCTAAACTTTTCATCTAACCCTCCCCCTTGGTGGTGATCAACGGCCGCTACCACTACGCCAGCACGGCTAGCATACAAAGGTGTGCCCACAGGTAATGCCAAATCCAGCGCATAACGAGTGGCGGGTTTATTATGGCTAAAATCACCATTAAAGCCTTGAGCGATAAGGTAGGAGCCAATAACAGGCGCAGCTAAATCGTGAGCGCTTTTATAATAAACATGACGCTGTTGAGTAGCCCGATAGCTTAAATTTAAACTGGAGTTTTGTAAGCTAGGCGCCTGAGAAGGAGGAAAATAGGCCGCCGTTTTTTCAATAACACTCGGCTCATGAACGTTAGGCACAGTGGCCTGTATATTTTGTGCAGGCTGGTCACCGTATAAATAAGAAAAGCCATATTGATAATGCCAATCACCCGCCTGCTTTGGCGCTAGCTTACCAATTAAGGTTTCCGCACTGGCGGGTAACAAGAGCGCTTGCTGCAGCGCCACCGGAATCGCCACATTATGCTGCTGAGTAAATTGAGGGACGAGAGTGATGGCGACATTTAACCGATTAAGCATCCAGATATAATGGCCGTCTGCGCGCTCTTCAATGCGCATTAACACACCATTACGATTATGAGCGTGCTCTTCACCACTTTCGGGCAAAGGCTTTATTTTAAAGGTGTGGTTATCAAGATAATGCACCATACGATTCGCATCATGATAACGATAGCGCTCAGCTTGTGCAGGTTGTACTACTATTAGCAGCCCCCATAAACAAACAATGACTGCGCGCTTTATGACTAATTGCGCTGTTAATAATGGCGCTAACTTAATAACTAAAGAAGAGAATACAGCCTTAGGTAATAATGCGATAAGCGAAGTAATCATTATCTTATATAAACGCAGCGGCTTATTTATTTGAATAACATCCCTGAACACGCCCATATTTTCATCCTTTGAAAGGTGTGCAAGCTTTGATTATAACGACAAGCCGCTAGTCGTACACCTTAAACGCCATTAACACTGCATCTTCCCAGCCCTTTGCCGTGGGATAATAATCATGGCGCACACTATATTCTTGATAATCCATGGCGGCATATAAGGCTTGGGCACCGATATTAGATGCGCGTACCTCTAACCAGTGTTGAGTAATATCGCGCTCGCGACACAAGCGTAAATAATGAGTCATTAATTGACGACCTAGCCCTTGGCGCTGGGCGCTGGGAGCCACACAGATATTCATTAAGGTACTTTCATCTAGTACTTTGTCAGCTACAAAATAGCCCTGTAGGGTGCCTTTTGGCTCGAGCGAGGTCGCGGCTGTCCATAGCGAGCCAGTAAAGTAGCGTGCACCAAAGCTACTGGCTAGCGTTTGGCGAGTCCAAGGGTGAGTATGAGCTTGATTTTCTAGCGCCTGCATCGCCGCTAAGTCTTCGGGGGTAAGTGCTCTAAATAGCAATGACATAAGCAATTCCATAACGCACGTTTTTGTGCAACTGAGAGCGGCCAATGCTCAGCATGCCAATGAAAATCAGCCAACCCTTTATCAATCTGAATACCTAATAACACCGGCGCGCTGGGCTTATTAGCAGCCAGCCAGTGACTTAGCTTCACCCAAGTGAGCTGTGCAGCAGGCAAAGCTAATGCCGCACCCATATCTTGTAAAAACAGCGAAGACAGTGGGATATTATCGCCTACCACTATCAGCACTTCCCCTTTTGGAATTAAGGGAGCCGGCGCCAGCGGCAGGCGCTCGGGTGCGTGCATTGCCAAAGTGGTAAGTCTAAAAACTGCCAAAGTTGCGAATGGTTCAACGTCATCACTCCTTTGAAATGCAAAAAGCCAGCACTAGGCTGGCTTTTTACAAAATGTGGCAGGGGTGGAGGGACTCGAACCCCCAGCCGTCGGTTTTGGAGACCGCCGTTCTACCAATTGGAACTACACCCCTGCAATACGAAGCGAATTATAGAGCAGCCTAGCTAAAGGTAAAGGCCTATTTAGCATAAAGTCGTTTGTTCGCTTAATCTTTCACCGAATTCATCAGATCTTTTGCTTCTGGCTGACATTTATCTATAATCTGACCGATTAGCAAGCGCTTGGAGTGCAGTACCAATGCTGATAGCATTATCTAGCTCACAATCTCATTTGGAACTCGCTCAGCCTGTGTACCGCGAGCGCACAGGCGTTTGTAATCATCTAGCTCTAATAGCCCCACGCTGGGGCTTTTTTGTGGCCTTCACCTTACACCTGCAAGAGCGTCGCTGATGGCAAATCCTTTATATCAAAAGCACATTATCTCAATTTCTGACTTCTCTCGCTCCGAGCTTGAGTTGATCATAGACACCGCTGTAAAACTTAAAACTCAACCTTATCCTGAGCTATTAAAAGGCCAAGTAGTGGCGAGCTGTTTTTTTGAAGCCTCTACCCGCACTCGGCTTTCTTTTGAAACCGCCATTCAGCGCTTAGGTGGCTCTGTGATTGGTTTTTCTGATAGCACCAGCACCTCCTTAGCTAAAAAAGGCGAAACACTGGCTGACTCCGTAAAAGTGATCAGTTCTTATGGCGACGCCTTTGTTATGCGCCACCCCCAAGAAGGCGCGGCACGACTCGCCTCTGAGTTTTCTTCAGTGCCGGTGATTAATGCAGGAGATGGCTCAAACCAACATCCCACCCAAACGCTGCTCGACTTATTTACCATTTATGAAACCCAAGGCACGCTGCAAGGCTTAACCATCGCGTTTGTGGGTGACCTTAAATACGGACGCACCGTGCACTCGCTTACCCAAGCTTTAAGCTTATTTGGCTGTAAGTTCTATTTTATTGCGCCACAAGCCTTATCGATGCCAGATTACTTATGTGATGAGCTGAGCGATAAAGGCATTAACTTCGAAATTTGCGACAGCATGGAAGAAGTCATGGATGAAATTGATATTTTATATATGACGCGGGTGCAAAAAGAGCGCTTTGATGAAACAGAATACGTGCATGTGGCTTCTAAATATGTGCTGACGCCTGAAGTATTAGAGGGCGCAAAAGATAGCTTAAAAATATTACACCCGCTGCCGCGCATCGATGAAATAGCGATAGAAGTGGATGACACGCCTTATGCTTATTATTTTGAGCAAGCAGAAAATGGCGTCTATGCGCGCCAAGCACTGCTGGCGTTGGTGTTGAACGAAAATATATGAGAGACATGATGCACAAAAGCCAATTGCAAGTGGAAGCCATTCATAATGGCACCGTCATCGATCATATCCCAGCAGGCCAAGGCATAAAAATTTTACGGCTGTTTGGGTTATTACACACCAAAGCCAAAATTACCGTGGGCTTAAACTTACCCTCGGTAGCACTGGGCAGCAAAGACATTATAAAAGTGGAGAATGTTCGCTTAACTTCTTCCCAGGCCAACCAATTGGCGCTGTTTGCTCCAGATGCCACTGTAAATTTAATTGAAGACTTTGGCGTGGTGGAAAAGCTGCAGCTGCAATTACCCGAGCGCATTGAGGGCATTTTTTCTTGTCCTAACTCTAACTGCATCAGCCATAACGAGCCGGTTTCGAGTAAATTTAAAGTGCGCGCCATTAAGGGCCAAGTGCGCTTTCGCTGCAGCTACTGCGAAAAATCCTTCCATCAAGACTTTATGACGTTTTAATGTGTGCGTGAGGAGTGAAGGAGGAATGAGGTGAAGTGAGGCTTTATGCCTCCCGTTTACGCCTTTGCGCAATAAAGTTACCCGCTAAAGACAACACCAAAGCCGAGTTCCTAATTTAAGTTAGGAGTTTGGCTTTTTTTGTTTACCGCCAAGGCAGCTCCCCTGTTTTCACTTACCTCTTACTCTTCACGCCTTATACCTCACACTAATAAAGTTGCCAAAGCGTGCGGCGCCAGCCAAGCTAGTGAGTCGAAAGGATCAGGAACAGGCGGCCCATGAATTTACAGCAGACCTTACAACACTACTTTGGTTTTTCTACTTTACGTCCCGGCCAAGAGCAAGTCATTAACACCATTATGAGCGGTCAGTCAGCGGCGGCAATTTTTCCTACTGGCTCGGGTAAATCACTGTGTTATCAGCTCCCTGCTGTATTATTACCGCATTTAACGCTGGTTATTTCCCCCTTGTTAGCGCTAATGCAAGATCAATTAGCGTTTTTGGCCAGCAAAAATATTCCTGCTGCCAGCATCGACTCTACTCAAAGTTTTGAAAAAAGCCGTGCTGTTATGCAAGGCGTACGCGAGGGGCAAATTAAAGTATTAATGATCTCGGTAGAGCGATTAAAAAACGAGCGCTTTCGAAATTTCATTAGCCACGTCCCCATTTCCTTGCTGGTAGTAGATGAAGCACACTGTATTTCTGAGTGGGGCCATAACTTTCGACCCGATTATTTAAAACTGCCTAGCTATTGCCAGCGTCTTAATATTGCTCAGGTACTCTTGCTCACCGCGACTGCTACTCCAGCCGTGATTAATGATATGCAGCAAAAATTTAAGCTGGCACCTGATAACGTGGTGATCACGGGATTTTATCGGCCTAACCTTTACTTAGACGTATTAGCGGTGCCAGAGGCAAATAAAATTACCACCTTAATTGAGCGGCTATCTTTAGCGCCTAATGAAGCCACTATTGTGTATGTCACTTTACAACACACCGCAGAGCAAGTGGCTAACCAATTAAGCGCTGCCGGCATTGCCGCTCACGCTTATCATGCGGGTATGGATCAAGATAAGCGCCAAGCTCTACAGCAGGCGTTTATGAGCGGTGAAATCCCTTGTATGGTGGCTACTATTGCTTTTGGCATGGGGGTCGATAAAGCTAATATTCGCCACGTATTTCACTATGACTTGCCCAAGTCGATTGAAAACTACAGCCAAGAAATTGGCCGAGCAGGACGCGATGGTCACGCCGCTCATTGCACCTTATTAGGCAATTTAGCCGGCTTAACCGTGCTAGAAAACTTTGTCTATGGCGACACCCCTGAGCCCAGTGCCATTAGAACTTTATTAGAATATATTCCGCGTGATGGCCAGCCGTGGGAGATCATGGCACTAAGACTGGCTAATGAGTGCAATATACGCCTATTACCTTTGCGTACTTTGCTGGTGTATTTAGAGCTTAACCATATTTTAGAAGCTCAATATAGTTATTACGCCGATTACCGCTTTAAGTTTATCTCTTCTAAAGAAGAGATCTTGGCGCGCTTTAACCCAGAGCGCCAAGCTTTTTTGCGCAGTGTATTTCAAGGCTCGCCGCAGGCTAGAACGTGGTGCCAAGTCGACTTTGACGCTATTTGGCAACAAGGCGCTGGGGAGCGTTCTCGGGTGGTTAGCGCGCTAGATTATCTAGATGAACACGGGCTTATTAGCCTTGAAAGTAAGCAAATGGTGGAAGTGTATCGCGTTGTTACACCTCATTTTGAAATAGCGGCAGAGGCGGCACGTTTAACACAATTATTTAGCCAAAAAGAACACAGTGAAATAACGCGCATTCAGGAAATGGTAGATTTCTTTGAAAGCAATGAGTGCTTAAGTCATCACTTAGCTCGCTACTTTGGTGACACTCACGCCCCTCGTGCTTGCGGCCATTGTTCTGTGTGTACGCACCATCAGCCCACTTCCTTGCCAAAACCTCAGCTAGCGCAACTGCCGGCTCGTTCACAATTACAGCAATGGTGTCAGCCTTTACAAACGGCCAGCTCTGCACCACTCAGTGCTCATACCTTAACGTGCTTTTTATCCGGTATTAGCACGCCTTTGCTAAATAAATTAAAGGCCAAACAACAAGTGGGTTTTGGTAAATTAGAGCAGTATCGTTTTTATGATATTCGCCGTGCCTTAGAAGAGCCCGCCTCTATGTAGCAAATTAAAAAGTAAAAATTAAAAAGTAGCAAGGATGCCGCCCGAGGCGTCCTTTACTATAAGGACATAACACTTTATATTATGGCGTCGGTTTTTCCGGCTTCGTTCTCGGGGCGGGGTGTAATTCCCCACCGGCGGTAAGGTGCTTTAGTCAGTAGCATTAAGCCCGCGAGCGCTTTAGTAGTCTTGTTACTTTCTAAAGGTCAGCAGATCTGGTGTAACTCCAGAGCCGACGGTGATAGTCCGGATGATAGAGAGCGTCAGACATGTCCTTTACTATGGCACACTTGGCGAACTGCCAAGCTCACTGCTAACCAAAGACCGTGGCCAACGCACCTGTTGCGAGTGCCGCGTTTGCCTGTACGTTCGCCCTGATTCAGTTATTTTATAATGGGATTGACCATGGATCAGAGCTTAACGAAATCAATTGAATTTAACGCACGCGACCAACGTATTGCCTTTATTCATGCCTCTTGGCACACCGATATTCTGTTAAATTGTTTAGCTGGCTTTCGCTCACAGCTTAGCGAGCTTGGCTATGACGTAGACAAGATTGATGTGCTTGCCGTACCCGGTGCCTATGAAATTCCTCTACAAGCTAAGTTGCTTGCTAACAGCGGCCAATATAGTGCAATTGCTTGTAGTGGCTTAGTGGTCGATGGCGGCATTTATCGTCATGACTTTGTGGCTCAAGCAGTGTGTAGTGGCCTAATGCAAGTGCAGCTAGAAACACAAATCCCCGTGCTTACTGCTATTTTAACACCGCATCATTTTCATGAGCATGAAGAGCATAAACAATATTATAGCCGCCACTTTGTAGTGAAAGGCCAAGAGCTGGCAAGTGCCGCCGATGGGGCCATGCGCATGACAGCCCAAAACAAGGCATTAACTGCTTCTTAAAATAGAAGACAACTAAGGTAGCGGGCTATTAGCCCGCTTTTTTATAAGTAATAAATGAGATAATCACACTTCGCACTGACTTGATGACTGCACGGCGTAGCAATTAAAAAGAGCGACCAAAGGCGGGCTAGTTGTTTTATTAACGCCCATTATTATTGGAATAAAGGCAAGATAGCCTCATAACTAAACGCTAAATTTAGCGCCAGCGCACAGTTTAATAATCCGTGTTTGAAGCTAATTTAAGAGTATGATCTAATTCATTTTAGATTAAAGCATTTTCACTCGTCAGTGCTAGGCGTCGTTTGGCCTTTCAATAACCTTACTCCCTATTTTTATAAGGGATAACCCAGTTACGTTTCGCCAACCACTTGGCCAGGTGAGCTAAGGAAGGCTCCAATATGACTTACCAAAACCCCTCTGCTTTATCTCGCCTAGCTTGGTTAATGCTGCTGATTGGCTTGTTATTAACAGGTCTTAGCGCCTGGCAAGTAAAAACAACCTCCGATAATCACGCCATTAAAGAATTTGCCTTCGTTGCCCAAAAAATCACCACCACCATTACCGAGCGCTTAAACGCCTACGCCTTAGTATTACGCGGCGCGGCCGGCTTATTAAATGCCGCCGATACGGTGACTCGTCAAGAGTGGGAAACTTACGTTAGTCAATTACAGCTAATGAAAAACAAGGCAGGTATCTCTGGTATTAACTTTGCCGAATATGTGCCAGCTAACCAATTGGCCAGTCATACGGCGCGTATTCAAAGTGAAGGTTTTCCTCATTATCATATTTGGCCAAGTTATCCGCGTGCCGCTTATAGCTCACTGATTTATTTAAGCCCCTTCGATGCTCGCAACCAAAAAGCGTTAGGTTATGACATGTTTAGCGAGCCGACCCGCCGCCAAGCCATGAGCCAAGCGCGAGACTCAGGCGAGGTTAGCTTAAGCGCTAAAATAGCATTGATTATTGAAGATACCGAAAGCCCGCAAGCGGGCACTGTCATGTATGCGCCTGTGTATCGCCCAAATAGCGACTTAACTACCCTCGCACTACGCCGTGCTGCACTACTAGGCTGGGCGGTGGGCGGCTATCGTATGGATGATTTAATGGAAAGCTTATTAAGCCAGTGGCAAGCGCCGCAAGAAAAAGCCATAACCATGGAAGTCTTTGATGGCCAAGCGAGCCCTGAGCATCTGTTATATCAAAGTCACCCCTTAGCCAAGCCCCACACCTCCAGCATGTTCTCTCAACAACAGACCGTTAATTTTAATGGCCGCATTTGGCTGCTACATTTTGATTATTTAAACCCTCAGCACGTGGTCAGTTATCAGTATGTTTGGGCCACCCTCCTTGGTGGCTCAATACTGAGTATATTATTGTTTTTATTGATCCAATCTTTTGCTAGAACCCGCGCTAGTGCTCGGGCACTCGCTCAGGCGCTGACTGAACAAGTTTATCAGCGTGAACAACAACTAAAAGTAGCGCTACATCGCTTAAAGACTATCGCCAGTCGTATTCCGGGTATGGTGTTTGAATATAATTACTCGGGTGAGGGCCAAGGGCACTTTCCTTTTACCAGTGAAGGTATTCAACGCATCTATGGCATTAGCCCTCAACAAGTTCAAGAAGACGCTAATCAGCTCTTTGCCATGGTGCACCCTGAAGATATCGCCGCGGTGATCAATAGCATTAAAGAGTCCGCTATTTATCTCACACCATGGCGCCATGAATATCGTATTTATCATCCAGATGGTAAAATTAGCTGGCTTTATGGTGACTCTGAGCCCCATAAAGAAGCCAATGGCTCCATCACTTGGTACGGCTTAGTCACTGATATTACCGAGCGCAAAGAAGCCGAATTAGCGCTAAAAGCCGCCAACCAACAAACCTTACTATTTCGCCAAGCCCTCGATCACGTGCCCTCTTGTATCTTTATGAAAGATATTAATATGCGCTATACCTACGCCAATAGAGCAACGTTAGAGTTACTTGGTTGTAATAGCGCCATGTTACTTGGAAGCACAGGAGAAGAGTTTTTAGGCCCGGAGACAACGGCGCAATTAAACTTAATAGATAAAAAGACGCTGCAAGGGGAGCCTCACCAACTGGAGTTTTCATTAACGGGGCCCAATGGCCATGTTACGCATTTCTTAGATGTTAAAACGCCTATCTTTGATGAGGCTGATCATTCGCAAGTCATCGGTATGCTCGGTATTGCCACCGACATCACCTTGCTTAAGGCAAATGAACAAAAGTTAGAATATCAGGCGCACTACGACACCCTCACTAAATTACCCAATCGGTTAATGCTTGCCGATCGCCTGCACCAAGCCATGTTGCAAGCCAGTCGTCATCAACAATCTATTGCCATTATTTATTTAGATTTAGATGGCTTTAAATATATTAATGATAATTATGGCCACGACGCCGGAGATGAGCTATTGAGGGCAGTAGCGGCGCGCATGAAAAATGCGATTCGCGACGGTGATACGTTGGCCAGATTAGGCGGCGATGAGTTTGTGGTTATTTTGCTTGATATTGAACAGCTCAGTGACAGTTTTCCGCTGTTAAAGCGTTTACTTGATGCAGCCTCACGCCCAGTATTATTAAATCATCATCGCTTACAAGTAACGGCCAGTTTAGGAGTGACTTTTTATCCTCAACCCGAGGTACTCGAACCTGAACAATTAATCCGTCAAGCGGATCAAGCTATGTATCAAGCCAAGCTAGCTGGTAAAAATCGCTATTATTTATTTGATAGTGAACAAGCACGCAATATGCGCGAGCACCATCAAAGTGTGGAGCATATTAATCGCGCCTTACTCGCCAAAGAATTTACTTTATATTATCAGCCGAAAGTAAATATGCGCACCGGCGCTATTATCGGCGTAGAAGCGCTTATTCGCTGGCAACACCCAGAGCAAGGCTTACTTAGCCCTAATCGTTTTTTACCTTTTATTGAAGAGCACCGACTTGCAGTGGAAGTCGGCGATTGGGTTATCGATAGCGCGCTTCAGCAAATTTTAAATTGGCAACAACAAAACATTGCCTTAGGTATCAGCATTAACATTGCCGCACGCCATCTGCGCCAAGTGGACTTTGCGGCTAAATTAGCCGCTCATTTAGCTAACTACCCCAGTATTGCTCCTAATATGCTTGAGCTGGAAGTATTAGAAACCAGTGCCTTAGGAGATTTAGCCTTAGTGTCTAAAACACTAGAAACGTGTCGTGATCTTGGGGTGGGTATCTCATTGGATGACTTTGGTACCGGCTATTCTTCGCTTACTTATCTGAAGCGCTTACCCACTCACACCATTAAAGTGGATCAGAGCTTTATTCGCGATATTTTAGAAGACCCAGAAGACTTAGCGATTCTTGATGGCGTACTCAGTCTAGCTAAAGCCTTTGGCAGGCAAGTGATCGCCGAGGGGGTAGAAACCTTAGCTCACGGTGATACTTTATTGCGCATGGGCTGCCACTTAGCTCAAGGCTATGGCATCGCCCGCCCTATGCCAGCGACAGAGGTACCTACTTGGCTGGCTAACTGGCAGCCGCCTGCTCGCTGGCTTGAAACTCGCCAACTTCATCGCGATGAGTTTTCTTTGTTATATGCAGGATTACAGCACAAGGCATGGATTGATGACTTAGTATTAGCCGTGCAACATAATAGTGAGACTTGGCCCCTGTTTGATAGTAATCAAAGTCACCTTAGCCAGTGGTTAAACAGTCAACCTAACATCTCCGCCACGCGATTAAATTACCAAACCGCGCTGAGTCAAAAAATTAAACAATGTGTAGCAGAGCTTGCGAAATATTATGCCAATCACGGTGCTAAAGACGCGAATAGCCAACTAATTTCTCAACTAGATGCGCTATGTGAATTAAAAGCTCAATTAATAAAAGAATTAGAAGAGTGCATGAATGACTCAAAAAGGTAATAATTTTTAATTTAAGTAAACATTAACTTTTAATTAATTAAAAATAACTAATATAAAAACTCACATTTCGTTTAATAATTAAGCTAATAATTTACCTAATTTAAAAAAACAGACTAAATCACGCTTAGAGTTTGAAAAAACTGCATATTGCTTCTACGGTAATTTAATCAAGTTCGCACACTTAAACAGGACGATATCATGCATCATCCCGTATTTTTGGCGGCAGGGTTAGCACTTACCTGGGGGCTAAGCGCTCCGTTATTTGCCGCAGAACAGCTGGACTCCTCGCAGTCAGCTTCATTAGTTGAACAAGGTCAATATATCGCTAAAGCCGCTGACTGCTTAGCCTGTCATGTAGGACCCGATGGCACTCCTTATGCTGGCGGCAAGCCAACTGCTACCCCAATGGGCGATATCATAGCCCCTAATATTTCATCTTCTAAAAAATACGGTATTGGCGATTATTCAGTTAAAGATCTCACACGGGTATTACGAGATGGCAAGACTCCGTCTGGCCGACATCTGTATCCGGCCATGCCCTACCCCGCTTACCGAGGCATGACAGATGAAGATATTAAATCACTGCATGCTTATTTAAAAACCACCGCCGCTGTTGAGCAAAAACCTAGCGCTAAAACTGATCTTAAGTTTCCTTTTAGCATGCGTTGGCTAATGATTGGCTGGAATGCTAAGAATTTAGATAATTACCAAGCTCCCCAAGGCTTAGATGACCAAGCGGCGCGCGGCCAGTATCTGGTGGATCACTTAGGTCACTGTGGCACCTGCCATACACCGCGCAATAGCATGATGGGCAGTGATTACGATCAATACTTAGGCGGTGCACAACTTGGCAACTGGTTTGCTCCTAATATCACCAGTGATCAAAAATCCGGTATAGGGGCATGGAGTGAGCAACAATTAGCAGATTACTTTAAAACCGGTCAAATGGGTTATGCCGCTCAAGCCGCCGGCCCTATGGCTGAGGCCGTGCATTACAGCTTGCAGTATTTAAATGAAGAGGACCGCTTGGCCATCGCCGCTTATTTGAAGTCTGTTCCCGCTATTGCTGATGACGCACAACAACAACCTGTGCTCGATACTCGTATCAACGAGACCTTACTTCATCGCGAACCGAAAGTAACACAGGTTACCCGTTATGAAGAAAGAGAGCTCGCTCAACAAGGTCTTAAGCAAGAAGATATCAGTGATCCCGACTCTGCTAACGGCTTATATGCTCAGTACTGCGCATCTTGTCATGGCGATGAGGGTTACGGGCAAACGACCTCTTTTTATGCCAGTTTGGTGGGCAATACCACGGTGCGCAGTGCCAACCCTAGAAACTTAGTAGCCGTTATTCTTAAAGGCGTCGAATTTAGAGGCGCGACCCCTAAGCCCCTGATGCCAGGCTTTGAAGACAAACTCAACCATCAACAAATTGCGACGCTAGCCAATTATGTACGCACTGAATTTGGCGCGTATTCAAACAGTGAAATAAGCACAGATGATGTGGCGTATATCGCCTCAGGCAAACAGAAAGTGTCGGCTCTTATTCGCTACGCCCCATTACTAGCTTGGCTTGGCATTATCCTAGTGGCCGTTATTATCATCGCCGGTGTGTGGTACTGGCGCCGGCGTCGTCCAGTGCGCGTTAATCCAACCGTCTCTCAGACCAACCTCGATCAACCCCCTCACAATAGGAGCGACCTATGAGCAGTAGCCCCTTAACTCGGCGTGACTTATTAGTAATGCTTGGCCAAGCCGCAGGTGCTGGCGCCGTTTACTCCGCCATGAGCTCACTGGGCTTGGCTCAGGCCTCTACTTTTACCGATGAACTCGACTTATCCGCCGCGCCCAACGGTAGCAGTGTCTTAATATTGGGCTCAGGATTGGGCGGCATGACCGCCGCCTACGAATTGCGAAAAGCAGGTTATGACGTCACTATCTTTGAATACACTGAACGCCCCGGCGGGCGCTGCTTTACCATTCATAGTGGTGATACTGTTACCGATTTATCCGGCGAAACCCAACATTGTAGCTTTGCCCCTGGCAACTATATCAACCCAGGTCCTTGGCGTATTCCATACCATCATTATGGTGTGCTGCATTATTGTAAGAAATTTGGCGTTAAGCTCGAGCCCTTTATTCAACTTAACTACAATGCCTACGTCCATGCACAAAATGCTTTTGGTGGTAAGCCAAAACGCGTGCGCGAAGTGCTAACCGATGTACATGGCTACACTTCTGAATTACTGGCTAAAGCAACCGACCAAAACGCACTCGATGAATACCTCACTGCAGAAGACTGTTCAGCACTCATCGCCCAGTTAGGTGAGTGGGGTCGACTAAGTGAAGGGAATAAATATCAAAAAAGCCTTAAAGCCAGTGAGTTTCGCGGTTACGAGCACTGGCCGGCAGGCGGCTTAATGGCAAAACCCTCTCCCAGTGAGCCTCTTGAATTTAAAGAGCTATTACACTCTGGTTTATGGGGCATGTTGCTCGATTACTTTAATACTGAATACCAGCACACCATGTTTGAGCCGGTAGGAGGTATGGAGCAAATAGCTAAAGGTTTCGCTAAAGAAGTAGGCGATTTAATTGAGTATCGCCGCCAAGTCGTGCGCATTGAGCAATCAGATAGCAAAGTCACTGTTCACTATATAGACCCTGATAAACCTGATGAGGTGATGACTCGCAGCGCCGATTGGTGTGTCTGTAACATTCCGTTATCGGTATTGAGCCAAATTCCGGTACAAGCCTCGCCGGCATTATTACAGGCAATTGCCGCTGTACCCTATGGTAGCTCGACTAAAACGGGACTTGAATTTAAGCGTCGTTTCTGGGAGCAAGATGAGAATATTTTTGGTGGCGTAAGTTATACCGACTTGCCCATTACCACTATCTCTTATCCCGCCTATGATTATTTCAGTGATGGTCCGGGCGTATTACTGGGTGCCTATACTTTTGATGATGTAACCAGTTATACCATGTCGGCCATGAGTGCTAGAGAGCGCGTAGCCGCAGCGGTGGCCTACGGTAAACAAATCCATCCCCAGTATGAAAAAGAATTCCTATCAGGAGTTTCTTGGTCTTGGCACCGTTGCCCTTGGACACTGGGTTGCTACGGCGTATGGACTGATGAGCTCAGAGAAGCTCATTACGATACCTTGTGTGCCATTGATAATCGCTTAGTACTGGCCGGTGAGCATTGCTCTTATATTCCAGCTTGGATGGAGGGCGCTATTCTTTCTGGTATGGATGCAAGTCAACGGCTCCATGAAAAAGCCACCGCCAACATGAAAAATGGAGGCGATCATGCATAAAACGACTCTCGCACTATTATTGCTGACTAGTATGACGGGTGCGCACGCTCAGCTTAGAGTTGATGACAACTCAACGACTGAAGATACCCGTGCGCAAGCTAGCGCTTTATCTGCTACGACAGAAGAGCCAGCAACTGAGCAAAAATCAGCAGCGAAAAAAGACACCACTAACCAACATGAGTCTTCTGCTAAAGAAAAGGACACGAACAATAACGAGACCACTCGTGAGCAAGCGGCGACTGACAATAAAGAAGCCGCTACCACTCAAGAGCGCGATGCGGCTAAGAAGAATGAACAGGCGGCGAAAAAAGAGTCGACGAATAAACACGAGTCTGCGGCTAAAGAAAAAGACTCAACAAATAACGACAGTCGTAAACCCTCTTCTTCTGACAATGAAAAGCGCTCTACAAACCAAGATGTCAAACAGGATCGAGACTCTTCTAACGATAATGAAAAGGCGGCTAAAAAAGACATAACCAATAAACAAGACTCTTCCGCTAAAGAAAAAGACACTACGGGGCAAGAGGCCACTAACACATCTGGCTCTACTAATAAAGAGGCAGATACAGATCAAACAGCTAAGCAGTCGTTAGACGAGCAGGAACCATCACAGAAAGATAAAGGTAAAAATAAAGATAAAAAAAACGCTGACAGCAAGACCTCTCAGCAAACAGATAAACGAGATCTCAAAGAAAGCACTGCATTAATTAAAAATGCCGCTAAACGCGGTACACCACCTTGGACCAATGACAGTGCTAATATTCACCTACAATTATCTCGAGGCGACGCGGAGCAAGACCAAGCTAAGCCCTATCAAGCTGAAGATTTTAAAATTAAACCCGAGTGGGAAAGATGGTTTGCCGGCGAAAAACACTTTTCTACTCAAAATGGTAAAGAAGTCTATGAAGTGTTATGCCAAGCCTGTCATATGCCAGACGGTCAAGGCGCACAGGGCGCAGGGCATTTCCCGTCCTTTGTGGGTAACGAGCGCTTACGCTCACCGGATTATCCTATCGCCGTCATCTTAAATGGGCTACGCGGCATGCCTCCTTTTAGCGAAATGCTATCAGACCAACAAGTTGCTGAAGTCGTTAACCATTTGCGTACCAACTTTGGTAATCAACTGGATGGCGATACCACCGCCGAAGAGGTAGCAAAGGTGCGCCAAGACGACTCATCAACTGACAACGACGAGCAAGATTAATGGCCTAAGCGCTAACTTGCTATAACCCACCCTTAGCTAGCCAATATTAATTAGACTAAATATTATTTAAAAAGCCCTGTTTAGATAGCCAGGGCTTTTTTATCAGCGCCTGTTTATTTAGTCATGGCGAAGGGCAGCATTTAAAAATTAGCGCGCAGAAGCTAGAGCATCCCGTCTGCACGAGACTAACGTAATATTTGTGCCGTCATCCTAAACTTGCTTCAGGATCTCGTTCCGGACTTAAAGGCTAAAATAGATGAAGTATTAAGGATGGAGAGAACGAGCCAAAGCTCCTTTATGATCGAGACGAGCGCTATATTTATGCCGCCACCCTGAACTTGCTTCAGGATCTCTTTCTAGGCTTAAAGACTAAAATCGATGAAGCGTAAGGGTGAAGAGAACGAGCCAAAGCTCTTTCCTGATCGAGACGAGCACTAAATTATGTTTGGCTCTTGTGGCAGATGAACTACTTCCCCACTTTCTGTCAGAGTGTCCGCGAAGGCATTTTTATAAACAAAAAAGCCACCCGAAGGTGGCTTTTCTGAGTAATAATAGCGGGGTGGTAAATGCACCGCATTTAAAGGTAGGAGCATAGCGACCTCATCCAGTTAGTCCACGGAGCTATTAAACGAAAAAACCCAGCATTTCTGCTGGGTTTTTAAGATTAATGGCGGAGTGGACGGGACTCGAACCCGCGACCCCCGGCGTGACAGGCCGGTATTCTAACCAACTGAACTACCACTCCGCAAAGCTTGATAGTTTAGGTCTAAATTGGCGCCTGGCAGTGACCTACTTTCACATGGCAGCTGCCACACTATCATCGGCGCGGCTGCGTTTCACTACTGAGTTCGGCATGGAGTCAGGTGGTTCCACAGCGCTATGGCCGCCAGGCATAAATGGTATCTGGAAGACTGATGTTTGATTAGCGAACGGTTAAGGTCGGTAATCTGAATAATTTGTTTGTTGCTCTTGAGCGCAAGGTCTCACACTTCTTGGGTGTTGTATGGTTAAGCCGCACGGGTCATTAGTATTGGTTAGCTCAACGCCTCGCAGCGCTTACACACCCAACCTATCAACGTTGTCGTCTCCAACGGCCCTTCAGAGGGCGTATAGCCCTTGGGATGACTCATCTTGAGGCTCGCTTCCCGCTTAGATGCTTTCAGCGGTTATCGATTCCGAACGTAGCTACCGGGCAATGCATCTGGCGATACAACCCGAACACCAGGGGTTCGTCCACTCCGGTCCTCTCGTACTAGGAGCAGCTCCTCTCAATCATCCAACGCCCACGGCAGATAGGGACCGAACTGTCTCACGACGTTCTGAACCCAGCTCGCGTACCACTTTAAATGGCGAACAGCCATACCCTTGGGACCGACTTCAGCCCCAGGATGTGATGAGCCGACATCGAGGTGCCAAACACCGCCGTCGATATGAACTCTTGGGCGGTATCAGCCTGTTATCCCCGGAGTACCTTTTATCCGTTGAGCGATGGCCCTTCCATTCAGAACCACCGGATCACTATGACCTACTTTCGTATCTGCTCGACCTGTCCGTCTCGCAGTTAAGCTGGCTTATGCCATTGCACTAACCGTACGATGTCCGACCGTACTTAGCCAACCTTCGTGCTCCTCCGTTACTCTTTAGGAGGAGACCGCCCCAGTCAAACTACCCACCAGGCACTGTCCGCAACCCCGATAAGGGGCCAACGTTAGAACATCAGACATACAAGGGTGGTATTTCAAGGATGGCTCCACCACGACTGGCGTCATGGTTTCACAGCCTCCCACCTATCCTACACATGTAGGGCCAATGTTCAGTGCCAAGCTATAGTAAAGGTTCACGGGGTCTTTCCGTCTAGCCGCGGGTATACGGCATCTTCACCGCAAATTCAATTTCACTGAGTCTCGGGTGGAGACAGCGTGGCCATGATTACACCATTCGTGCAGGTCGGAACTTACCCGACAAGGAATTTCGCTACCTTAGGACCGTTATAGTTACGGCCGCCGTTTACTGGGGCTTCAATCAAGAGCGTCACCCGAAGGCTAACCCCATCATTTAACCTTCCAGCACCGGGCAGGTGTCACACCGTATACGTCCTCTTGCGAGTTTGCACAGTGCTGTGTTTTTGATAAACAGTTCCAGCCACCTGGTCACTGCGGCTGACCCAAGCTCCATCCGCAAGGGATTTCACCTGTTTCAGCGTACCTTCTCCCGAAGTTACGGTACTATTTTGCCTAGTTCCTTCACCCGAGTTCTCTCAAGCGCCTTAGTATTCTCTACCCGACCACCTGTGTCGGTTTGGGGTACGATTCACGTGCATCTGAAGCTTAGAGGCTTTTCCTGGAAGCGGGGCATCAATGACTTCACCGCCGTAGCGATTTCGTCTCAGGTCTCAGCATTGAGCGTCCGGATTTACCTAAACACCCTGCCTACACCCTTTCACCAGGACAACCAACGCCTGGCCCATTTAGCCTTCTCCGTCCCCCCATCGCAATGCACGTCAGTACGGGAATATTAACCCGTTTCCCATCGACTACGCCTTTCGGCCTCGCCTTAGGGGTCGACTCACCCTGCCCCGATTAACGTTGGACAGGAACCCTTGGTCTTTTGGCGTGGAGGTTTTTCACCCCCATTATCGTTACTCATGTCAGCATTCGCACTTCTGATATCTCCAGCATGCTTCACAACACACCTTCGCAGACTTACAGAACGCTCCCCTACCACGCACTCTAAAAGAGTGCATCCGCGGCTTCGGTGCATAGTTTAGCCCCGTTACATCTTCCGCGCAGGCCGACTCGACCAGTGAGCTATTACGCTTTCTTTAAATGATGGCTGCTTCTAAGCCAACATCCTGGCTGTCTGAGCCTTCCCACTTCGTTTCCCACTTAACTATGACTTTGGGACCTTAGCCGGCGGTCTGGGTTGTTTCCCTCTTCACGATGGACGTTAGCACCCACCGTGTGTCTCCCGGATAGTACTTTGCGGTATTCGGAGTTTGCATAGGGTTGGTAAGTCGGGATGACCCCCTAGCCTAAACAGTGCTCTACCCCCGCAAGTATTCGTCCGAGGCTCTACCTAAATAGATTTCGGGGAGAACCAGCTATCTCCCGGTTTGATTGGCCTTTCACCCCCAACCACAAGTCATCCCCTAATTTTGCAACATTAGTGGGTTCGGTCCTCCAGTTGATGTTACTCAACCTTCAACCTGCTCATGGCTAGATCACCGGGTTTCGGGTCTACTCCTAGCAACTCGTCGCCCAGTTAAGACTCGGTTTCCCTACGGCTCCCCTATACGGTTAACCTTGCTACTAAAAGTAAGTCGCTGACCCATTATACAAAAGGTACGCAGTCACCCAACAAGTGGGCTTCCACTGCTTGTACGTACACGGTTTCAGGTTCTATTTCACTCCCCTCACAGGGGTTCTTTTCGCCTTTCCCTCACGGTACTGGTTCACTATCGGTCAGTCAGGAGTATTTAGCCTTGGAGGATGGTCCCCCATATTCAAACAGGATATCACGTGTCCCGTCCTACTCGATTTC
>NZ_CP021376.1:1667500-1890000 GCF_002157875.1 Oceanisphaera avium
TATCATGGTTATGCTCTTGAATAAGATCTGAGCCAATATTTGAAGTCATGATCACCACCGTATTTCTAAAGTCTACGGTGCGGCCCTGACCATCCGTTAAGCGGCCATCATCTAATACCTGCAATAAGATATTAAACACATCAGGATGCGCTTTTTCTACTTCATCGAGCAAAATCACCGAATAAGGCTTACGTCGTACCGCTTCTGTTAAATAGCCGCCTTCTTCATAACCCACATAACCGGGAGGTGCGCCCACTAAACGAGATACCGAATGTTTTTCCATAAACTCCGACATGTCGATGCGGATCATGGCATCCCGGCTGTCGAATAGAAAATCAGCCAAGGCTTTACATAGCTCGGTTTTACCCACTCCAGTGGGGCCCATAAATAAAAATGAACCTACAGGGCGGTTTGGATCCGATAAGCCAGCGCGGCTACGACGAATAGCGTTTGATACCGCATCCACCGCTTCATCTTGACCAATCACCTGCTGATGTAAGCTATCTTCCATACGCAATAACTTATCTTTTTCCCCTTCGAGCATTTTAGCCACTGGAATACCTGTCCAGCGCGATAAGACATCGGCGATCTCTTCATCGGTTACGCGATTTTTTAATAGATGCTGCTCTTGCATCTCTGCTTGGCCGGCTAAATCCAGCTGTTTTTCCAACTCGGGAATACGACCATATTGCAGCTCCGACATACGACCAAGATCGCCGGCTCGGCGTGCCACCTCTAGCTCCCGACGTACTTGTTCAAGCTCAGATTTAATATGCTGAGTGCCGGCCATGGCCGCTTTTTCTGATAACCAAATTTCTTCCAAGTCAGCATATTCGCCTTCTTTATCGCTGAGCTCATCACGAATTAATTGCAGGCGTTTAATACTGCCCTCGTCGTCTTCTTTAAGCAGTGCTTGCTCTTCAAGTTTTAATTGGATAATACGGCGATCCAGCTTATCTAAAGGCTCAGGTTTAGAGTCAATTTGTAAACGAATGCTAGAGGCAGCCTCGTCAATTAAGTCGATGGCTTTATCGGGCAATTGTCGGTCTGCAATATAGCGATGAGATAATACCGCTGCTGCCACAATGGCGGGATCGGTAATTTGCACATGGTGATGCAGCTCGTAGCGCTCTTTTAAACCGCGCAAAATGGCGATGGTGTCTTCTACTGAAGGCTCATTGATCAATACCTTTTGAAAGCGACGTTCTAAGGCGGCATCTTTTTCAATATATTGACGATATTCATCAAGCGTAGTGGCACCTACACAATGCAGCTCACCTCGGGCCAGTGCTGGTTTTAGCATATTGCCCGCATCCATGGCGCCCTCGCCTTTACCAGCGCCGACCATAGTATGGAGCTCATCAATAAAGAGGATCACTTGACCTTCTTCTTTGGCCAGCTCGTTTAATAAGGCCTTTAAACGCTCTTCAAATTCTCCGCGATATTTAGCGCCAGCAATGAGTGCCCCCATATCTAAAGATAATACGCGCTTGCCTTTTAGCCCCTCTGGCACCTCACCATTGATAATACGTTGGGCTAGCCCTTCGGCAATGGCCGTTTTACCCACCCCAGGCGCACCAATTAATACCGGGTTGTTTTTAGTACGCCGTTGCAATACTTGAATGGTGCGGCGAATTTCATCATCGCGGCCAATCACAGGATCTAGCTTACCCTGCTCGGCGCGCTCGGTGAGATCGATGGTATATTTTTCTAATGCTTGACGATTTTCTTCCGCATTAGGATCGTCTACTTTTTGCCCACCTCGTACTTCATCAATGGCTTTATTTAATTTTTCTTTACTTAAACCGGCACGCTTTAGCAGCTCGCCTAACTCACCTTGCTCATCCAAGGCGGCCAGTAAGAATAATTCGGAAGAGATGTAGCTGTCTTTACGCTGTTGCGCTAATTTATCGCACTGATTGAGCAAGCGCGCCAAGACAGGGGAAACTTGCACATCCATATTGGCGCCGCTGACCTTAGGTAAGCGCTCAACGGACTTATCCAGCTCCACGCGCAAGGTATTACCATCAACACCAGCATTGGTAAGCAGCGGGCGCAGCGAGCCACCTTCTTGGTTAAGCATGGCAATTAATAAGTGTGCAGGCTCTATATAAGCATGATCTCGCCCCACTGCCATAGACTGGGCGTCTTGCAGGGCAAGTTGAAATTTACTGGTTAGACGATCGAGTCGCATCAGAATTTTCCTCCAACAACCCGCGACGAGCGGGAAAAGATACAGGGTGACTGATACTAAAGATGGGGGTTAATGGTGAAATTTCAAGCTTTAAAAGGAAATATAGCGCCCAGTTAAGCTAAGCCCTAAACCCCCTGTTTTTCAGCTGAAGCCTGGAATTATAAGTGACGGAAAACTACAGGTTCTAGATTGGGGTTAATTTGGTTTTCTGGGCGCCGGGCGCTTGGGGCTTGGCGCTACTTTCACTCCAGCCAAATTAAACTGGCTTGGCGGCCGGTTATTGGCTCACGGCGATAAGAGAAAAAACGGTTGCGGTCGGTATAGGTGCAATAATCACCCCCATAACACTGAGTAACACCGGCTGCAGCTAAGCGCAGGCGAGCCAGCTGATAAATATCGGCCAGCCACTTATCAGCGCGGGGCGAGCCTTTAACCACAAACGCGCTAGCCGTTTGAGGTAAATGGTTTACAAACGCACTGCGCACCTCTCCTCCCACCTCAAACACGCGAGGGCCAATGGCAGGCCCTAGCCACACCATCACCTGTGCTGGCTCTACCGCCATGGAAGTTAAGGTGGCCTCTAGCACGCCGTTAGCCAGCCCGCGCCAACCCGCATGTGCCGCTGCCACCACAGAACCGCCATAGTCACAAAATAATACCGGTAAACAATCGGCAGTCATAATAGCGCACACTTGGCCCACGGTGCGGCTTACCACCGCATCGGCAATGGGCACAGGGAGCGCTGTTGCAGGCAAGGGTAACTTGGCGACATCAATGCCGTGTACTTGCTCTAACCAAGTAGGTGGCGTGAGCAAATTTAAATGGTTCGCTAAGCGCTCGCGATTAGTTTGCACATCTGCCAGTGCATCACCTACGTGACTGCCTAAATTTAAGCTAGTAAAAGGCGAAGCACTCACGCCGCCCTGGCGGGTGGTTTGTATGCTGTGCACTGTAGAGGGTGCGGGCCAATTAGGTTGAATAAGCTTCACGCTATCGCATCCTTATTAAGTCCACACCAAGTCATCAGGATGCGCAGCGGTGTCGGCTCTTAGCAATTCAATTAGCTCCACAAAATCATCGGGTAATGGTGCTTGCCATT
Source organism: Oceanisphaera avium (assembly GCF_002157875.1). Lineage (NCBI taxonomy): Bacteria > Pseudomonadati > Pseudomonadota > Gammaproteobacteria > Aeromonadales > Aeromonadaceae > Oceanisphaera > Oceanisphaera avium. The sequence continues at coordinate 1,670,794 of NZ_CP021376.1, forward strand.
CCATTATTTCACCGGTAATGGGGTGCTCTAAGCGCAACAAGACTGCGTGCAAGGCTTGACGCTTAAATTCACGTAAAAATGCTAACAGCTCAGGCTCGGCGCTGCGCGGTGGCTTTAAGCGACCGCCATAGGTGGGGTCACCCACTAACGGATGCTGTAAGTGCGCCATGTGCACGCGAATTTGGTGAGTACGACCACTTTCTAAGCGTAGGCGTAAACGAGTATGGGCACGAAACTTTTCCATGACTCGATAGTGAGTTCGTGCCGGCTTTCCAGAAGGCACCACCGCCATTTGGATGCGTTGGGTAGGATGGCGACCAATATTGGCGTCTACGGTTCCCCCTGAGGTCATATGCCCAATAGCGACCGCTTCGTATTCGCGAGTGATATCGCGCCCTTGCAATGCCGTTACTAAGTGGGTTTGTGCGGGGATAGTTTTAGCCACTACCATCAGCCCAGTGGTGTCTTTATCTAAGCGATGCACAATACCGGCGCGCGGCACTTCGGCAATGCTAGGGCAATAATGCAAGAGCGCATTTAACAAAGTACCACCGGGCGTACCGGCTCCCGGATGCACCACCAAACCCGCAGGTTTATTGATAACCATGATGTCATCGTCTTCATAAACGATGTTAATAGGAATATCTTCGGGCTCAAAGCGTAGGTCGTCTTCAAGCTCGGCGTTAATCTGTACTTGCTGACCCACAGTGACTTTAGCGCGCGGCGTGGTCGCGACCTCTCCGTCTACTAATACTTGCTCTAACTGGATCCACGTTTTAATTCGTGTCCGAGAATAGTCGGTAAACATTTCTGCCAACGTTTGATCTAAACGTTGACCATGTTGGCGATCGGCGACGGTGCCGTGTAATTCGATTTGCTGGCTCATAGCGACACTGGTTACCAAATGATGTTTAATTGGGTATTCTAGCGTTTCTTGGCGCTGAGCTTAATCAGTTTCCGCAAACTTGACGCTTAAATCGCAAAAATGGACTCTTTACATGGTTAAACAACGACGCGTATGGCTTACTTTAACGCTTGCTTTGGCATTAACAGCCACCGGATGCTCAAGTACTAAAAAAGATTCGGTACCCGATGAGCCGCCAGAAGTACTTTATCAAGATGCTCAAGCACGCTTACAATCAGGAAATTATATCCGTGCCGCCGAGCTGTTAGAAGCCATGGACTCTCGTTATCCATTTGGTGCTTACTCAAATCAGGTACAGCTAGACTTAATCTACGCCTACTATAAGCAAGACGATACGGCGCGCGCTTTAGCTAATATTGACCGCTTTATTCGCTTAAATCCTAATCATCCCAGCGTGGATTACGCGCAATATATGCGCGGCTTAACTAATATGGCCACCGATCATAACTTCTTTCAAGAGCTGCTTAATATTGACAGAACCGATCGCGATCCCGCCTATGCTCGCCAAGCCTTTGCCGATTTTCGCCAATTACTGCGCCAATATCCAGAGAGCGCATATGCTGCCGATGCGCGCGCACGTATGGTATTTTTAAAAAATCGACTCGCTAAATACGACTTAGCCGTGGCCCAATTTTATATGAAACGTGGCGCTTGGCTAGCCGCCGCTAACCGAGCAAAACAAGTGGTAGAAACCTATCCTGATACCAACACCTTAAAACCGGCATTGGATATTATGGCTAAAGCCTATGACACCCTCGGCTTAACCGAAATGGCTAATAATGCCAAAGCGGTCAAGCGCGCAAACTTTGCTAATAAAGTTAACTAGCGCTTACTAATTAGTGATCAAAAAGCCCTATGTTATTAGGGCTTTTTTATTAGTGTAATTTTCTTATAAAGTGGGTTTTAAACTTTCAAGAAAGCGTAAACACCGGATGCCGTACCAGCACAGCGGTTCGCCATCGATAAGTACAGCGGGTTGCTGTAGATCTTGTTGAGTCACCGCTAGTTGTTTAGCAAAGGGATAGGGCTCGGTGGAGCAGAGCAAAATAGGATTAAGACCCGTTATTTCTTCAGGACTAAGCTCAGGATAATTGGCATCAAACGCCAGCAGTTTGTGGCCAAAACCAAGGTGCTTAAAAACCGAATAAATAAAAGTGTGTTGGCCAATACTCATATAAGGCTTGCGCCAAATTAAATACAACCAAGGGCGGTCATCGCTGAGCACTGACTCAGATACCGCGTCTTTATGACTAATTAGTGGTAAAGCAGAAGGTAATGTCGTCGGCGAAATAGGCACTAGATTATTAAGCACCCGCTGAAAGCGCGCCGCCAGTGTAATTAAAACACCGTTATTTAACTGCTGGGCTAATAAGCGCAGCGCGCGGGGCATGTCTTGCACCGACTCGGCATGGGTGGCGATATAGGGATAAGGGCAGGATTGGGCCATGTCACGGGTGTTTTCTTCTTTATCAAATATCACCAGATCAGGTGCCAAGGGTGCAACTTTTTCCCACTGCACATCTTTAGTGCCGCCCACGACTACGATATCGGCTACCTGCTCGGCGGGATGAATACAGTAGCGGGTGCGCCCCACTACATTCACGCCACAAGCGAGTAAAGTTTCGGTCCAAGAGGGCACCATACAAACCACGCGCATTTATGCTCCTAAGCCCTAGGGGGCGCTGTACGTTATGTGCTATACGTCATTAAGATGGTGTTTTTCTTTAACGTATAACGTACGGCGTATCGCCTATGACCGCCTGTTAACTGGGTAAGGGCAATGCCGACAGCCATTGCCACAGCAGTAGCCGCGATCGAGGTGATATTTTGCCGTGAAGACCCAATTGCCATTTTCTATATAATAATCAATATTTTCTTGCAAAGGCGGTGGGGGTTGAGAGGGAGTGTCAGCCATTATGGAGCTCTTCGTAACAATAAATAGTATCAATAAAAACGCCCTGCAACTTAAGCACAGGGCGCTGGCATTATCAATGATGGCTTAGCTTAAGACTTAGCAAAATAGTCAGCTAAAAAAGTATCAAAATCCACTAAGTCAGACTGCTCCATTTTTTGCTGGCGCAATTTTGAGCGCGTCCCTTCGATATCAAAAAAGCTATCTTCCCAGTAATGGGGGCGGCTTTGCTGTAATTGATCGTGATACTGCTTAGATAAAGCAAGACCAAAGGGCAAAATGTCTTGTTGGGCGCTTTTAAGCTCACTCAATATTTTGGCCGATAAGGTTAATTCAGGATTTTGGATCATCGCTAAATGTTGTTGATGACTCTTAGCATAGCAACCCTTACCGCAGCAGGCGTCCAGTAAGTCGGCAACAGTTTTTAATTCAGCAAAATATTGCTCACCTAAGGTCGCTAACGTTAAGGACTCACCATTAACTTGCTCAAGCATTAGCTCAGGGTTACGCCCTTCTAATACCACCTTATTAAAGTTACGACGGTTAAGCGCAATTTCGTTGGCCGATAATGCTGGGGAGGGACTGAGTAAACACCACAATAAAAAGGTATCTAAAAAACGTACTTGTGCGGCATCAATACCCACTGGCGAGTAAGGGTTCACATCTACTGAGCGTAATTCTATATATTCAATGCCTCGGCTATGAAGGGCATCGGTGGGCTTTTCTCCACTTTCTGCGGTGCGCTTAGGGCGAATGGGGGCGTATAACTCATTTTCAATTTGCAATACGTTTGCATTAAGTTGGCGATACTCCCCCTCAACTTTAACCCCTATTTTGGCAAACTCGGGCGCATGCGTACCGATGGCGTTGCGCAAAGACGCCACGTATTTATCTAAGCTATCAAGAGAGATATTAAGATTGGCCTGAGCATTATTGGTATAGCCTAAATCGGATAAGCGTAGGGAAGTTGCATAAGGCAAATAAAGCGTGCCTTTACCTAAGCGCTCAAAGGGTAAGTTATGTTCAACACCTTGCAAAAACGAACCGCATAATGCAGGAGAGGCGCCAAACAGATAAGGAATTAACCAGCCAAAGCGATAAACGTTGCGGATCAGTCCTAAATATTTATCGGAAACAAAATCTTGTAAAAACGCGCCCTGCCCTTCACTGCTATGCCATTCACTCCAAAAACTGTCAGGCATAGAGAAATTAAAATGCACCCCTGAGATCACCTGCATACGGCTGCCGTATCTATGGTGCAAGCCTTGGCGATAAAGCGTTTTCATTTTCCCCATATTGGAGCGGCCATATTGCGCTAGCGGAATTTGCTCATCGCCGCCTTTTAATAAGCACGGCATACTCAGCGGCCACAGTTGCTCTTCGCCAAGATGGCGTAATACATAGCCGTGGATATCGCCTAGCTGAGCAAGTAACACTTCAACTGAGTCAGAGACGGGAGTAATAAACTCCATCTGTGACTCAGAAAAGTCAGTGGTGATATAACCATGAGTTAGCGCCGAGCCTAAAGAATTAGGATGGGGGCTAGTTGTTAACTGGCCCGTGGGGGTAATACGCAGGCTTTCGCGTTCTATACCACGGCGAATGCCTTTTAAAGTTGGCAGTCGTTGCGGCTGATGCCAAGCTTCAATTCTTGCGGCCAGGGTGGTGTTTTCTTTGATCATTATTATTCACTCTTTGGCACTGTGTCACGCAAGGTGACACAGTGAGAGGTCTGGCCTCATTACTCTATGGTAAAGTCATGTAGGGGTAGATGGAGCTCTTGCAAAGACTTTTCAAGCTTGGCTTTGTCTCCCACTACCACTATTACCATCTCTTTAGGATCTAACCACTGCTTAGCTAGCTCAGTTAGCTCGGCTTGGCTGACCTTAGCTACTATCTCTTGTTGCTTAGCTAAATAATCTGGCGATAACTTCATCATGGCTAACTGCAATAAAAACCCAGCTTTATCCCCTAAGGTTTCATAAGCCAATGCGTCTTGCTGCGAATAGCTGCTGCGCAAATATGCCACTTCTTTAGTCGTGGGGCCTTGTTCTTTAAATTGTTCAAGTTCCTGTAAAATATTAGTAATGGCATCAGCGGTAACATCTGCACGCACATCACTGGCGACTAAGAACACTCCTGCATCGCGGTTACCGGTAAAGTAGGAGTTTGCACCATAGGTAAAGCCCTTGTCTTCACGCAGATTAAGATTAATACGACTATTAAAATTGCCGCCTAAGTTAAAGTTCATCAAATTTGCATAAAAATAAGGGCCTGTGGCGTCGGTGGGCAGCGCACGACGCCCAATGCGCAATACAGATTGTACCGAGCCAGGGACATCCACAATATAAATACCCGGTGTTGCAGGCTGTGGCTTAACTGTCACCGCTTCTAAATGGGGCGCTTTCCCTTGCCATTGCTTTAAAAATGCAAAGTCTTTGGCTGCTTGTTCCTTTGATAAATCGCCCGCCACCAACACATGACCATTCGCGGGGTTATAGTAAGCATGATAATAATCGCGTACTTGATCTAGCGTAATCTTTGCTACATGTTCAGCTTGGCCATTATCTGGCAGCCCCATGCGGGTTTCACCATACATTAATTGGCGAAATGCTTGTTGTGCTAACCAAGAAGGCTGATGGCGACTTTGAGCCATGCTTTCTAACATGCGAGTTTTCACCTTTTCAAAGTCTTGTTCACGCAAGCCCGGTGTTAATAATAACTCTTCCACCAAGTCTAGGGTTTGGGGCAGCGTTTCCGTCATGGTGGTGATGTTAATTAAGTTGGTATAAAAACCATGGCTCACATTAACGCTGGCTCCTAAGCGCTCCAGTGCTTCACTAAACTCTCCTGAGCTTAACTTAGTCGTCCCTTGATTCATTAACTCAGCGGTAAGGCTTGCAATACCCACTTGTTCAGGGGTTTCGGCTAACTGACCACCGGGAAAGGCTAAAATGATTGATACCGCCGGAATTTCATCGTTAGTAATGCCTTGCAGCTGTATGTTATCTCCTAAGGTAGTGTGCCAAAGCTTAGGTGGCGTAATCACCACCGGCTCACTGGAGTCGGGCATCTGGCTGCGATCAAAGTCATCTTTTACTTGGCGGGCGTTAGTCTGTGTTAAGGGTTGTTCAGTTTTTGGCAACACTCGCTGTGGCGTCTCATAATTAGGCGGCGCCGCTTGCCAGTCGGTATGCTCAGAGGGAACGACACTTAAGCTCGCCTTGGGTTGGCCTTGGACATAGTGTTTATACACTTGACTCACTTGCTCAGGCGTGGTTTTTTCTAATTGGCGCCATGCATTAATTGCATATAAAGGGTCACCTTGTAGCACTTGCCCTAGCGCTAATTGTCGTGCCTTACCCTGGGTGCTATCTAGGCCTAATATTAAATTAGCGCGAAGCTCAGTAACGGCTTTATCGACATCGTCTTTATTAATGCCGCGCTTTTCAATCTCTTTAACGATGCGCTTAATTTCCGTTTCAAGAGGCTCGAGTGAGCCATCTTTTGAAGGATTGCTATAAGCCCAAATACTTAACGTACAGGCCAGCTCGCCACAATAATGTCCGGCGCCAGCACTGACTGCCTTACCGGTTTCCACTAACTCTTGGTATAACAGCGAGCTTTTACCCCCGCCCAATACATTAGCTAATACATCAAGGGCGGCCTCATCTTCTTGACCTAACCAGACGGTGGGATAAGACATATATAACATTGGCATGCGAATACGATCGTCTACTAAGGTTTGATAGCGGTCTTTATCTAGTTTAGCCACAGCCGGCTTGGCATCTTCAACTTTGGGGCCTTTAGGAATAGAGCCAAAGTATTTTTCTACCCACTCCAGAGTTTGTGAGGGTTCAAAATCACCGCTAATCACTAAGGTCGCATTATTAGGGCCATACCAGCGATTAAAGAACGCTTTAAGGTGATCCACATTGACTCGATCTAAGTCTTCTACATACCCAATAGGCTGCCAGCTATAAGGATGGTCTCTGGGATACAGTAACTCCCCCATGCGCTCACTCACTAAACCATAGGGCTGATTATCGATACGCTGGGCTCGTTCATTTTTAACGGTGTCGCGCTGAATTTCAAATTTACGCTGACTGACTGCCTCTAGCAAAAAGCCCATGCGATCCGCTTCCAACCACAGTACTTTTTCTAAATGGTTAGCGGGGACGGTTTCATAATAATTAGTCCGGTCTTGATTGGTAGTCCCATTCATGGTGCCACCGGCTTCGTTAATTAAGCGAAAATGTTCTTGGTCGCCGACATGCTTAGAGCCTTGAAACATCATGTGTTCAAAAAAATGTGCAAAGCCGGTTTGCTCTGGCTCTTCGCGTGCAGAGCCCACATGGTACGTCATTTCTACATGCACTAGCGGATCCGACTTATCGGTGTTAAGTAAGACCGTAAGCCCATTATCTAATTGATACATTTGATAAGGGATCACTAAGCCATCCGTCGAGGAGGTAACTTCTTTAACTAATGTAGGAGCAGCAACGACTAGCGGCGAGCTTAACAGCAATAACAGCGACCAAAACTTCATGGAGTTTCCTTAATATTTAACAGCAATATTAGCCTTGGAGTAAGACTTTACCGCGGGTATGACCCGTTTCAATTTGTCGATGGGCTAACTCGCCTTCCGCCAGCGGATACACATGGCTAATTTCTACACGCAGTTTTTGCTCAACTACCGCCTGCATCAAGTTAGCGAGTTGCTGGTTATCATTATGTTTTAACATACCAGTTGCACTTAAGCCTTTAGCCAAGGCGGCGTTAATGACATCATCGGCGGTATTAGTCGGCACAGTGACCACGCGGCCTTGCTCTTTCACATTTGTTAATAAACTTTTCCCTGAGTTGCCCCCTACTAAATCAATAAATAGGTCTACACTCTCAAGCTGTGAGACTTGCTCTTGTTCTCGATAATCCAGTACTTCATCTGCGCCCAGATTTCGTAAAAACTCATGATTATAAGAAGAAGCTAAGGCCACCACAGTCGCCCCTAAGTTTTTAGCGATCTGCACTGCCAAATGGCCAACGCCCCCGGCGGCTGCGGATATTAACACCCGCTCTCCTGCTTTAAGACAGCCGTGCTCGGTCAGCGCTTGCCAAGCAGTAATACCGGCTAGCGACAAGCCCGCCGCAGTTTCATCGCTTACCGCACTTGGAACCCGTAATAGCGCATTAGCGGGCACGACCAGCTGTTCGCTATAACCGCCGCCAGCCAATAGGCCAAATACCCGATCGCCTTCTTGATAAATGCTTACCTCTGCCCCCAGCTCTAACACAGTGCCCATGACTTCAAGACCCGGCGTCCAAGGTAATTGATCTTTAATCGCTTCTGCCCCCCAGCCTAAACCTGCTCGAGTTTTAGCATCCACTGGATTGACACCGGCAAAGTGCATTTGTACCCGAATTTCATTGGTGGCTAAACAGGGCGCTTCTTGCTCTACCAGCTCCAACTGACTGGCATCACCAAAGCGCTTTATCATTAACTGCTTCATCTGCTACTCCTTGTCTATACACTTAAGCGAGACTCGGCTCGCAACCTAACAGGCTTTACCATCCATCATCATGGGCGTTGTGCATCATACTGGGTTAATAAGTAATGCTGTGCACGCAAGCTTAGCTGTGTTGTCTATCTAGAGCTGCATAAGTGGCAGCAGCTAGGCTATAGTGCTCAAACAGGGCTGTTAGTTCCACCCTAATCGATATTAAAGAAGGAATTTGCCATGGCACGATTGTTTCTCTTACCTTTATTACCCGCCTTAGTGTGGACCTTATTCTTAATATATAATCAGGTGCCCCTCAAACAAGGCGCGCGTGGCTACTACTGGATCATTGGCTTAGGGTGGGGCCTAGCCGCATTTTTAACGCTGATGATCCGTGTAACTCGCTAGCTAAAGCTGAGCACAACAAGCGCTGGGGCCACTTTACCAATAGTTTTCCATCAATATTTGACCCGGCTTACGTCGTAAGTGTTTAGCCAGTCCTTTAAGCTTTAGCTCCGCCAAGGTATCGCGCACCATCTCAGGATTACCGCAAATCATCACTCGGCTGTGCTCAGCGCTAAATTCCAATCCTACTCTTTGCTCAAGGTGCCCACTATTTACAGCTGCGGTGATCCGCCCAGGCTCGGCGCCCGCTTCCGCCTCACGAGATACAAAGGGCACATAGTGAAAATGAGGGCGGTCTTGGGTAAGAGTTTGAATGCGCTCGCGATAGCCAAGCTCCGTTGCAAAGCGTACCCCATGAACCAGCACTATATTTTCAAAATGCTGCCAGCAGTCTCCCTGCGCTAACAAAGATACGAAAGGCCCCACCCCAGTACCGGTCGCCATTAGCCATAAATCTCGCCCTGGTGGCACTTCGTCGAGGGTTAAAAAGCCGGTAGCTGTGGGTTGTACTAATATTTCATCCCCTACCTTAAGTTGGGATAAATAAGGAGTTAACTGCCCCTCTCGGATAGTAATAATATAAAATTCACAGTCTTTACCGGGCGCATTGACATAAGAATAAGCACGCGCTACTTTTTTTTCCGGCGTATGCCAAGCCAGCTTAGTAAATTGACCTGCCTGAAAGGGCTCCACCTTAGCGTCTACCACGATAGAAAATAAGCTGTCACTCCATTGAGTGCGTGACTTAACAATACCCGTTATCCAGTCTGCCATTTGAGTTCTCCTAACGCTTTTCCTTACTCTAGCCTTATTACAGGCAATAAAAAACCCGCGACGAGCGCGGGTTTTCTTAGCGAGCGGTAAAACTTAGGCAGCAACGACCTGAATTTTAACGATGGCTTTAACGTCAGCGTGCAATTGCACACCTACTTCATATTCACCAACATTGCGTAATACGCCGTCAGTTAGGCGGATTTGGCTCTTGCTTACTTCAACACCGGCTGCGGTAATGGCTTCAGCCACGTCGCGAGCACCGATAGAACCAAACAATTTACCTTCATCACCTGATTTAGAAGCAATCTCTACATTTTCCAAACCTGACAGTTTGTCAGCTTGGGTTTGTGCAGCAGCTAATTGCTCAGCCAGCTTAGCTTCCAATTCAGCGCGGCGAGTTTCAAAGGTCGCTACGTTGTCTTTGGTGGCTAACACTGCTTTGCCTTGAGGCAACAAGAAGTTACGAGCATAACCGGCTTTCACGGTTACCTGGTCGCCCAGGCCGCCAAGTCTGGCGATTTTATCAAGAAGAATAACTTGCATTACCTTTCCTCAAAAAAATAAAAGAGTTAGGCCGCTGCTTACTTGTGCAGATCGGTGTAAGGCAGCAGGGCCAGGTAACGAGCGCGCTTAATAGCACGAGCTAACTGACGCTGAAACTTAGCGCGGGTACCAGTGATACGGCTCGGTACAATTTTACCGGACTCGGTAACATAATTCTTTAAAGTTGCGATGTCTTTGTAATCTATCTCAGTAACACCGTCTGCGGTGAAACGACAGAACTTACGACGACGGAAAAAACTTGCCATGATTCTAATTCCTCAGCTTAAACGTGAATTACTCGGCAGATGCTTCTGCACGAGGAGCGGCGTCGTCACGACGTGGTGGGCGTTCATCTTTGGCTTTTGCCATTTCTGAAGGCTCGGTGACGGCCTGCTTAGTGCGCATAATCATGTTACGCAACACTGCATCGTTAAAGCGGAAGTTAGTTTCCAGCTCATCAATCACAGCTTGGTCAGCTTCTACGTTCATCAGAACATAGTGTGCTTTGTGCAGCTTGTTGATTGGGTAAGCTAACTGGCGACGGCCCCAGTCTTCCATGCGGTGAACTTGACCGCCTGAAGTAGTGATTGCAGCGGTATAACGCTCAATCATGCCTGGAACTTGTTCACTCTGATCAGGGTGAACCATAAAAACGATTTCGTAGTGACGCATGGATTGCTCCTTACGGGTATAGCCTCTTCGTGGGCTCAGTCACACCATCGGAGGCAAGGAACTTATAAGTAAAGCGACTGATTTTAAGGAGGCGGATTGTAAAGGATAAATAGGTTAAAGGAAAGCTTATATATTTCGTAAGGCGTAAATCGTGAGGGCGACACCTCACACTTTATGCCTCACTCTTTCCTGTTAACTATTTCAACTTTCGTTGCAGGCCAATGGCCATGATCACTACCGCAGCACCGAGATAAACGTGTAACGCCGGATACTCATTAAATAACGCCATACCCATAATGGTGACAAATATTAATCCCGAATACTCACTGGCCGCTATTTTACTGGCATCGGCCATGGCATAAGCCAAAATACAAATACTTTGATAGATAATACCCATTAAGCAAATGCCGATCAGTAACAGCCAAATTTCGCCGTTCATCGGTTGCCAACCCGGCAGTGCTAAGGCAAAGCCTACCGGTATCGCGAGTGCTTGAGTTAAAAATAAGGTCGCCAACACCGAGCGTCCTTGGGGCAAGCGGCGCACTAACACATTACTTGCCGCCATAGAAAACGCAGTAAATAACGCCAACCCTCCTGCCCAGTGCCACTGGCCTGGATTAAGCACAATTAAGATGCCAACAAAGCCTAATAAGCTAATGCCATAAGCGAGAGGACGTATCTTCTCTTTACTGAGTAGGGCGGCCAGTGGCAGCGTCATCAAAGGGGCGGCATAAAACACCGCATTGGCGGTGGCCAGCGGTAAATACATTAAGCTAATAAAGACGCAAATAGAGCCAAATAATAATAAATGGCCGCGGATCAGATGGATTTTCCACTGTCCCCAGCCTTTATTACTTGGCGCTAATCGCCACCAAAACGGCAATAACAAGAGCGAGGTTAACAAAAAGCGCAGCGCAATATATTGATAAGGGGTAACTTGCGTTTGGCCAAGCAACTTCACGATAACATCACCAAATGAAATCGTTAAGTTGCCTAATATCAGCAATAAAATCGCTAATATTTGTCGATCACCGGCCAGGTGCGCTATCCGCTGTTGCATGTTTTTCTCTATGGTGAAGGGTGAGCAGTCAATTCTGTAGGGTTACAAGCAGGACAGAACAACAAGCAGGCCAGCACAAAGAGCAAGACGCTAGGCTACTTCTTACGTCTCGCCCCTCCTCTTTATTTAATACGCTGGCGCACCATTTCAAATAAGCACACACCCGTTGCTACCGAGACATTCAGGCTAGATACCGAGCCCGCCATGGGAATACTCACGAGCTCATCGCAATGCTCACGGGTTAAGCGGCGCATGCCTTTATCTTCAGCACCCATAACTAGCGCTTGGGCACCACTAAAGGTCGACTGATAGACACTGTGATCGGCTTCTCCGGCGGTACCCACCACCCAAATACCTTTATCTTGCAGCATGCGCAAGGTGCGTGCCAAGTTAGTCACTTGAAATAACGGCACCACTTCGGCCGCGCCACAGGCTACCTTGCGCACCACAGGTGTGAGGCCTGCTGAATTATCTTTGGGGACAATCACACCATGTACGCCGGCGGCGTCGGCGGTGCGCAAACACGCACCTAAATTGTGGGGGTCGGTCACACCATCTAGGACCAATAAAAAGGGCGTTGCTTGGTTTTCTAGCAATTGTGCTAAGTCAGTTTCATTTAAGATGGGCGCGGCTTGTACCTTAGCTACCACACCTTGGTGCTGGCCGCCTTTGGCTTTATTATCCAAAGCACTGCGATTGGAAAACTGCGCCTTCACTCCCACTTCTAATAAGCGCGCTTGTAGGCGATTTAAACGCTCATCGTCTCGTCCTTTTAATAGCCATACTTCCAACACTTTTTCAGGATGCACATCTAATAAAGACTCAAGGGCGTGAATACCAAAAATTAATTCATTGCTCATAAAAATTACTCAACGACTCTTTAAAAAACGGGGGTAACCCGCTTAGCGCGAACGCTGGCCGGTTACCCCCCTCTTTAGTGCATTTAATTAGTGGCGCTTTTTGCCGCCTTTAGGCTTAGCTTCCCCTTTAGGCTCACCACCTTTACTGTCACCTTTTGGCTTATTATTACGTCGTGGCTTAGCCCGTTGGCGCGATTTTAAATTTTTTGCGCCTTTGCCACTTTTAGCGCCAGCTGGCAGCGGCTCTTCTACCGTCTCAAAGTCGATCTTACTATCATCAAGATTGACTGCCATGACCTTCACCTTGATCTTATCGCCTAGACGATAACGACGACGGAAATTCTCACCAATTAAGAGTTGGCGTGCGGCATCAAACTGATAGTAGTCATTTTGTAAGCTTGAGATATGCACTAAGCCATCGATGTTAATTTCATCTAAGCGCACGAAGAAACCAAAACCGGTGACGTTAGCAATGGTTCCCATAAACTCGCTGCCCACGTGATCCAGCATAAACTCACACTTGAGCCAGTCGGCTACATCGCGAGTAGCATCATCGGCGCGTCGCTCGGTAACAGAGCAGTGCTCGCCCATGGGCGCCACTTCATCATAGGCATAAGGCACACCGCCAGTTTTACTGGCGCCGTTGCCAGCAAGCTTGGCAATCTGCGCCTTAATGGCACGATGCAAGATAAGATCCGGATAACGGCGAATGGGCGAGGTAAAGTGCGCGTAAGACTTCAATGCTAAACCGAAGTGACCATTATTTTCCGCTTGATACACCGCTTGCTTCATCGAGCGTAACAACATGGTTTGGATCAACTGATGATCGGGTCGGTCTTTAATTTGCTCGGCCAAGAGTGCGTAATCAGCAGGCTCTGGCTCGTCGCCACCTTTAAGTTCAAGGCCTAACTCGGCTAAGAAGCTGCGGAAATTGATCAGCTTCTCATCTCCGGGCTTTTCATGCACACGGAACAAGGCATGGGCGTCTTGTTGCTCTATAAAGCGCGCTGCCGCCACGTTTGCCGCTATCATACATTCTTCGATGATCTTATGAGCATCGTTGCGCACCACTGGCACTATGCTTTCTATTTTGCGCTGCGCATTAAAAATAAATTGCGTTTCTTCGCTTTCAAACTCCACAGCACCGCGTTGATGGCGCGCCTGCTTCATGGCGTGATACATAGCATTCAGTGCTTCAAGGTGCGGCACTAAGGGCGCATAACGCTCACGCAGCCCTTCGTCTCCCTCTACAATTGCAGCCACCTTGGTGTAGGTTAAGCGCGCATGAGAATTCATCACGGCTTCGTAGAAGGTAAAATCAGATAGCTTACCGCTGGCAGAAATACTCATTTCCGCCACCATACACAAGCGATCTACTTGCGGATTTAACGAGCATAAGCCATTTGATAAGACTTCTGGCAGCATAGGAATAACTTGGGCTGGGAAGTAAACCGAATTGCCTCGCTGATAGGCTTCATTATCCAGTGCGGTACCGGTGCGCACATAATAAGACACATCCGCAATCGCTACCCATAGGCGCCAGCCCCCAGAGGCTTTGGCTTCACAATGTACAGCATCATCAAAGTCGCGCGCATCTTCGCCATCTATGGTGAGCAGGGGTAAATGACGTAAATCTTTACGACCGGCTTTCGCCTCTTCTGGCACTTCTTCGGCCAAGGTCGACACTTCTTTGGTCACGGCATCAGGCCAGATATGGGGAATGCCATGCGTGCGCAGCGCAATCTCAATTTCCATGCCCGGATCCATGGTTTCACCCAAGATCTCAATCACTTTGCCCACGCCTGTCATGCGTTTAGTAGGGCGTTGTGTAATCGCTATGACCACCACTTGTCCTAAGCGCGCCCCTTGGGTTTCATCTTGCGGAATCAAGATATCTTGGGCCACACGACTGTCATCAGGCACCACATAGCTAACCCCATTTTCAATAAAATAGCGGCCAACAATTTCTAAGTCACGTGACTCCAGCAAGCGAACCACGCGTGCTTCGCGACGCCCTTTTGAGTCAAAGCGCAGCGGTTGTACTAACACTTGGTCGCCATGCATTAAGGCGTCCATTTCACGCTGCGATAAAAATAAATCATCACCGCCTTCTTCTGGACGCAAAAAGCCAAAGCCTTCGCGATGACCAATTACGCGGCCTTTAATCAGGTTCATTTTTTCGGGTAGCGCGTAACATTTGGTGCGAGTAAAAACTAATTGGCCATCACGCTCCATGGCGCGCAAGCGACGGCGCAACGCTTCGGTTTGTTCTTCACCTTCAAGATTTAGCTCGGCAAAAATATCATCACGAGAAATGGGGCTTTGTTTGGTCTTAATTAACTCAATAATGAATTCGCGACTTGGAATGGGGTTTTCGTATTTTTCAGCTTCCCGCTTTAGGAAAGGATCTTGTTGTTCTGACATAAAGTTGTCCATTTGTGCACTGAAATAAGGAAAGTGTACCTAAAAATAAGAATAACAAGTGACAAAGCGCCCGGTTAAGCCAGTGCGTGCTTAAACCGGGCGCTTCGTTACTGACCGCTATCGCTTAGCATTACAGCGACTTCAGCATCTCTTCGGGTAATGCCAGCACATCATTGCTGTTTACACCTATGCCGCGGTCAATGATGTTAGCCGCTATTGCTTTGGCTTCATCTAATGAGTGCATTACGTAAGTGCCACATTGGTATTCATTAAGCTCAGGAATTTCTGATTGATTGGCTACTTTGAGTACATCTTGCATGGCCGCTTGCCATGCATCAGCCACTTGCTGCTCGCTCGGTGCGCCTACTAAGCTCATATAAAAACCGGTACGACAGCCCATAGGAGACAAGTCAATGATTTCTACTTGATCACTGTTTAGATGATCGCGCATAAACCCGGCAAATAAATGCTCTAGAGTATGAATGCCCTTTTCGGACAAAATCTCTTGGTTAGGTAGACAGAAGCGCAAATCAAACACGGTAATGGTGTCTTTATTTGGCGTGGCCATGGTTTTAGCTACGCGCACGGCCGGCGCTTCCATACGAGTGTGATCAACGGTAAAACTGTCCAGCAAGGGCATGAATTATTCCTCTATTTAGATATCACAGCGATTGTGACAAAGAAAAGGGCAATGGCCAAGGTAATTCAACAGATAACGCGCCGCGTTGGTTAATCGAAGTCCCATTGGGAGCTATTTATCTGCTTTACGGCTTACGTTTAACGCCATACGTTAAGAGCAACATCGTTTTTGTTTCGTTCGGCGCGGCTTCGGCTCTTTCTCTAACTTACAGCTTACAGCTTAAAATCCCGCAAGGACTGTTAAAGCGTGCGTTACACGGCGTCCTCGTTTTGTTCACCGGTGCGAATGCGGATCACTTGGCTCACATCAAAAACAAAAATTTTGCCATCGCCAATCTTACCGGTGCGCGCCGTTTGCTCAATAGCCTCGATGCAAGACTCTAACAAGTCATCTTGCACTACTAGCTCAATTTTTACTTTAGGTAAAAAATCCACCATATACTCGGCGCCGCGATACAGCTCAGTATGGCCTTTTTGGCGGCCAAAGCCTTTAACCTCAGAGACCGTCATGCCAGTAATGCCCCGCTCTGCCAGCGCTTCACGCACGTCATCAAGCTTAAAGGGTTTAATAATGGCTTCAATTTTCTTCACGATACATCCTTAATTAAATAATGAATAAAGGGTAAGACAAGCGCTAGCTTTTACCAATTTATACGGCCAAAGCCTGAAGTAATGGGGTAGCGTCTGTCTTTACCAAAGTTACGGGCACTCACTTTAGGCCCGATCGCCCCTTGACGGCGCTTATATTCATTAATATCCACTAATTTAAGAACTCTACGTACCTCTGCTTCATCAAAACCAGCGGCTAATAGCTGGGCTAATGACTGGTCTTGCTCAACATAGGCTTCAAGAATAGCATCGAGTACTTCATAAGGAGGCAAGTTATCTTGATCCAGTTGATCCGGTGCCAGCTCCGCTGAGGGTGGACGGTCGATAACACGTTGCGGAATTGCAGGGCTCACACTATTACGATAACGAGATAAAGCAAACACCTTGGTTTTAGCTACATCTTTTAGCGGCGCAAAGCCCCCGACCATGTCACCATATAAAGTACAGTAGCCCACTGCCAGCTCACTTTTATTACCCGTAGTGAGCACTAAGCGGTGCTTCTTATTAGATAACGCCATCACTAACATGCCGCGTGCGCGCGCTTGCAAATTCTCTTCTGTGGTGTCGCCGGCGCTCTTTTCTTGGCCGGCAAACAGTGGAGTCAGCTGCCCCATAAAAGCATCAAACATAGGGGCAATAGGGACACTATTATATTCCACCCCTAAGAGCTTAGCTTGCTCAAAGGCATCATCCACACTTATAGCGGCAGTATAGTGAAACGGCATCATTACGGCTTGTACTTTATCTTTACCTAGTGCATCAACGGCAATCGCTAAGGTGAGGGCCGAGTCAATCCCCCCAGACAAACCTAGAACCACTCCTTCAAAGCCATTTTTAATAACATAGTCGCGAGTCGCTAATACCAAGGCCTGATACATCTCGGCTAAAGGCGCTAACTCTGGGCTAATTTCTGCCACATTCGGCGCTTTTTGCTCAAGGTGAACTAAACGGAGCGCCGAGCTAAATGCCGGCAAGCGTTGTACTAACTCGCCGCGTGCATTAAAGACTTGGGATAAGCCGGCATAAACGAATTCATCTTGCCCGCCGACTTGGTTGACAAAGATGAGCGGCAGGCCAGCTTGGGCACTGCGCTTTTCGAGTAGCGTTTGGCACAGGGCCGGCTGTTGATAACCGTAGGCGGCGGCGCTCATTACCATTAATAATTCGGCACCGGCAGTCTTTGCTTGGGCAATCAGCTTGGGTTGATAAATATCATCTCCAATAAGCAAACCGATACGATGCTCTTTAAAATTAATCAGCCCTGCTTGTTCGCCTGACGTAAAATAACGCGCCTCGTCCACGCCCCCCTCATTAGTGAGCTGCTGTTTAAAATAACGTTCTTGCAGCTGCCCCTGACAATAAAAAGACACCGCATTATAGCAATGCTTACCTTGGCGCCAGGGGTGCCCCACCAAAATGGCCACTTGCTGACTGGCCTTAGCAAGCTCTACGAGAGCGTGTTGTACACGCTCATATAAGTCATCACGAAGCAGTAAATCTTCTGGTGAATAACCGGTAATCGCTAACTCAGAAAAAACCACCAACTCGGCGCCTTGCTGGTGAGCATCTTCGATTGCAGTCAGTATGGTTTGAGTATTAGTTTCAATGGCGCCAACAGTGAAGTTTAACTGCGCAATGGCCAGAGTCAGAAGTGAGGGCATGAATAAATCCATTTAAATCTGTAATAAAGTCATAGTAATAAAACTCACGCCCCTTGTCAGTTTTAAAGCCAACTAGCGCTTTTTTTAAAGGAGATTCGAGCATAAATGAAATGAGTAAGATAAATAATAAAAAACTTAAAAGCGCCGGCCAAAGGGACCTGTATTTAAGGTTGGCATAACGACTACTGCGGCTTGTAAATTAAAAGACTGCGGTTGCTCCATACTATTTTGCCAAGTCACAGTGACAGCCAGCTGATGTTTATTACCCTGTTGCTGAATAGCGACTGCTGCCAACCAACTGTGCGATTCTGGTTGCCACTGATAGGCGTGAGTGGTCCAGTTCACCGTGAAAGACACTTGCCCGATCTCTGTTTCTTCTTCGCCTGACGCCAGTAACTGCCACTGTTTAAGTTTGGCAAACTGGCGTAACTCATCTAGCTTTGACTCGGCTAAACGCATGGCCGTTTCTAACGCGCGGTCATCGCGGCTATTTCTTAAGCGCTGCTGATGGAGAGGTAATAAGGTAGCGGCCATTATGGAGATTAACAGCATGGCGATCATGACTTCAATTAAGCTTACGCCGAGTTGGCGAGCTAGAAATGGCGGCTTAATCATCATGCCAACTGCCTGCTAATATACTCAACAATCGATAAGGAGTCGCTCCTATTTGGCTCTGACAATCGCCGAGGGTGCACAGTACGCCTGCGTCATAGCGCAGTGTAAAGTCTCCGTTAAGTGAGCTTGCTCCTTTGCCCATAACAAGTGCGCCAATTATTTCGCTGCCAGGCGCTAAAGTTAAAGTAGGAGCGGGGCCCACTAAGATAATTAAGCCATAGAACTTGATAGGTACAGTAGCAATGGCGGCCATGTCATTAAGTAATAAGATAACCGGCGCTTCACGAGAGCTAGTTATCTCATCGAGCTGGCAATGCCCACCGCCTGCTAGGTGATAAAAACCAGGGCGCTGAATGTGACTGCAATCTTGCGCCTGGTAACTGACTAAGGGTGCTAAGTTTGCTGCACGGTAGCCAAAGAGATAATGCAATAAATCAGGCACAAAGGCCGTGTCTTGCACTTTGATATCGCTCGCAAGATGGTGTTGTAAGGTATCGAATTGGCTAATAAAACCTTGGCAGCGCCGAGTTTGCTTATCATAGTCAGTAAGTGCACAGCTGTGCAGTGTACCCGTAATATTTAGCGCTCCTGCGCTCCAAATAGAGATAGGGTGCCCAGGATTTAGCACTAATTGTAATTGCCCATTAATATGGCTAGTGGCGGCCCCTAAGAGCAAGGGCGACTTGGGCCCTAAGTGTTGCGGGTTAAGCACAGTGCGCTCAGCCAAGGCTAAGCTAATACGACTAGCGGTACCACTGGCCATATAAGCTGAGGCTTGCAGCTGTAATACGCCAACCAAAGAGTTATGGGGCGCAATATTGACATGATACTTAATGTCGCCTAAGGCATGGCTCACTTGATGGCTTAGCGTCTCGACACTGGGATCAAGGTGGCGTTGTGCTATCGCTTCTGCCACCCCTTGCTCGGCAATCGCCTGTACGACGCGATATTCCAGCTCGTTTAACATCAAGCGCCGCTCAGCCACAAACGCACGACTCATAAATACCGACACCGAACTTAAAATTAATAGCAGCAATAAGCTCATACTTAAGGCAAGCATGCCTTGATTCAGTTGCCTCATAGGCTGGCCTGATTGCGCAATAATACTTGGCGCTGTAGGTGATAACTTAATTGAGGCTGTCGAGCAGACACACCAGACAAACTTAAGATAAGACTGCGCACCCCCAACACTTGGTTGTTAGGCGATAAACGAAAAGCAAGCTGAGTAATGAGCACATCTTGGCGCGGTATTAATTGATTTCCCCCTCGACAAACACGGCTCAGCTCCACACTGAGCGCATTTTCATCGAGCACCTTTAATTTAATGCTCTGGTTTAGTGCATCAAAATAATACACCCGCCCTAAGACACGCGCACTTGGGTGCGCCTCTTTATCCCAAAACTTTAATCTTAGACACTGAGCAGACTGAAGGTGGGGATGTAGGTCTTCATCAGGTAAAAAAGTTAATAACCGCGCCCAAGAATGAGGATCAAGCTGACTAAGCGCCCGCTCTTTTGCGGCACTGGGATGATACCCCGCACGTTGAATATCTCGGCTTAGAGTATCCATCACCATATGTAAGTCTTGGTGTAAACGAGACAGCTCTATATTGGTATTGTTTGCGCTCAATACTGCAACCAATAAAGACAAGCCTGCCGCCATTACGACACTCGTCCCTAAGATAGCGAGCAATAACTCAGGCAAAGAAAAGCCGCGCTCTGCCCGTAAATAAGACATAGATCCGTCACTAAAAGTTAGCATGGCGTCACTCCTGCCATGGCACTGGCTGAACAGAGGCGGATAAGACCATTATTCCATGTGAGCACTTCTAACTGATGCTCACCTTGAGTGAGAGTAATATTGCCCGCTAACAAACTAACTCGACGAGGCTTAAAAATAAGATAAGGACTGGGATAATTTGCGGTGAGGATTAAGTTGGGAAACTCAATACTGCTCGCCTGTTGAATGTTGTTAAGCACCAGGCCATCACAGTGGCTAACATGAGCCAGCTCAACAATTTTATACTGCCAATTTAGTGTACCTGAATCACTAAAACATAAAGTAATGGCGGTGTTGCGCTTAATGGCTTCACTGCGCGCTTGTTGCAAATGGTGATAAAGCATATTACCTGCAGCGCGCAGCCGAGCTTGTTCCGCTATTCGCTGAAAGCTAGGGAGCGCTAAACTGGCTAGCAGCGACACTAGCGCAAGGCTTATCAATAATTCCAGTAACGACAGTCCTCGCTGAGTCATACGCATACTGCCTCCTTGCAGCACACTCATTACTCTCTTTACACTGGACTAAGCTTGGTTCATGGTTTCTCTTTCAACAAGGCTCACTGATGGCGCCACCTTGGTACAAACTTGAGCACTTAAAGAAAGTGAGCAATAAAAGTTACGGCGTAACGTTATTAGAGCTGCTCATTGTCTTGGCAGTCATAGCCTTGTTAAGTACCCTCGCCTACCCACGTTTCACCAGCTATTTAATAAAAAACCAGCGCCAAGTTGCGCAGCAACAGCTCTATGAGTTACAAATAAAGCAAGAGCAATGGCGCCTCTTTCATGCCCAGTACTCCAGCGATATTAACGACTTAGATGCCCGCTTAGTCAATGATGCTCATTATGAATTTAGTATTGACCACGCCAGTGCTCATGACTATCAGCTAAGTGCGACCGCTAAACAAAGCTCTCGCCAAGTTCAAGACCAAGAGCTCAATCAAGCCTGTCATACATTAACGTTAACGCACGACCAGCAGCGCCTACCAACCCCGTGCTGGTAACAAGGGGCGCAACAAGGCAGCTTTATAATTTTTAGCCATAAAAAAAGCCGAACCATAAAGTTCGGCTTTTAGGAAAAATAAAAAACTATCGGTTAAGAAACGTTTTTTATCTTCAGCTCGGCAGGCACTTCAAAGACAATATTTTCTTCACGGCCTGGGTGTTCGGTAACCGTATTACCGCCTAACGCTTGTAGGTGACTGATCACTTCTTGTACCAAAATTTCAGGCGCCGATGCCCCGGCGGTCACTGCCACGCGGTCTACATCTGTCAGCCAGCGTGCTTCAATCATTTCTACGCAGTCAATCAAATAAGCACGCGTACCAATTTTTTCTGCCAGCTCTCGCAAACGATTAGAGTTAGAGGAGTTTTTAGAGCCTACCACTAACATCACATCCACTTTAGCCGCCAGCTCTCGCACCGCGTCTTGACGGTTTTGCGTGGCATAGCAAATATCATCTTTTCGCGGGCCTTCGATAGTAGGAAAGCGCTCTCGCAAGGCATCTATGACATCTGAGGTTTCATCAACACTGAGCGTAGTTTGCGTAACAAAGGTTAAGTTATCAGGGTATTTTACCGATAATAACGCCACATCTGCGGGGTTTTCGACTAAATAAATACCCCCCTCAGCGCTTTCATACTGGCCCATAGTGCCTTCTACTTCAGGGTGCCCCGCATGACCAATGAGTATGGTTTCAATGCCTTTTTTACTGGCACGATGCACTTCCATATGTACTTTAGTCACTAAGGGGCAAGTAGCATCAAACACCTTTAAGCCACGGCGCTTCGCTTCTTCACGCACCGTTTTAGACACACCATGCGCAGAAAATATAACAATATTATCGTCTGGGACTTGATCTAACTCTTCCACAAACACAGCGCCAGCGTTTTTAAGTTTATTAACCACATAGCGGTTATGTACCACTTCATGGCGTACATAAATAGGCGCGGAAAATTTTTCTAACGCGCTTTGTACTATGCTAATGGCGCGATCCACACCGGCACAAAAGCCTCGCGGATTGGCGAGTAAAATATCCATGCCAGACTCCTTACTGTTACAGGCTAAGGTGAGCGCAATCGATTAAGGCGCGCACCATACTCCGTTAACTAACGGATAATATTTCCACATCAAAAGTGACGTTTTTTCCCGCGAGCGGATGATTAAAATCAACGGTCACTGAATCCCCAGCTATCTCTCGAATAATACCCGGAATTTCTGCGCCATTTGGCTGACTAAAAGCCACGATAGCGCCTTCTTCTAAACTAATGTCAGCGCTAAATTGGCTGCGATCCATATAATGAATATTATTAGGGTTAATGGCACCAAAGGCATCATCGGGGCCAAGCTCAAAGCGATGCTCATCCCCCTCGGTTAAACCTAATAAGCAGGCCTCAAAATTAGCAGTTAAGCTGCCATCACCCATGGTTAACTTAGCAGGCTTACCTTGTAACTTGGTACTATCGGCCACAGAGCCATCGGCTAAGATTAGGGTAAAGTGAAATAAAACTTCACTGTGTGCATCTATCTGCTTAGTCATCTACTTTGTCCTTTTTTAGACTGTCGATGATAATCATCACGGCGCCAATAAAAATAAAACTATCCGCGAGATTAAATGCCGGCCAATGCCAGGCATGGACATGAAAGTCGAGAAAGTCCACTACGTGCCCCAGCATCAAGCGATCAATCACATTACCAATCGCCCCGCCAATCACCAAGGCATAGGCAGCCGGTAACCAACGAGCGGCCTTAGGCAATTTTGCCATCCATACACTCAATAGTACGGTAACCGCTGCGGCAAGACCGGCAAAAAACCAGCGCTGCCAACCGTCTTGGTCGGCTAAAAAGCTAAAAGCTGCGCCTGGGTTATAGACATGCACCAAATTAAAAAAAGGCGCTAAGCTCACCCCAGGATAACCAAAGTCTAAATAGGTAACGGTGAGCCATTTACTGATTTGATCCAATACTATGGTAAGGATCGCCAGCCACCACCAGCGCAAGCCCGAATTAAGTAAAGAGTTACGCCAAGATGAAGGCTGTGCGCCTGGCACCTGAGTCATTATGCAAACCGGCGAGTTTCGCCGTCTCCAGATACGTTAGACACACAGCGACCACACATATTATCGTGTTCGCTGCTCACATCATTCACATGGTGCCAGCAACGGCCACATTTAGGAGCGCCACTTTTACTCACCGCTACTTTTAAGCCTGCAAGCTCAGTATCCATAGCCTTAACCGCTTCAGGTAAAGGCTTCACCGTCACACTGGACGTTAACAACACAAAACGCAGCTCAGAGCCTAAACGGCCTAAGGTAGTGGCCAGTGCTTCATCCACAAATAAAGTGATATCCGCTTCCAGTGCGCCGCCAATAACTTTGTCTTTGCGCGCCGTTTCTAGAGCTTTATTCACGGCTTGGCGTACCGTGAGTAATTGTGCCCAAAAGGCATCATTTAGATTTTCGTTGCTATCTAAACCAAATAGACCATCGTAGAACTCTTCGGTAAAGACAAACTGACTACGCTCGCCTGGCAACAGATTCCAGATTTCATCAGCAGTAAAGCTCATGATAGGTGCCATCCAGCGTACCAGTGCTTCTACAATATGATACAAAGCAGTCTGACAAGAACGACGCGCAAGCCCATCAGCCTTAGCGGTATATTGGCGGTCTTTGATCACATCGAGATAGAAAGAACCCATTTCCACCGAGCAAAACTGCATTAGCTTTTGCGTTACTAAATGGAAGTTGTATTCATCATAGGCGGTGATAATTTCTTGCTGGATCGCTTGAGCACGCCCCACCGCCCAACGGTCTATTAACACCATGTCATCGGGTGCCACCATCTCGGTAGCCGGATCAAAACCACTTAAGTTAGCGAGTAAAAAGCGCGCAGTATTACGGATACGACGATAAGCATCAGCACTGCGATTTAAAATTTCATCAGACACCGTCATCTCACCGGAATAGTCGGTACTCGCGACCCATAAGCGCAAGATATCGGCACCCAGTTTATTCATCACTTGCTGCGGGCTGACTACGTTACCAATAGACTTGGACATTTTTCGCCCGTCCCCATCCACGGTAAAACCGTGGGTCAGCACTTGGCGATAAGGGGCATGATCTTTCATGGCGGTCGAGATCATTAACGACGACATAAACCAACCGCGGTGTTGATCTGACCCTTCTAAGTAAAGATCGGCAGCTTTGCCAGCAAACTCAGGGCGTTTATCCACCACAGTGGCGTGAGTCGAGCCGGAGTCAAACCACACATCTAGCGTATCGAGTACTTTTTCATATTGATCGGCTTCGCCACCCAATAACTCAACCGGATCGAGATCCCACCAGGCTTGAATGCCTGCGCGCTCAACGCGCTTGGCCACTTCTTCCATAAGCTCGGTGGCTCTAGGGTGCAATTCTTGGGTATCTTTATGCACAAATAAGGCGATGGGTACGCCCCAAGTGCGCTGGCGAGAAATACACCAATCGGGGCGGTTTTCTACCATGGCTTCAATGCGATTTTGACCCCATTCAGGCACCCATTGTACTTTTTTAATTTCTGCTAGAGCTTTATCACGTAAGCCCGCTTGCTCCATGCTAATAAACCATTGCGGCGTCGCCCGAAAGATAATGGGTGTTTTATGACGCCAGCAATGCGGATAGGAGTGAGTAAAGGCTTGATGGTGCAAGAGTGCACCGCGCTCTTTTAATACTTCAACCACCGCATCATTGGCTTTAAAGACATGCTGGCCAGCAAACAGCTCGGTATCAGGCAAATAAACACCGTTACCGCCCACAGGGTTGGCTACTTCTAAACCATAGTGTTGGCCAACCACAAAGTCTTCTTGACCATGGCCAGGTGCGGTATGCACAGCACCGGTACCCGCATCTAGGGTTACGTGATCACCGAGTACGGCGGGCACATCAAAATCATAAAAAGGATGTTGAAAACGGCTTAGCTCAAGCGCACTGCCTTGGCAAAAGCCTAAGTTGTGATATTGACTAATGCCAGCTCTGTCCATCACCTCGGTCACTAAGTCTGTGGCGAGGATCAAGCGCTCTGGCTGCTCACCTTCAACTTGCACCAGCGCATAGTTTAGCTCGCCATTAAGCGCCACGGCGCGGTTAGCCGGTAGGGTCCAGGGGGTGGTGGTCCAAATAACCACAGAGATAGGACCTTGGCCTTGATGATCCAGCGGGCAATCAAATAAATTAGCCACGGCGTTTTCATCAACCGCCTTAAAACGCACATCGATAGCGGGCGAGCGGCGGTCTTCATATTCCACTTCTGCCTCAGCTAATGCCGAGCCGCAATCAGTACACCAATGCACCGGCTTTGAGCCTTTGTGCAGATGACCATTATCGATAATTTTGCCAAGTGAACGGATGATATTGGCTTCGGTGTCATAGTCCATGGTGAGATAAGGATTATCCCAATCGCCTAACACGCCTAAGCGAATAAAGTCCGCCTTTTGTGCGGCAATTTGCGTATGAGCATAGGCGCGGCAAGCTTCTCGAAACTCAGCTGGCGTCACTTTAACGCCGGGCTTACCGACTTTTTCTTCTACCTTAAGCTCAATAGGTAGACCGTGGCAGTCCCAACCTGGAATGTAGGGCGAGTCAAAACCTTGCAAGCCCTTAGACTTCACAATAATGTCTTTTAAAATTTTATTGACTGAGTGACCAATATGAATACTGCCGTTGGCATAGGGAGGACCATCATGCAGGATAAAAGAGGGCTTACCCGCTTTTGCCTGACGCACGGCACCGTATAAATCCTGCTCCATCCAGCGCGCCAGCATCTGTGGCTCTCGTTGCGCTAAGTTACCACGCATCGGAAATGGCGTGTCCGGCAAATTCAGGGTCTTTTTATAGTCGCTCATGTGTCTTACATTCCATTCGGTTCTGAAACCGCTAAGCCAAACCAGTGGCGGGCTGCAACGGCGTCGTGTTGAATTTGCTCCTTTAGCAGTGCAAAGGAAGCGAATTTTTGTTCACTACGTAACTTTTTACGCAGTGTTACTTCCACCTGTTTACCGTAAATATCACCGGAAAAATCAAACAAATGGACTTCTAATAATGCTTGGGAGCCATTGACCGTGGGCTTATTGCCGATATTAGCCACTCCTGGGTAAACCTTGTCGTCCACGTGAAGCTCTACCGCATACACCCCAGACACGGGGCAAACTTGGCGCTTAAGCGCTACATTTGCGGTAGGAAAGCCAATGGTTCGTCCCAGCTTAGCGCCATGCGCTACTCGGCCACACAAACTATAAGCGCGGCCTAACATTTCTGCGGCATCGGCGAGGTGATCATTAAGCAGCGCCGCTCTGATTAAAGTACTGCTCACTCGCTCGCTGTTTCGGCGCAAGCTTTGCGTACTGACTACCTCAAAATTAAATTGGGCACCAGCGCGAGACAGTAATTCAAAATCACCTTGTCGATGTTGACCAAAGCGAAAATCATCGCCCACCACCAAAAAACGCACGCCCAGTTTATCCACTAATAAATCACGAATAAAATAATCAGGACGCTGCGCGGCAAAATCGGGAGTAAAGCGCACACATAATAAACGGTCGATACCCAACTTAGCTAACTGATGATATTTTTCTCGCAGTCGTGTCAGGCGAGCCGGCGCTTGTTGGCCACTAAAGAGCTCTCTGGGCTGAGGCTCAAAAATCATGACGCAGGCGGGCACTTGCAGGCGACGCGCTTGGGCAATTAATCCTTGTAACACGGCCTGATGGCCGAGATGCACACCATCAAAATTACCTATGCTGAGCACACAGCCGCTATGCCAAGGCTTAATATTGGTAACGCCGCGAATAAGCTCCATAGACTCCAAGCATGCCCTAAATGATAAAACGCCGGATTATACCTCAGCACGGCGTTCGGATCAGCCTTAGCGGCTTTTAAAATGCGCTAACCGTACGCCCAAGATTAATAGCATGACACAATAACACACAGCGCCCATCGCAATATAGCCTAGCAAGTGGCTGGCACTGCTGAACATTCCCCACTGGGCCCATACACTTAAGCCAGGGGACAACCAGAGCAACAGCCCCGCCATGACGAGGCTGGCCACGGCCACTTTAGCGCCAAACCACAAGGTATGAGCGCTGGGATGGTAGATATCACGTTTGCTAAGCCCCCAGCCTAATAAGCCGGCATTTAAGATGCCCGATAAAGCAGTGGCTAAGGCTAAGCCCACATAACCGAAGGGGAAAATTAACACCGCATTCATGACCATATTAGCGACCATGGCGATCACGCCAAAGCGCACCGGGGTTTTAGTGTCTTGGCGGGCATAATAGCCGGGCGCTAAGACTTTAATCAGCATAAAAGCTTGTAGGCCAATACCATAAGCAACTAAACTTTTACTGGCAGCACTGACTTCAAGCGGGCCAAACTCACCCCGCATAAATAATACCCGCAACATAGGCTCACTTAAGACAATCAAGCCCAACATGGCCGGAAAGCCCATCAGTAATACCATGCGCACGCCCCAGTCCATAGTAGCGGCAAAGCCTTCTTTTGACTTATCAACATGGCGACTCGACAGTGCCGGCAAAATCACGGTGGCAATGGCAATACCAAATAACCCCAGTGGGAATTCCAGTAAGCGATCAGAGTAATACAAATAACTAATGGAGCCGGTGGCTAAAAATGAGGCCAGCATAGTATCAAACAGCAAATTGACTTGACTGACCGACACCCCAAATAGCGCCGGTATCATAAGCGTGCGGATTTTGACCACCCCAGGATGATGCCAAGCCCAGCGCGGGCGCACTAACATATGCAGCTGGCGTAAAAACGGAAACTGAAACATAAACTGTAACAGACCGCCTAAAAATACCCCTATCGCTAAGCCCATTTCCGGCTCACTTAAGCGCGGCGAGAGCCACAGCGCGGCGCCTATCATGGCTAAGTTTAAAAATACTGGGGTAAATGAGGACACCGCAAACTTACCAAAGGTATTTAAAATGGCGCCCGACATAGCCGTAAAGCAAATAAACCACAGGTAGGGAAAAGTCACTTTTAACAATAATGAGGCTAAATCAAACTTGTAGGCATTAGGGCCATCATTTATCCAGTCTAAAAACCAACCTACCCCAAAAACTGCCGTCACTATGCCCGAACCCACCATGCCAATAATGGTTACGATAGTGACGATTAAGCCCAAGGTTCCCGAAACGGCAGCAATTAAGTCTTGGGTATCTTTAAAACTGCGTGTTTGTTTATATTCTGTCATCACAGGAACAAACGCTTGGTTAAACGCACCTTCAGCAAATAATCGACGTAAAAAATTCGGAATACGGTTAGCAAAAAAGAACACATCTGCAGATGCGCCAGCACCTAGCAGGTTAGCAATCACTACGTCACGTACCAAGCCTAACACTCGAGAAACAAGTGTCATGGTAGAGACAATGAGGCCTGAACGTAAAAGCGCCTTACTCAAAATGAAAACCTCGCGGTAAGAAAATTGCTGTGCATGGGGTAATGCTGGTAGAATTCGGCCGACAGTTTAACCCTCGGCTCTGTATCTGACCACAGGGCGATGTTTATTTGCACAAACCAATTGACAATTTGCAGTGAAAAAGGCATATTCCTCGGCCTTTTATTCTCACTCGCTAAGACAGTTTTAGGAGTTTTACCTTGGCTAATATCAAGTCTGCTAAGAAACGCGCGCTTCAATCTGAGAAACGCCGTAAGCACAATGCCAGCCGTCGTTCTATGGTTCGCACTTACATGAAAAAAGTACTGGCAGCTATCGCTACTGGCGATAAAGAAAACGCTCAAAAAGCGTTTGACACTGCACAGCCGCTACTGGATCGCATGGCCACCAAAGGTCTGATCCATAAGAATAAAGCAGCTCGTCATAAGAGCCGTTTGAACGCTAAAATTAAAGCTCTGTAATTTACAGGCTTTATAGCAGCGAAAAAACCGGCTTGCGCCGGTTTTTTATTATCCAAATTTTATGTAACAAGCAATACGAGCCATCGCGGTAAAATGATTTACCATTATCCGCAATTTTTCTTGCCTTAAGCGCTGACTTCTTCAAGCTCACTGCAATAGAGTTTATGCAGCAAGCCTATCATCTCGCGTACTTCATCACTTTTTAATGAGTAATAGACAGTTTGCGCCTCTTTTCGAGTGCGAACAAATCCGTCGTTTCTCAGTAAAGCTAAATGTTGAGAGAGGGCCGATTGGCTTAAGCCTAAGTGTTGATTCATTTCACCTACTGACAATTCCTTGTCCAGTAAATGACATAAAATAAATAATCTGCGCTCATTAGCCAGCGCTTTCAGCAGTTTAACGGCGTTAGCCGCGCCTGCTTGCATTGCATTCATGTCCATTATGAAGTCCACATTTAATAATTAACTAAATTCTCCGTCAAAACTGACGGGTGCGATGCCAGTTGAAAAATCATCTAAACCTGAGAACAGCTTAGTAAAGTCGCTTTCGCATAATCGCTTTACCGCAGGATGTTGTATCATACGTTCAGCAAAAATCACGTAATATTCTTCTTTAAGCTCTTCCACACGACCAATTTCTACTACCGGCTGATATTGTAAAATAGCATCTCGATAGATAGCCGGAGCGACAAATACCCCCTGATTAAAAAAGCCAAATGCTTTCATTAATGCCGCATCATCAAACTCGCCTAAAATTTGTGGTTTTAAACCCTGCACTTCTAGCCAATGCCGCAATTGGCGCCCCATGGCGGTACGCTTTCCTGGTATGAGTAAACGGCGCTCTTCTAAACACTCGGGAAAAGGCTTAACAGGCAAAGGTTCGCGGCAATAAAAGCCCATTTCACACTCACCCAGCTTTTTTGACAGCAAGCCCGCATGTTGTGCCGAGTCCACCGGACAGTCTGACAAAATCATATCTAGCTTGTGCTCACTTAATTGCTCTAGCAGCATCTCATGCGTTGACTCATAACAGCGCAGATGAATAGAGCCATCATTGGGGATAACTGACATTAACACGCGACTCGCTAGCCGTTTAGAAAGCGCATCCGCCACCCCCACATCAAAGATCAAATGATCCTCTTTACGATAATGCACTATATCAAGCATTTCGTAAGACAAACTAAACATGCGATCGGCATATTTAAACACTAATTGCCCCAGCTCACTGGCTTCTAACTGGCGGCCTTTTCGTTTAAATAACTTTCCTCCTAAGCGCTGTTCGAGCTGGCGAATTTGGCCAGTCACAGTTTGCGGCGTTAAAAATAACGCTTCGGCCGCTTTTGTTACCGAGCCTTTTTTCTGTGTCATCCAAAAATAATACAGATGATTGTAATTAAGATGTGACAACAGCCACCTCCGTTGCGGTGTGGCTTATCCTAATACTCGCTTCACTTATCCATGAACGCACAGCTTAGGGGCCAATAACAGATTTTTTATTTCCACCTATCTTGTCACTTGTTAGCGACTGCTCTTAGCACTGTACTCCATGCGCCTGGCCGCTTTAGTCGCAGGGTGTGGCAAAATACGGTGCAATAGAGCATAACCTAAACACGCAGCCATGGTTGAGCCTAATAAGATACCTAAGCGCGATAACGTAGCAAGCTCTGGGGTATGAGCAAAGGCCAGTGAAGCAATAAAAATAGACATAGTAAAGCCAATCCCGCATAACACCGACACGGCAAAAATCTGTTTCATGCACACGCCCGCAGGCAAATGAGCCACACCAACGCGCACGGCCAGCCAAGAACTTAAAAAGATGCCCATCGGCTTACCAAATAACAGACCCGCCATAATCCCTAAGGGTAGCGGCGAGGCTAAATCACTGAAGGACACCCCTTGCAGTGATACCCCAGCGTTAACAAAAGCAAACAGCGGCAAAATAAAAAATACACACCAAGGGTGCAAAAATTTCTCTAAGGCTTGAGACGGTGAAAACTTACGGCCATATAAGGGGATCAAAAAGCCTAAGATAACTCCCGCTACCGTAGCGTGAATACCCGACTTTAATACCGCCGCCCACACTACCCAGCCAATCACTAAATAAGGCACTAAGTTATGAACTTGCGAGCGATTTAACCAAAATAAAGCCGCAATGCCAGCCACAGCCACCGCCAAGGCGGGCAACATCAGTCCTTGGTTATAAAACAAGGCAATAATAATAATGGCGCCTAAGTCATCAATAATGGCCAGTGCCAGCAAAAATATCTTTAAACTTAAGGGGACTCGCTTACCCAATAACGCAATGACGCCTAGCGCAAAAGCGATATCGGTGGCGGTAGGAATCGCCCAACCATGAGCTCCTGCTTCGCCGGCATTAAACACTAAAAACCATAACGCAGGAAACAGCATGCCACCTACGGCAGCAATGGCGGGGAAAAGGGCTTTTTCGCGGGTAGATAGCGCACCCGATACCAGCTCTCGTTTAACTTCTAAACCAATTAGCAAGAAGAAGACCGCCATCATGCCATCGTTTACCCAATGGGATAGGGTCTTATCGAGATTTAAACTACTGATGCGCAGCTGTACCTGGGTATCGAGTACTTGCTGATATATCCCCGATAAGCCAGTGTTTGCCATTACCATAGCGATAAAAGCAGCGACAATTAATAAAATACCGCCAGCTGACTCTAAGGCAAGAAACCGTTTTAAGACATCATTCATACGACAGAGACTCCTTCTCATTAAATTGCTACCGAGCGCAATCGACTTATGCTTAAGTCATGAGGAGAAACCTCTGCCTACCGCTCGGTAAAACCGAGCACTTCCTGCTCGTTATCCTTGTATAACTAAAAAAATGCCAAACAACAACATGAAACTAGCAATTTAGTAACAAATATTCAGCGTTAGCGCGGCAATTTTAATATTAAATGGCCACCGGTGCTTTGATATGAGCGTGGGCTTCATAGCCTTCGAGCATAAAATCCTCAAATCGGTAATCAAATAAAGACGCCGGTTTTCTAGCCAGCACTAAAGTAGGAAGTGCAAAAGGCGTGCGCGTTAGCTGCAAATTAGCTTGTTCTAAATGATTGCGATACAGATGCACATCGCCGCCCGTCCACACAAAATCCCCCACTTCAAGGCCCGCTTGTTGTGCCATCATATGAGTCAGCAAGGCGTAGCTGGCTATATTAAACGGCAAGCCTAAAAAGACATCACAGCTGCGCTGATAGAGCTGACAGGATAATTTGCCATCAACGACATAAAACTGAAACAACGCATGACAAGGAGCGAGCGCCATTTGCTCAAGCTCACCCACATTCCACGCCGAGACGATAATACGTCGACTGTCGGGATCAGTTTTAATGGTATGCAGCGCTTGGCTTATTTGATCAATGACTTGGCCATCGGCGCCTTGCCAACTGCGCCACTGATGACCATACACAGGTCCTAAATTGCCTTGTTCATCTGCCCATTCATCCCAAATGCGCACGCCCTGCTCTTTTAAATAACCAATATTGGTATCGCCGTTTAAAAACCATAACAGCTCATGAATAATAGACTTCAAATGACATTTTTTAGTGGTGACGAGCGGAAAGCCTTCACTTAAGTCAAAGCGCATTTGGTGACCAAATATCGATAACGTACCGGTGCCCGTTCGGTCTTCTTTAACGGCACCCTTGTCTAAAATATGCTGCATTAATTCAAGATAGGCTTTCACGCTTTTTTCTCCGTTTGTAAATCACCACCACTAAACCACTGAGCCCGATAAAAGGCGGCCCAAATCAGAATGCCACCGGCGATCATCATCGGCAGGGATAACAGTTGCCCCATGCTAAAGGTATTAAGGTATAAGCCCAGCTGTGCATCGGGTTCGCGCACAAATTCCACTAAAAAGCGAAAGAGGCCGTAGCACAATAAAAACAATCCCGAGATAGCACCGCGCGGTGCCCGCGCTCGCCAGGCTAAATTTAAAATGATTAATAACACCACGCCTTCTAGCGCAAATTGATAAAGCTGAGAAGGATGGCGAGGCAAGTTACCCGCAGTAGGAAAAATAATGCCCCACGGCACCTCAGTCACCCGCCCCCATAATTCGCCATTAATAAAATTCCCAATACGCCCTGCCCCTAAACCAAAAGGGATTAAAGGTGCAATAAAGTCAGAGACGGCAAAAAATGTTTTTTTCTGTTTACGCGCAAACAACCACAACGCGATAATCACCCCAATTAAGCCGCCATGAAACGACATGCCGCCGGTCCAGATTTTAAACAAATAAACGGGATCATCTAAGAAAGTATCGAGTTGGTAAAAAAATACATAGCCTAAGCGCCCACCAATAATGACGCCTAAAAAACCATAAAAGAGCACATCTGAAACTTGCTCTTTGGTCCACAGTGAACCGGGTTGTCCCGCACGGCGATTTGCCATCAGCCATGCAAAGGCAAAGCCTAATAAATACATTAAACCATACCAATGAACCGCTAATGGCCCAACTTGGATAGCAATAGGATCGAAACCAGGAAATACCCAGTGGCCTTCAGACATGCCTTTCTCCAACTACAACAAAAAGGGAGTATTGTGCGATCGCACCGTCATAATTACCAGAAGTTACAGGCCCCACTGCCAAGTGCGTAACAAAGATCAGCGACTGGCTCTTCTTTGTTAAAGACTAGCGCGCGCCGCGCAGCAGTCCGCCTAAGCCGCGCTCGGTTAAATAACCACCAAAGATATCTCTGATCGAGCCTAACTGTTGCTGATCTTGAGTTTGGGCCAGTAAATTTTGTAATTCATCACACCGAGATTGGCGCACTATGTATTTAATACGCAAAATATTACTGCTATTCATACTAAAACGCCGATAGCCCATCGCCAGTAAGATCAGCACCCCAATAGGATCACCTGCCAGCTCGCCGCAAATCGATACCGGCTTAGCAAAGCGTTGTGCTGCCTCAATAATATGTTGCAAAGCGCGCAATACCGCAGGATGCAAGGCGTCATAAATATTAGCAACTCGTCCATTGTTGCGATCCACGGCTAATAAATATTGGGTGAGATCATTGGTACCCACCGACCAAAAGTCCACTAAGGGGGCCAGATCTGGCAATAGATATAATAAGGAGGGCACTTCGATCATAACGCCCAGACTGGGATAGCGGATCACTTCATGCTCTGGCGTTTCTGCTGATACTTCACGCCAAGCGCGATCCAGCATGCGCCTCGCCACGCGGATCTCATCAAGATTGGTTACCATGGGCAACATAATAGACAGATTGTCTAAGCCCAAACTGGCGCGCAACATGGCTTTAAGTTGCACTAAAAAAATTTCGGGATGATCGAGGGTTAAACGAATACCACGCCAACCCAAAAAAGGGTTTTCTTCCACGATGGGAAAATAAGGCAACTGCTTATCGCCGCCCACATCTAGGGTTCGCATACACACCGGCTTGCCCACATAATTGGCCATCACTCGGCGATAGGTAATAATTTGCTCTTGCTCTGAGGGAAAGCGGTCCCGCAGCATAAAAGGAATTTCAGTTCGAAATAAGCCAATACCGTCTACGGTATCGTTAGCACTAATGGTGGTGTCAGCACTTAAGCCCGCATTTAATAACAGCACCACTGGCACGCCATCTCGAGTATTAGCAGGCTCTTGGCCCACACTGGCAAACAACTCATCCATTTGTTGTTCTTGTGCCATCAAGCGCCGATATTCTCGTAATACCGAAGGCACGGGCTCTACTAATAGATCGCCACTGTGGCCATCTACAATCAGTAATTTTTCTTCAAGCAGCTCTAAATTATGCTCCACCCCCATCACCGCAGGCACGCCCATGGAGCGCGCTAAAATAGCGGCATGGGAGTTAATGGAGCCGCGGGCTGAGACGATACCTTTTAACTTATTAAGTGGGATCTCGGCAATTAAGGTGGCACTTATTTCTTCAGCCACCAGGATCACCGCTTCATCAAGCGTTAAGCTGTGCATGCCCTCGTCTTCGTGGATCAAGCGAGTGAGCAGACGCTGGCCAAGATCGCGAATATCGGCGGCGCGCTCTCGCAGATAAGGATCCGACATATGACTAAACTGAGCAATTTGGCGCTCACAGATACGCTTTACTGCACTGCCAGCAATCCAGCCATTATCAATTTCTTGGCGAATGAGACCGATAAACACCGGATCTTTTAATAAGTATTGATAGACTTCGAGTACCGCCACCGACTCACTGGCTTGGGACTCTTGCAAGCGCAACGCCATACCATTGAGCTCATCCTCGACATGCACTAACACTTTATTGAGGCGCTGATGCTGCACCTTAGGATCATCGGCTTTGCGCTCGGTGACTTGCGATAACTTAACACGCGGTCGCCACACCCACGCCCGCCCTATCGCAACGCCTGGCGAGCCGGCGAGTCCGCGTAACATGCCGTGCCAATTAGGCGAGCCTAAGTTACCTTTAGCTTCGGCGTGGGCAATAACCGTAGCCAGCTGAGACGCTAGCGTCACTAAGAAAGACTCTTCGCTTTCTTCAAATAAGCGCTCTAGCTTTTGTTGTACTACTAATACACCCAAGGTCTTGCGCTGATGGATAATAGGGGCGCCTAGCAAGGAGATAAAGGCATCTTCTTCGGCTTCTGGTAGGTACTTAAATTTAGGATGGCTTCGAGCATCGGCGAGGTTGATAAGCTCTTCTTTATCGCCAATCATGCCCACAATGCCCTCCCCAATGGGCAGCTTAGCGCGCCCCACGGCACTTAGGGCTAAGCCATCGGTGGCCACGAGTAAGTAGTTTGGCGAGTGCGGCTCGCGCAAATAAATAGAGCAACAGTCAACGTTCATCGCCAAGCGAGTTTGGCGTACCAACTCCTTCATAGCATCATTAAGATCTGAGCTGGCCGTCACCTGCTGGACAATTTCTCGCAATTCCTTTAACACTGTCCCTCCTCGCTAGGCGCTATGGCTAACGTTGCTATTTTGTTGGTTAAGGTTGGGTAGTGCAGCTTATCTCTAACACTAATTGATGATGCTCACCGGCATTTAAGGTGAGGTGATCATCCAACACATTGGCTGTTTCAATACACACCATGTTTGACCACGCCTCATCCGCAAAACCACTGAGTTGGCGCGCTTTATCAATCCAAGGATTCCACACAATAGCGGAGTGCGAGCCTTGAGCTTGCAACTGAATACGTCGCTGCCAGCCTGAGTCAATAAGCTGTACCTGGGTAGGCACATTCAAATAAACTCTGTCGGTTTCGCCATTAAAAGTAATAGCGCCCGCTTGAGCTTTCGCTTGCCATTGTTGTAAACAATCGTGGTAGGTACTTTGCTCAAAGCCCGTTAATTGAATATGGCGTATATCACTTATCGCAAAATAGCTGTGTAAGGCTTGGCTTATAGCCAAGGCTTCATGTCCTAAATTATAATTGTTAAGCCGCAACGTTAGTGTGTCAGTCAAACAAACTTGCAGCTCTAACTTAGCCGAGTGCGGCCAGTAGTGCTCATGACCATTACTCACATCAAGCACCAGCGTTAGCTCAACCGCATTCGCGCTCGCTTGACTATCACTGAGTTGCCAGTTTGAAGTGCGAGCAAACCCATGAAAAGGCACCCCTCTTCACTGAGCGCCTGTACCGGGTCTGGATTATGATTTCGATCGCCAAACCAAGGCCAACATAGCGGAACGCCACCGCGCACCGGTTGGCCGGCTTTATATATCGCTTGCTCGCTTAACCAAATAACCGGCGGCTGGTTAATATCTGGAAAGTAGCTAAGGATCTGCGCCCCTTGTTGGCAAATATCGAGCTGAGCTTGGCCAAAACGTAGCCGCCAGCCAGCTAAGCCTGAAAAAGCCATGGGAGTTAAGGAGTACTGCACGTTAGCTACCTCTTATTAATAATATAAAAGCCATCATTGGCGATGAGCGCTTAAAAAGGACTGCGCGGGTGTGATTAACGAGATCGCCTGCGAGGATCGCGCCGCCCTTGCTCCGCCATCACGATAGGAGCAAACTCCTTTAAAACGCGACGATAGACTTCTCGTTTAAAAGACACCACTTGGCGCACTGGGTACCAATAGCTCACCCAGCGCCAATCATCAAACTCAGGTTGACCATGACAGCCAAACTCAATGTGAGACTCGTGTTCTGGTTCTAATCGCAATAAAAACCATTTTTGTTTTTGGCCAATACACACCGGATTACTGTCCCAGCGAACTAAGCGCTTGGGCAATTTGTACTTAAGCCAGTGTCGTGTGACCGCGAGCAAGGTGACATGCTCAGGCTTAAGCCCAATTTCCTCATACAACTCCCGATACATGGATTGCTCTGGCGTTTCACCTTCATCCACACCACCTTGAGGAAATTGCCAAGAATGTTGCCCATAACGTCGCGCCCAGAGCACCTGACCTTTGCGATTGCACAGCACTATGCCTACATTGGGACGAAAACCGTCACCATCTATCACGCAATCACCAGACTAAAAAATTAACATACCAAGGATTGTTCCATATTCCCCTATTCGCAGCAAATCATGCTGCTCGCGCGTAGGAGCTCAGTCATCTTGAATAACTTCACTTATTGTCAATAGTTATGAACAAAAAAGGATCCTTGGACGATCACTTGCCCCCATAATGTGTGGATAAGCTTGTGACAAAGGCTGTATAGCTTATATTACCCAGCCCTCTCTTTATAAATCTTGTTTCCTGACTAGATAAACAGCATTTGTATTATTTCTTATATATCAAACAGTTATTTTTAAAAAATACGATCAACCTGGATCTTTAAACAGGCAGATCAATTGTTTTCAGTTTGTGAGCAAGTTTGGCTGTACAAAAAATAAC
Source organism: Oceanisphaera avium (assembly GCF_002157875.1). Taxonomy (NCBI): domain Bacteria; kingdom Pseudomonadati; phylum Pseudomonadota; class Gammaproteobacteria; order Aeromonadales; family Aeromonadaceae; genus Oceanisphaera; species Oceanisphaera avium. The sequence continues at coordinate 1,708,914 of NZ_CP021376.1, forward strand.
CACAGCTTAGTTATCCACAGCATTACGGATAGATTCCTTCTCAAAATCCAGAAAATTGCCTTTAATTTATAAAAACTCGACTAAAAATTTATTCAGATACGTCTTTAGAGACTTATCCATATTTTCTGTGGATAAACTTGTGTAACAGCCGTTATCTACTCAAGATACCTAGTGGTTTGTTATACTCGCCTCCCGTCTCACTGTGCTAGCACGCCATTAGAGCGAGAGAGTTAAGCAGAACGTTAAGCGATAAAGGAGTGAAGATATTTTGCACACATTAGGACTTCGCCCTACCTCACAGCAGTACTTAGTACATAGCGCCGAGCAATTGTGCGGCTTAACGCTGGCAGAAGTGGCGCAGACCTTACAGGTTAACGTGCCTAAAAATTTGCGCCGCAATAAAGGGTGGATAGGGCAGCTGCTAGAGCTCGCCTTAGGAGCGAGCGCCGGCTCTAAACCTGAGCAAGACTTCCCAGAGCTGGGAGTGGAATTAAAAACTATCCCAGTTAATGACCAAGGTAAGCCATTAGAAACCACCTTCGTGAGCGTTGCGCCCTTGACAGGTATTAGTGGTTTACGGTGGCAAGACTCTAATGTGCGTAATAAATTATCGTGCGTACTGTGGATCCCTATTATTGGCGAACGCCATGTGCCTCCTGGGGAAAGAGTCATAGGCCCGCCCTTGTTATGGCACCCTTCTAGCGAAGAAGAGCGCCTGCTGCAACAAGATTGGGAAGAAATCATGGAGTTGATAAGCTTAGGTCACATTCAAAGTATTACCGCTCGCCATGGCCAAGTATTACAACTGCGTCCTAAAGCGGCCAACAGTAAAGCATTAACCGAGGCCATAGGCGCAAAAGGTCAGCCGATCCTCACCCTCCCCCGTGGCTTTTATCTTAAAACTAACTTTACTGGCACCTTGTTAGCCAAGCATTTTATGCTGTAGGAGCACTAAAGTGTGCGGGAAAATGAGTAAAGGAAAACCTAATAAACGAAACGTTACGCCTCACTGTTCACAGCGAGGGGCTGATCTTTTAGTCGCCAGATCAACCAAGCGACAACTAGGATCCATGGAATGGCGAACAGGTTGAGCCACTGCCAGCCCAAAAGCACTAAACCTTGGCCGGCGAATAAGCTCCCCACGGCGGCGGCACTAAACACCATAAACTCATTCATGCCTTGAACCTTGGCTTTTTCAGCAGGTAAGTAACTAAAGGTTAATAAATGGGTAGCGCCAATAAAGCTAAAGTTCCAGCCTACGCCCAGCAATAATAGTCCCCACCAATAACTCCAAAAGCCTTGGCCCGTCAAATTAATTAACACACTCCCTATTAAGGCAGCACATCCCCACAAAATAACGTTGCGGGTAGTAAAGCGGCGAATTAAATGTCCCGTAAAAAAAGAAGGGACAAACATACCTAGCACATGCCATTGGATAACATGCGCTGTGGCATTAAAACTGTGCATATCTTCGTTCATGGCAAGGGGAGTGGCGGTCATGATCAACACCATAATCCCGTAGCCAATCATGCCAGAGGCCACAGCTGCCAGCAGTATGGGTTGAGCAAATAACTGGCGATAGCTTCTGATGTGGGGATCATTATTTACGTGACTGGGCTTTAGTAGTGGTAATGCCATAATTAATAGCATTGCCAGTACATACAAGCCAAATAAGCCATAAAATGCGCCGGCATAGGGACTCTCGGCATGCCAGTCTTGAGATAATATTGCTAAGTTAGGGCCAATAATGGCAGCTAATACGCCACCGGCCATGACCATACTTATGGCACGAGCATGCTGCGCCTGTGGGCAAGCTTCAAGGGCGGCAAAGCGATACTGTTGCCCCACGCCAATAGCGATGCCAATTAAGAAGGTCCCTAGCGCAAATAAACTCAGACTACTGAATAATAAGCCTTGTAAGGCCACCCAAGTCCCCATTAATCCGATAAGGTTACCTAAGACAAAGCCTATTTTACGCCCCAACTTTTGCATTAAGTGTGCCGCGGGCAAGGTCGCACAAATAACCCCAATAAACTGACAGGCAATGGGTAGCGTAATTAAAGAGGGATGAACGGCCAGCTCTTTACCTACTAATGCAGAAATCGATACCAATAAAATATTGCCTGACATTAACAAGGCCTGCGCTATGGCCAAGCCCCACACGGTAATCGGCATTTACAATCCTTAGCTGAATAATGTGAAAACAGAGGCGGGAGAGATAATCCCTCTCGTTTACGTCTCACAGCTTAAAAACAAAAAGGCCCGCAAATGCGGGCCTTTTATCACAACCAGTTGGCTGTTACTTAGCGCTGCGAGGTGCAGCACCACGGGCAACAAGACGCTCTTTAATACGAGCAGACTTACCAGCACGCTCACGCAAGTAGTACAACTTGGCGCGACGTACCAAGCCACGGCGCTTCAATTCAATGCTGCCGATCAACGGGCTGTGGGTCTGGAAAGTACGTTCTACACCTTCACCGTTAGAAATCTTACGTACGGTGAATGCGGAATGCAAACCACGATTACGTACAGCGATAACTACGCCTTCATATGCCTGAAGACGCTCTTTACCGCCCTCTGCAACACGTACCATGACACGTACGGTATCACCAGGACCAAATTCAGGATGGTCGGTACGTAATTGTTCTTCTTCCAGCTGCTTAATGATATTGCTCATGATATTTCCTTACCTAGGGTAAACTGAAAACTCTACTGTTTTGATTCGTTATATTCACGAATAAATTGGGCAAGAAGTTGTTCTTGCTGGTCAGTCAGAGCTAGGTTGTTTAATAGTTCCGGTCTTCTTAACCAGGTTCGACCTAACGACTGCTGCATTCGCCAATTGTCTATCTCGGCGTGCTTGCCACTTAACAACACGCTAGGAACGGCCATTCCCGCTAATTGTTCAGGGCGTGTGTAGTGCGGATGATCCAAAAGCCCTTCACTAAAAGAGTCTTGTTCCGCACTGGCCATGTCACCTAATACACCCGGCACTAAACGGGCCACCGCATCTACTAGCACCATGGCCGGCAATTCGCCGCCACTAAGCACATAATCTCCCACCGACCACTCTTCGTCGACGTCGGCTTGAATAATGCGCTCATCCACGCCTTCGTACCGTCCGGCCACCAAAATCAGCTTTTGCTGTTGGGCCAATTCGGTCACGCCTTGCTGATCCAACTTGCGCCCTTGTGGAGAAAGATAAATCACCTTAGCTCCCACACCGGCGGCGTGACGTGCTGCGGCTATCGCCTCACGTAACGGTTGTACCATCATTAGCATCCCAGGACCGCCGCCATAAGGCCTGTCATCAACAGTGCGGTGTTTATCCTGAGCGAAATCTCGAGGATTCCAACATTCGAATGTCAACAGCCCGTCTTTTACGGCCCGCCCGGTTACACCAAAGTCAGTTACAGCCCGGAACATCTCCGGGAAGAGGCTTACTACCCCTATCCACATGACGCTTTACTCCGTGCTTTGACTTAAGTTTAAAAATCCGGATCCCAATCAATTTCGATAATGCGCTCTGCAATATTTACAGACTTTATGACTTGGTCTTTAATAAACGGAATTAACCGCTCACGTTGACCAAACGCATCTTTGGCATTCGCTTTTACTACTAATACGTCGTTAGAGCCGGTTTCCATCAACTGCGACACTTGGCCAAAATCATAGCCCTTAGTGTTTTGCACTCGACAACCGATTAAATCGCGCCAGTAGAATTCGTCATCAGGGAGTGGCTTAAATAAGGTTGCACTTACCCCAATGTCGGCGCCGGTTAGCAATTGGGCTTCTTCGCGCTGCTCAACATGGCTGAGCTTACAAATAAGACCATTATTATGGCGCTTCCAGGCCGAAACCTTCACTTCTCGCCAGCTATTACCGTCTCTCATCAGCCAAGGCTGATAATCAAAAATGCCGTCTGGTCGGTCGGTAAAGGAGTTGACCTTCAGCCAACCTTTAATGCCATAAACGGCGCCCAGTTGGCCTACCACTACAGGTTCGCTCACTTTAATTCCCTACCATCACTCAGACTTAGGCCGCAGCTTGTGCTTTGGTTTGGTCTTTTACTAACTTAGCTACACGCTCAGAAACTGTTGCGCCTTGCTCAACCCAATGGTTGATACGCTCAAGATCGATACGCAGCTTTTCCGCTTGGCCAGCAGCCAATGGGTTAAAGAAGCCTACTTTCTCGATGAAACGGCTGTCACGTGCGTAACGGCTGTCTGCTACTACTACTTGGTAAAACGGACGCTTTTTTGCGCCACCACGTTGTAAACGAATGGTTACCATATCGTCCTCTATATAACGGAACAAATAAGGCTCACAAACACTGCGAACCTTAGCTTAAAATAAGCCGCGTAATTGTACTTGAAAAAGGGGGTAATGCAACCAAATTGGCAGGAGCAAAGTCGATGACAAGGTTTTATAATAAACAATTTGCGCTAAGTGAGCGCGCCTAGCACGCCCACATTCAGCCTTATTTTAAAAACACAGAGCAGTTAAGTTTAAAAAGGTCGACCGCCGCCCCCCATTCCTCCCATGCCACCGGGGCCCATCATGCCTTTCATCTGGCCCATCATTTTGCGAATTCCGCCTTTGCCAGACATTTTTTTCATCATCTTTTGCATCTGGGTAAATTGTTTTAATAACTTATTTACTTCTTGTACTTCCGTCCCGGAGCCCAGTGCAATACGGCGCTTACGTGAGCCTTTAATTAAGTCCGGATGGCGGCGCTCTTTTGGCGTCATAGAGCTAATAATGGCTTCCATGCGGGTACTCATTTTATCATTGACCTGTTCTTTCACATTGTCAGGTAATTGACTCATACCGGGTAGCTTATCCATTAAGCTCATCATGCCGCCCATGCTGCGCATTTGTACTAGCTGATCTCTAAAGTCTTCTAGATCAAAACCTTTGCCTTTTTTAAGCTTTTGCGCCATTTCTGCCGCTTTGTCTTTATCAACCGTGCGCTCCATTTGGTCAATTAAAGACAAGACATCGCCCATGCCTAAAATTCGCGAGGCAATACGATCGGGATGAAAAGGCTCTAGCGCTTCAATTTTTTCACCCATACCGATAAATTTGATGGGCTTACCGGTAATGTGGCGCACCGACAGCGCAGCACCACCACGGGCGTCACCATCAGCTTTAGTTAAAATGACACCCGTTAGCGGCAGTGCATCATTAAAGGCCTTGGCAGTATTAGCCGCGTCTTGACCGGTCATGGCATCTACTACAAACAAAGTTTCAATAGGGCTTATCGCTTGATGGAGCTGTTGGATTTCGTCCATCATAGCGTCATCAACGTGTAAGCGACCGGCGGTATCGACAATCAAGACATCGAAAAACTGCTTACGGCCATAGTCCAGCGCATTGCGACCAATCTCTACAGGCTGTTGCTCAATATTACTGGGAAAGCACTCTATATTCAGATCCGCGGCGAGCGTTTCTAGCTGTTTTATTGCCGCCGGACGATACACGTCGGCACTCACCACTAATACTTTTTTCTTATGGCGCTCTTTAAGGTGCTTTGCCAGTTTGGCCACAGAGGTTGTTTTACCCGCCCCTTGCAAGCCTGCCATTAAGATGACCGCCGGCGGTGTGGTGGCTAAATTAAGCTCTTCGTTCGCCTCACCCATTACCGAGACCAGCTCGGCATTAACGATTTTAATAAACGCCTGACCAGGGCTTAGGGATTTAGACACTTCAGTGCCTACCGCCCGCTCTTTTACGCGATTAACAAAATCACGTACCACCGGCAGCGCAACGTCGGCTTCTAATAACGCCATGCGTACTTCACGCAGCGTTTCTTTGATATTGTCTTCGGTCAGACGGCCACGGCCACTGATATTTTTCAGTGTCAGCGACAGTCTTTCGGTAAGATTTTCAAACATGATATAGCCCGCAATTGGCGAAAATTACTACCAGTATACCTAAGTTATCCGCTGAACTTAAGCGACCTTAGGTAGCGATATGCGTTAGGTTAGGGGTATACTGATAATTCTTCTTATTTCAACCATGAATGGTTTAAATTCATTATGGAATTGCTGGCAATTTTGGCAGTGGTCTTCTATTTACTAGCGGCCTTTGCCTGTGTGCATAATATCTTTAACTCCAAACACACGCGCGGCTTAGCTTGTGCGCTAGCAGCTGGCTGTGCCATCGCCCTCCATGGTCTGTGGCTATTTGACACTATAGTGCGGGTGCCTGGGCAAAACTTAAGCATGCTTAATGTCGCCTCACTGGTGAGTTTAATTATTGCCGCCTTAATGACGGTGTTAGTGGCACGCTTTAAAGTCTGGCTATTAATGCCCTTAATTTATGTATTTGCCGGCATATTATTAGCGGCGGATATGCTGGTGCCCAGCCATTACAGTATGTATTTGGAAAGCCGGCCCGAAGTATTACTGCATATAGGATTAGGCTTATTAGCCTACTCCTTACTGGCTATTGCTTCATTAATGGCTATTTTGTTAAGCTTTCTAACGCATCGCCTTAAGTCACATAAGCTGACTAACTTGCCCTCGCTACCGCCTTTAATGACCCTAGAGCGCTATTTATTTAGATTGATTTTTATCGGTGTGGTCGTCTTAACCTTGTCTATCTCCACGGGATTATTCTTCTTACAAGATATGTTTAGTCCCACTAAAGCTCATAAGGCAGTGCTGACTATCTTGGCTTGGTGTGTGTATGTGGGCCTATTATGGGGCCATCACCATTTGGGTTGGCGTGGCAAAAAGGTCATTTGGACCAGCTTAGTTGGCAGCGCCTTACTCACGCTGGCTTATTTTGGTAGCCGCTTTGTACGCGAGGTATTGCTGGGCTATTAAGTATTTGGCCCTCAATCAATTCTAGTATTTGAATATGTTATGACACAGGACGGTCTGCTTGGACGATATTTCCACAGGTACCCTTAGTGGGATCCTGTTAGCGTTACTCTTTCTTTCTGCTTTTTTTTCAAGCTCTGAAACGGGCATGATGTCGCTCAACCGTTATCGGCTGCGCCACCTCGCACAAAATAATAATAAATCTGCTCAGCGCGTAGAGAAATTACTCGCGCGCCCTGATCGCTTAATCGGTTTGATATTAATTGGCAATAACTTAGTTAATATTATGGCCTCTGCGGTCGCTACTTTACTGGCGATCCGCTTATTTGGCGATGTGGGAGTGGCGATTGCCACCATTGGCTTAACCATCATTGTGCTGATTTTTTCTGAGGTAACTCCTAAAACCTTAGCCGCTTTGTATCCAGAGCGGGTGGCTTTTCCTGCCTCTTTTATTCTTAAACCCTTAATGTGGATTCTCTATCCGGCGGTGTGGACCATTAATGCCATTTCTAATGGTTTATTAATATTATTTCGCATTAATCCGCAGGGGCCAGAGGATAATGCCATTAGCTCTGAAGAATTGCGCAGTATAGTCAATGAAGCGGGGGCATTAATCCCTCGTCGCCACCAAGATATGTTGGTTTCAATATTGGATCTAGAAAAGGTAACCGTCGATGACATTATGGTGCCGCGCAATGAGATTTATGGCATAGATGTGACTCAAGACTGGAAAACGATTTCGCGCCGCTTAATGCAAAGTCCCCATACTAAGGTATTACTGTATCGGGATAATATTGATGATGCTTTAGGCTTTATCCATGCTCGAGATGCGCTGCGCTTATTAGCAAAAGAGGAATTTAGTAAAACTAATTTAATGCGTGCGCTGCGTGAGCTGTATTATATTCCTGAAGCGACGCCGCTTAATGTCCAGCTAGTTAAATTCCAGCGCAATAAAGAGCGTATTGGCTTAATTGTCGATGAGTATGGCGATATTCAAGGTCTAGTGACCTTGGATGATATTTTAGAAGAAATCGTCGGCGACTTTACCACCACTATTAGCCCCACCTTAAGTGATGAGATAAAACCGCTTGATGATGGCTCCTATCTCATTGAAGGCTCAGCCAGCATTCGCGATATTAATAAAGAGCTGGGCTGGAAACTGCCCTGTGATGGTCCACGCTCACTGAATGGTTTAATTTTAGAATACTTAGAAGAGATTCCCGAGGCCAATATTGGGCTGAGATTACTGGGCTATCCGCTGGAGATCTTAGAAGTTGAAAATAATATGATTAAACTGGTGCGAGTCTTGCCTCATTATTTTAAATAACCGCCAAATAGAAAAGGCCGCAATCAAATACTAGATTGCGGCCTTTTACTCATCAGCAAGTGAATAACTTATTGAACTTCTATACCGGCTACCGGCTCTAGCGCAGCAAAGACCGTCATTAACTCTTCACGATTACTGACTAAGTCGGCCAAAGTATAGCCCTCCATTACCCCGATAAATGCTTCCATCGCTTCTTTTAAGGCATCTTTTAAGCGACAGATTTTAACGAGGTAACAGGCAGGACTCCCACAATCAATGCCCTCAAGGTTATTTTCTAGGGCACGGATCACCTGTCCGACATTAATATCTTGCGGCGCTTGAGCTAAGCGTATCCCGCCATTTTTACCGCGGATTGCCCGCACATAGCCTTCACGGGCTAATTGGTTAACGACTTTCACTAAATGATTACGCGAAACATCATATAACTTTGATACGTGGGCAACTGAACTCAGTTCTCCCTCGGGCAAAGTCGCCAAGTACATTAGCGTTCTCAGACCAAAGTCAGTATAGGTGGTCAGCTTCATAAAGAGATCCCTGAGTGTGAAAAGGTGCATTTATTATACAATTTATTATAACAATGTGGCATTAATAAAAGTTAAGCAGCTAGTATATTCGAGCTTGCTAATTTTAACATCTAAATTACCTTATCTCGCTTCACACTATAACGCCATTGACCTCGAGCTAACTAAACCTAGAACAATAAGCGGTTATTAAGCTCTTTTACTTTTGCTGCTGGCATCTTGGCCGCTAAGCCAGCAGTTAAGCGCTGCGCTTCTTGATGGCGTTGTGGGTTTTCTAACACCATTTCTTTAAGCCATAAGTAGGCTTGTGGGTAATCGAGCGGGCTACCTTGGCCGCTTAATAACCACTTAGCCCAAGTAAATTGCGCTTTTTCTAAGCCTAAACTGGCCGCTTCTTGCATCAGTGGTAACGCCCGCTCGCGGTTTTTTTGTACTAAGGTGCCATCGTAGTAATACCGCCCCAGTTGTTCCAGTGCAGCAGGCAAGCCTTGCTCAGCGGCTTTCCACATCATACCTACCCCGCGGCGCGCTTGTGCCGGTACGCATACCCCCACGCTAACATATCGCCCCATAAAAATTGATAAGAGGGCAAGCGCAAGACTTCGGCTCTGGCTTCAATATCTTGCACAAGCTGGCAATCGTCTTTATCTCGCACCTGCTGTAAGTGGCGATTGGCATTAATCCACTCAATTAATTGATATTCTTCATATAAAGGTACGGCTCTAAGCTCGCCCTCAGCTAAGGCTGCAATGGCGGAGTCGACATCGGATTTGACTTCGCTGGCACTGTTACGCTCGCTATCGTCAGCATCGGGCTCAGTGAGCTTGGCTTGCGAGACCGCGGTAGTAATAGTGTCAGCAATAGGAGTAGCTGCCACCACAGGAGCAGCTCCCGCTTTAGGCGGCACTTGGGCTTGTGCAACAAGGGGGGTCGATATCATGGCACACAGCAGTATTGGCCCTAACTTTATTTTCATTATGGGTGTCCTCTTACACTGCAGTGGTTATCGGCATGAGTTATTAAAAATGAAGCTCTAGCGAAAAGTAGCGCTTAAGCGAGGTCTTGTTTCGCGCGTTGCCAGTAATGGTCTAATTCACCCGCGCTACACTTTTGGCAGTGTTTATTATCTTGGCGTAGTGCTTGCTCCACCTTACGAAAGCGCTGTTCAAATTTATTATTTGCCCCGCGCAATACCGCTTCTGGATCCTGCTTGAGGTGGCGCACTAAATTCACACATGCAAATAATACATCGCCCAGCTCATCCGCGATCCGCATCTTATCTTGATGAGCACGAGTAAGCTCGGCTTTCACTTCATCGAGCTCTTCATAAATTTTATCTATAACGGGAGATAATTCTTGCCAGTCAAACCCCACGCTCGCACAGCGTTTTTGTATTTTATTGGCGCGCGTCAGCGCTGGAAGGTTAAGCGCAATACCATCGAGCGCACTGGTCGCATTGGCATCGAGAAGCTGGCGCTCTTTTGCTTTAGTGGCTTCCCAGTTAGCTTTAACCGCAGCTTCTGTAGCGAGCGTTTGCTCACCAAAGACATGGGGGTGGCGGCGAATAAGCTTTTCACATACCGCTTGTATCACATCATTAAAATCAAACAGTGCCTGCTCTTTACCAAGTTGAGCATAAAACACCACTTGGAATAATAAATCCCCCAACTCCCCCGGCAACTCATTAAGCGCATTGCGAGTAATAGTGTCGGCCACTTCATAGGCTTCTTCTAAGGTATGAGGCACTATGCTGGCAAAGTTTTGTTTTTTATCCCACGGACAGCCAGCAATTGGGTCTCGAAGCTTGGCCATAATCGCCAATAGATCTTCAAGGGAATAAGCGGTATGTGGCATAACTTGTCCTAGTAAAAAGTAAACTCTAAAAAGCGCTATTGCTTTGCTTAGTTAATTCATAACCCATACCTTACAAGCGCTTAGCTTCAAAGACATCAGGCAGCTGGCTTATTTTAGCTAAAGCACGGCTGAGGCTATCCAAGTTATAAATACGCAGTGCCATGTCCATAGTGGCGGTTTGCTGCTTGCGATTAGAGCGGCTACTAAACTCCACCACATTAATTTTTTCATTGGCCAAAATGGTGGTGATATCGCGCAATAAACCAGATCTGTCATTAGCTAGCACGCGCAAGGTTATCTTATAACCTCCGGCACTGTCCTCACCCCAAATCGCCTCGACTAAGCGTTCAGGATGCTGAAGCTGTAGCTCTTTTAACTGTTCACAGTCATCTCGATGAATGGAAATACCACGGCCTTGGGTAATAAAGCCGGTAATTTCATCGCCAGGGATGGGTTGGCAGCAACGCGCAATATTTGTTAATAAATTACCTACGCCCTGCACCACTATGTGTCCTTTAGTGCTAACTGGCGTAGGCTTTTTTGCAGCGTTAAGCTCTAATTGCCTTAATACGGCTTGGTCTTGTTCATCACTGGTCGGCTTTTTATGTTGGCCTTGTACGTAATTAAGCAGTTGATTGATCCGCAGATCTCCACCACCAATGCCGGCTAATAAATCATCGAGGTGCTGCACATTAAAGCGCTCTAATACGCCTTTATTAATAGCAGAAAAGGCCAGACCTAAGCGCTCTAATTCTTTATCGAGCAGCTCACGACCGGCCACAATGTTCTTATCGCGGTCTTGTTTTTTAAACCAAGTACTCACTTTAGCGCGCGCACGACTGGTACGTAAAAATCCTTGATTAGGGTTCATCCAATCGCGACTAGGATTGGGCTGTTTTTGCGTAATAATTTCTACTTGATCGCCAGTTTGCAGCGTATAAGTAAAGGGCACAATGCGCCCCTCTATCTTGGCACCAATACAACGATGCCCTACTTGGCTGTGAATATAATAGGCAAAATCAAGCGGAGTAGCGCCCAGCGGCAAGTCCACCACTTCTCCTTTAGGAGTAAATACATACACTCTGTCTTCAAACACTTGGCTGCGCAGTTCATCGACTAAAGAGCCACTCTCTGCCATGTCTTCTTGCCAAGCTAATAGTTTTCTTAGCCAAGCGATTTTATCTTCAAAGCCGCTTTGTTTAACCGCTCCCGCTCCTTCTTTATATTTCCAATGAGCAGCCACTCCAAGCTCGGCATCTTGGTGCATTTGACTGGTGCGAATTTGAATTTCAACGGTTTTCCCCTCTGGCCCTAAGACCACGGTATGAATAGATTGGTAACCATTAGGCTTAGGGTTAGCGACATAATCATCAAACTCGCGAGGAATATGGCGAAATTGGGAATGCACCACGCCAAGCGCGCCATAACAGTCTTGCAGGTGGGAGGTGATCACCCGTACCGCGCGCACATCAAATAGCTCATCAAAATCTAAGCTCTTTTTTTGCATTTTTCGCCAAATGCTATAAATGTGCTTAGGGCGACCATACACGTCCGCATCTATTCCCGAGGCTAAGAGCGAGCTTTTTAAGCCGCTAACAAACTCGTTAATATACGCCTCGCGCGCTAGACGTTTTTCATGTAATAAAGAAGCTATTCGCTTATAGGTGTCAGGGTGCAGATAGCGAAACGATAAATCTTCCAACTCCCACTTCAGCTGGCCAATGCCAAGGCGATTCGCTAACGGGGCATAGATATTGGCAATTTCTTTAGCGACCAATACCCGAGTTTCTTCGTCGGCGCTCTTTACTTCGCGCAGGCAAGTAATGCGCTCGGCAAGTTTTATCACCACGGCGCGCACATCTTCCACCATGGCTAATAACATGCGTCTGACTTTATCAACTTGTGCTTCTGAGCTTTTATCGCTGTGCACATGTTGCAATGAGCGAATGGCTTCCATATCGAGCACGCCTTGTAACAAGCGCGTGATAGTGGCACCAAAATCTTGCTCTACCTCTGCCAAGGTTAAATGCTCGGCTTCCAAATAAGGATATAAAATAGCGGCCTTAATGGTATCAGTATCCATGCTCAGCGTGAGCAAGATGCCAACCATTTCTACCCCTTGCGCTTGCAACTGCAGCAAGGCCGACTGAGGCGCGTTAAGGCTTAAACAATACTCATATAAAGCACTAAACTGAGCACGCTCGTCTGGCGTGAATGGCAAGCTCGCCGTCCACTCTTCTAAACGGAAAGTGTCGGTAAGATGAGTATTGCGTACTGCTACCATAACTGTCCCTTAATTTAGCTCAAACAACGCCATCGCTTCACAATGTATTGTATGGGGAAACATGTCGATTAAACACAGCTGCACCAGTTTATAACCCGCGGCTAATAATGGCTGACTATCGCGCGCCAGCGTCACCGGATTACAAGATACATAGAGCAAGCGCTGGGGGGCAAGCTGGCATAAATAAGGCATGACGTGTTCGGCACCGGCACGGCCGGGATCGAGCAATACTCGTTCAAAACCTTGTTGTGCCCACGGCGCTGTCGTAAAGTCTGTGGCTAAGTCGGCGCGAAAAAATTCAGCCTGACTCACGCCTTGCTCTTCGGCATTACCCCTTGCCTGCTCCACCATTTCCATGACGCCTTCGACAGCCACCACACTGTGACCCGCGGCGGCTAACGGCAATGAAAAATTACCCACCCCACAAAACAGATCTAATATTCTGTCTCCTGGCTCTGGTGCTAACCAAGCTTTAGCTTTGTTCACCAGCTGACTATTTAAGGGGCCATTAATTTGAATGAAATCCCCAGGTGTAAATGACAATTTTATATTATCTATTTGATAATAAAGCGAAAATGGAACATGTAAAGGGCGGCGACTATGATCATCTTGTAAAAAGAGCGCCACCTCACGCTCCTGAGCAAAAGTCAGTAATAAGTCCAGATCCCCAGCCGATAACGTCGCGGTGTGGCGTAATAATAGCGCCACGCCCTCGGCGGCTTCATAAAGCTCAATATGTCCTAGATGCTTATTGCCTTTTAGCTGGTTTAGCAGCTGTCGAATTGCCACAATTAATGCCGATAATGCGGGGCGTAATACGCCGCAATGGTCAATTTCCACTAACTGATGAGACTGACGACGCCTAAACCCCAGCGCTACCCCTTTGCCCTGACGGCGAATCGCTAAGCGGGCAACGCGGCGATAACCTTGAGTTGCGCCCTCATTTAGCCACTCAAATTCAGGTAAATCAGTCATACCTTGGCGGGCAAACAGCTGGCTTACGGTGCGCGCTTTAAGGGCGCGCTGCTCGCTCGGTGCCATATGCTGTAATGAGCAGCCACCGCATTCATTAATATAGGCGCAAAATGGGGTGGTGCGTGTAGCAGCACTACTTAATACTTTTAATAAGCGCGCCGTTTGATATTTCGCATTTTTCTGTATCAAACTAACGCGAACTCGCTCTCCTTTTAAGGCACCGGCTACATATAACGGCTTACCTTGATAGAGAGCAACGCCTAGGCCATGACTGTTTATCTCGGCGATAGTTATCTCAAAAGGCGCTTGGCCGGTGGGCTTGGATTTTTTTTCCTTAAAGAACTGAACCATAAACGTGGAGGCCTCGAACCGGCTATGTCATCATAAGCGTCTGTTGATTTAAGACTGGCATTGTCCCACATTCGCCTACTATGACCAAATACGGCCTGCGAGCCAGAATACTCGCCTACACCCTGATCCCCACCTTGCTGATTGGTGTTTTTTTAGCCAGCTACTTCACCGTTAGCCGCTATCAGCAATTGGAAAATGCCTTGATCCGCCAAGGCGTTAATGTGATTGAGCCCATGGCGCTTGCCAGTGAGCTACCACTGAGTAATCGCAATCGGGAAGCGCTTAATCGCTTGTTAAGCAATATCCACCGCAATAATAGCCCCTTAATTAGCGCTATTGCCTTATTTGACGATCAAGGAAAATTGCTGGTCACCTCTAATTATCATAAAGATTTTAATGTGCTGAGCTTAAAGGATGGCGAGTCCATTCCCTTATCAACCACAGTGGAAACGCGAGAGGGTGACATAGTGTTGCGCACGCCAGTCTTAAGCGATGCCATTAAGTCAGAGGCTATCTGGGAAGATGTCGCGGCTAAGCCTCTTGGCTATATCTCCATGCAGCTCACCAACGACTCCGCCATGCTAGTGCACTATAAAGAAACCTTTATGGCTGGGTTAATTGTGTTACTGGGCGTGTTGTTAAGTACCCTTTTTGGCCTGCGCTTAATTAAGGGCGTTTCGCAACCTATTACTGATATGATCACCGCTATTTATAAAATACGCGAGGGGCGACTTGATACTCGGGTGCACGGTGAGTTTACCGGTGAAATGCACATGCTTAAAAATGGCATTAATGCCATGGCCAAATCCCTTGCCGAATATCATGAAGAAATGCAGCAAAATATTGACCAAGCGACCTCTGACTTGCGAGAGACGCTAGAGCAAATTGAAATTCAAAATATTGAGTTAGATATGGCTAAAAAACGCGCCCAAGAAGCAGCGCGCGTTAAAACAGAATTTTTAGCCAACATGTCTCATGAACTACGCACACCACTGAATGGCGTCATTGGCTTTGCCCGCCAGCTGCAAAAAACCCGCCTCAGCACTAATCAACTGGATTACCTCACCACCATAGAGAAGTCGGCGCAAAATTTACTGAGCATTATTAATGACATTCTTGACTTCTCTAAGTTAGAAGCGGGCAAGCTGACTATGGAGCACATTCCGTTTTCATTGCGCGATACGCTCCAAGAGGTGATGACACTATTAGCGCCAAGCGCCCACGACAAAGGCCTAGAGCTATCAATGCGCGTGGACGCGGCGGTACAAGATAGTTTAATGGGCGATGCGCTGCGCTTGCAGCAGGTACTCACTAACCTTGTGGGCAACGCCATTAAATTTACCGAACAAGGCAACGTAGATGTACGAGTCGATGTCAGTCCTGCCAGTTTACCTGAGCGGGCGGCGCTGTGTATCCACGTTAAAGACACCGGCATTGGTATTACCGATCAGCAGCGTCGCCAGTTGTTTCAAGCATTTAACCAAGCCGACTCCAGCATTTCACGCCGCTATGGCGGTACTGGCTTAGGATTAGTGATCACACAAAAATTGGTACAGCAAATGGCGGGGCGCATTAGGCTGCACTCGGAGCCTGGTGTCGGCTCGGTATTTAGTTTTACCTTAGAGCTAGACCAAGCCAGAGTGCCGTTAGCCGAGCCACTGCCATTGGCTGAGCTCAGTCAAAAAAGTGTCTTTTATCAAGAGGCCGATGAATTTAGCTACCGCGCAACTCAAGCCCTATTACGTGAATGGGGCGTCACCTTAGTAAATGAGTCGAGCTTAAGTAGTTGCCTAGATTATGTATTACTGGGCTTTAGCCCTCATGCCCTACCCAGTGAAATTGAGCAAAGCATTTCTCAATTTAAGCAACAAGGCCATAAGGTTGTGGTGTTACTTAGCTCCACTGACCCTCTATTAGCTGAGGCGCTCATTAACAGTGGCGCTGAGCTTTGTTTAACAAAACCCGTGCATTATCAAAAGCTCGCTCACGCGCTGACGCAACCTAATGTACTGTCTTTACCTTATTTATTACCTGCTACCCAAGTGGCATTACCCAGCTTAGCGGCCACTCAAAAACAAACGATGCGAGTGTTAGCCGTCGATGATAATCCCGCCAACTTAAAACTCATTAGTGCGCTATTAAGTGAGCAAGTAAGCCAAGTAGATACCTGCTCTAATGGCCAAGAAGCCCTTAATTTAGCTACCGTTAATCATTATGATGTCATTTTTATGGATATTCAGATGCCGCTGCTTGATGGCATTCAAGCAACTCAAGAAATCCGTAAAAGTAGCGGCCCCAATCGCCATACTCCCATTATTGCCGTGACCGCTCATGCCATCGCGGGCGAGAGAGAGCGCTTAATGCGCCAAGGAATAGACGACTACTTAGCAAAACCACTAGATGAGCGCATGCTGGCCGAGCTTATTCGCCGCTTTGCCCGCCCTGTGACCACACCTGACGCTAGCCATAGCCAAATAAACTGGCCACTGGCCCTTAGCCGTGCGGGTAATAAAGAACACCTTGCTAAAGAGATGTTGCGCTTATTACTTGAAACCATAGATGAATGCGAGCCTTTACTTAATAAAGCGGTAAACAGTGAGCTAGAGAGCCAAACACTCCATAGCGCTATTCATAAGCTCCATGGGGGCAGTGTTTACTGTGGTGTGCCTCAGCTACAGGCATTATTAGCACAACTTGAACAAGCACTGCTTGCCAAGCAGCCAGTCAGTGCTATAGAGCCGGAGTTACTGGAATTACTGGAGCGCTTTGCCCAAATTCGCCACCAAGCTAAGCACTATGTATAACGGCTAGGAGTAGTGAGTAGTGAGTAGTCTAGGAATTAGAGACTCGGAGCTGGTCCGAGTCTGGAGTGATTAAATGCCTTGTCGGGCATCTTGCATAAGACGCTTCATATCGCGGATGGCTTTTTCTAATCCCTCAAAGGCGGCGCGCGCAATAATGGCATGCCCAATATTAAGCTCATGCATCTCAGGAATAGCCGCTATGGGTTTTACATTATGATAATGCAAGCCATGTCCTGCGTTCACCTTAAGGCCAGCATCACTGGCGTAGGCTGCACTGGCCGCAATGCGCTTTAGCTCCGCACCTTGCTCTGCTTCATTTTGCGCATTAGCATAATGGCCGGTATGAATTTCGATATAAGGGGCGCCGGTAGCTAGAGCGGCATCAATTTGCTGGCGCTCTGCATCAATAAATAACGACACTTTGATCCCAGCTTCGCTTAAACGACGTACGGCAGCCGTTATTTTTTCTAGTTGCCCTGCCACATCTAAGCCGCCTTCAGTGGTCACCTCTTCGCGTTTCTCTGGTACTAAACAGACATAAGTGGGCTTGACTCGACAGGCGATATCTAACATTTCATCGGTCACCGCCATTTCTAAATTCATGCGTGTTTGAATGGTTTCATTTAGTATCTCTATATCCCGGTCCACAATATGGCGGCGGTCTTCACGTAAATGCACAGTAATGCCATCGGCACCCGCCAGCTCAGCAAGGGTTGCCGCATACACAGGATCCGGATAGTTAGTGCCTCGCGCATTACGCAAGGTAGCAATGTGATCGATATTAACGCCTAAAAATAATTCACTCACTGCGACTTCCTCTCTTTCCTTTGATAAAGAGCGCACGACTGCGCAAAGGCCGCCCCCCTAAATAAGGAGCCAAAGCTTGACGACTAAACTGTTTTGCAGCTAACAAGATATCACTGGAACTTAAATCTAGCTCGGCGAGAGCCAGCAGATGCTCACCTAAATAAGCGCCGCTTTGGTAGCGCTCAACCCGACTAAACCCTGCTTCTGCTTGATACTGATACCAAGCTTTGGCAACAACGCCTTCGCCGGTGTGGGCATCAACAGCAAAATCTACGCCATAGCCTAAAACATTCAGCATATAAAACTCAAAATGGCGCAAACAAGGCTCAAGGGCCTCACCGGCGGCCAATTTGTGTAAGGTGGTTTGATAAGCCTCAAACACCTCATCAAACGGGGTGTGGGCCTCTAATAGGTAATAAATAAGCTCATTAAGATACAGGCCACTGTATAACGCCGTGCGGGTAAGGCGAATCGCCGGCGCCGTGGCTTCTGCTTTAAATAAAGTTTTAAGCTCACCTTTACCACCAAAGGTGAGACTTAGAGGCACAAAGGGCTGTAATAGCCCTTTTAGGGGAGAGCGTGGCTGGCGGCTGCCTTTAGCAATTAAGCTTTGACGGCCTTGTTCTTGGGTGAACACCTCCACCAGCTGGCTGGTTTCACGATAGGGGCGGCTATGAATAACAAAGGCGGCATGGCCTTTCATTAATCTTCACCATACCCCAAGCTACGCAAAGCACGTTCATCATCGGCCCAGCCCGACTTCACTTTCACCCACAGCTCAAGAAATACTTTTTGCTCAAGTAAATTTTCTAAGTCTAACCGGGCTTCGGTGCCAATCACTTTGAGTTTTTCGCCCTTATTACCAATCACCATGCGTTTTTGACCACTGCGCTCTACTAAGATCAGGCCATTAATACACACCACGCCCTTATCATTTACTTCATAGCGCTCAATCTCTACCGTCACTGAGTAAGGTAATTCCTCCCCATAAAGCGCATAATTTTTTCACGAATAATTTCTGCAGCCATAAAGCGCGACGAGCGATCCGTGATGTAATCTTCTGGAAAATGATGAGGCGAGGGCTTTAAGCGCTGGCGCGCCAGTTTCGCGATAGTGTCGACATTGGTGCCCTTTTCCGCCGACAACGGCACTATATCAGCAAAGTCCATTAGGCTAGATAACCACTGCATATGCGGCAACAGCTCTTCTTTGGTTTCCACATTATCAATTTTATTGATTGCCAATACCACAGGGCACGTTAACCGGCGTAACTTATTGAGCACCATCTCATCATCAGGCGTCCACTTTGTGCCCTCTACCATAAAGATCGCCATTTCCACATCGCCTAATGAGCTAGAGGCGGCGCGGTTCATAAGGCGATTAATGGTGCGTTTTTCTTCAATGTGTAAACCTGGCGTATCCACATAGATAGCTTGATAAGCGCCCTCGGTATCTATGCCCATAATACGGTGGCGAGTCGTTTGCGGCTTACGGGAAGTAATACTGACCTTTTGCCCTAACAGCTGATTAAGCAAGGTCGACTTACCCACATTAGGGCGCCCCACAATGGCAATAAAGCCACAATATGTTTGTTCTGGTGAGCTCATAGCAAGACTTCCAATGCATGTTCGGCCGCAGATTGTTCGGCCTTACGACGACTAGTACCGATGCCAATCACAGGCTCTGCCATGCCTTCAATTTGGCAGTGCACGGTAAATTTTTGGTTATGGGCTTCGCCAATGACTTGCTCAACGGTATAAGTGGGCAGCGGTTTGCGCTTACCTTGCAATAATTCTTGCAGACGAGTCTTAGGATCTTTTTGCTCAATACCGGGCTGGATAGCGTGTAAACGATCTTCATACCAGCCTAATAAGATGCTTTGCATCTGTTCGATATTTGCATCCAGATAGATAGCACCAATAATGGCTTCTACCGCATCCGCTAAAATAGACTCGCGGCGAAAGCCACCGCTTTTTAGCTCGCCCGGCCCTAAAATTAAATAATCGCCAAGCTCAAACTCCCGCGCCAGCTCTGCCAAGGTTTTTTCACGCACTAAAGTGGCGCGCATCCTCGACATATCGCCCTCGTTAACCTTAGGAAAGCGATGAAACAGCGCATCGGCAATCACCATGCTTAATAAGGAGTCACCTAAAAACTCTAACCGCTCATTATGGCGAGCACCCGCACTGCGATGCGTTAAGGCGCGCACCAACATACTTTGATCGATAAAGGTATAACCCAGTTTTTTTTCTAAAATGTGCAATTTTTTCATTAATGAATAGCGCCTATGCGGCTAAAGCGGACATTACTGGGCACCCATGTTGGCAACCAGCTGTCGGCGTTGCGTTCAAATTCAAAGCTAATCCAGATAGCAACCGCTTTACCTACTAAGTTCTCTTGTGGCACAAAGCCCCAAAAGCGACTGTCGGTGCTGTTGTCTCTGTTATCACCCATAGTAAAATAATGTCCAGCAGGCACTACCCATTCATTTTGCGCGGTATTAGGTTGGCCATAATATAACTGGATAGGATCGGGGCGTTGGGGGTTTTTTAATATATCGTGCCCACGTTCTGTTAACGCTTCTGAAAAACGCTCAAGCGCCACCCCTGATTGAGAAAACTCCCCTACTTCACCTGCGCTTAAGGCCACAGGTGCAAAATCAGGACAGTCATCGCCCGCACAAGCAGGTTTAATAAACAGTTGTTTGTCTTGATAAACGATGCGATCCCCAGGCAGGCCAATCACCCGTTTAATATAATCAATACGGGTATCTTCAGGGTATTTAAATACCACTACATCGCCGCGTTTAGGCTCACCGGTTGGGATCAAAGTGGTATTACTGATGGGCTCTTTTAAGCCATAAGCAAATTTTTCCACCAAGATAAAATCACCCACCAATAAGGTCGGCATCATAGATCCTGAAGGAATTTGAAACGGCTCATAAATAAAAGAGCGCAACACTAACACCGCCGCAATCACGGGAAAGATAGAACGCGCTTGCTCCACCCAACCCGGGACACGGGCGACTCGCGCCAACACGGCTTCGTTCACTTGATTACCGTGTGCGGCTTGAGTTTTAGCAATTGTACGCGCCCGCTCTGGACCCCAGCGCCATTTATCTAGCGCCCAAATAATGCCGGTCACCAAGGTGACCAGCACTAAGATCAAGGCAAAATTACTCGCCATAACTTACTTGTCCTTTCCGACATGTAGAATTGCTAAGAAGGCATCTTGAGGAATATCGACCCGGCCCAATGACTTCATGCGCTTTTTACCTTCTTTTTGCTTAGAAAGTAGCTTTTTCTTACGACTCACGTCGCCACCATAACACTTAGCGGTAACGTCTTTACGTAAGGCTTTTACAGTGCTGCGTGAGATAATTTGGCTACCAATTGAGGCTTGAATAGCAATATCAAACATTTGGCGCGGGATCAGCTCGCGCATTTTATCAACCAATAACCGGCCACGATACACAGCGTTCGCTTTATGGGTGATCACTGCTAGAGCATCGACGCGATCCCCATTAATCATAATATCTAAGCGCACCATGTCAGCCGTTTCAAAGCGACTAAAACCATAATCTAGCGAGGCATAGCCGCGGCTGCAAGATTTTAAGCGATCAAAGAAGTCTAACACCACTTCCGCCATCGGAATATCATAGGTAAGTGCCACTTGGTTACCGTGATAAACCATATTCTTTTGCACGCCGCGCTTTTCAATACACAGCGTAATCACGTTGCCTAAGTATTCTTGCGGTACCAGTATATGACACTCAGAGATAGGCTCGCGCAGCTCTTCAATTTCATTTAAAGCCGGTAAGTTAGAGGGGCTAGAAACATAGATAATATTGCCATCGGTTTTTACCACCTCATACACGACCGTAGGTGCTGTGGTAATTAAGTCCAAGTCATATTCACGCTCTAAGCGCTCTTGGATAATTTCCATGTGCAATAAGCCAAGGAAACCACAGCGAAACCCAAAGCCTAGGGCATTAGACGTTTCTGGCTCATAGAATAAAGAGGCATCGTTTAGCGATAATTTATCTAGGGCATCACGAAAGGTCTCATAATCATCGGCAGAGATAGGGAATAAACCCGCATACACTTGTGGCTTCACTTTTTGAAAACCAGGTAAGGCCAGCTCAGCACCATGTTTGGCATGGGTGAGTGTATCGCCTACCGGCGCGCCATGAATTTCTTTAATGCCGCACACTACCCAGCCTACTTCACCACAGCCTAAGCCGTCGGTGTCGGTTTGTTTAGGTGTA
Source organism: Oceanisphaera avium (assembly GCF_002157875.1). Taxonomy (NCBI): domain Bacteria; kingdom Pseudomonadati; phylum Pseudomonadota; class Gammaproteobacteria; order Aeromonadales; family Aeromonadaceae; genus Oceanisphaera; species Oceanisphaera avium. The sequence goes on from NZ_CP021376.1 coordinate 1,730,934, forward strand.
AAAATACCAATGCGATCCACGCCCCAGACTTGCCCGGTGGTCATCACTTTGATTTTATCGTTTTTCTTAAGCTGGCCATGTTTAATACGCACCAAAGACACCACGCCTAAGTAGGGGTCAAACCAAGAGTCGATAATCAAGGCTTGTAGCGGCGCCTCAGGATCGCCCTCGGGCGCTGGAATTTGACTAACAATGCGCTCTAGTACTTCATTCATACCGACGCCAGTTTTAGCTGAGCAGCGCACGGCGTCCATGGCGACAATACCAACAATATCTTCTATTTCGGCTGCTACGCGCTCAGGTTCGGCCTGAGGTAAGTCGATTTTGTTTAAAATCGGCACCACTTCTAGATCCATATCTAGCGCGGTATAGCAGTTGGCCAAAGTCTGTGCCTCAACACCCTGACCTGCGTCTACTACCAGCAAGGCGCCTTCACAAGCGGCCAAAGAGCGGGACACCTCATAGGAAAAGTCCACGTGTCCTGGGGTATCAATAAAGTTCAGCTGATAGGTTTCGCCGTCGTCGGCCTGGTAGTTCAGGGTCACACTTTGCGCTTTAATGGTAATGCCACGCTCGCGCTCCAGATCCATGGAGTCGAGCACTTGTTGCTGCATTTCACGATCTGACAAGCCGCCACACACCTGGATCAAACGATCGGACAGGGTGGACTTGCCGTGGTCAATATGAGCGATGACGGAAAAGTTACGAATGTGCTTCATGATGCGATAAGGAGTCCGTAGTCTGAAAAGCAAAGGTGAAAGGCAGGATTCTACTGGATTAGCATTACCGAGGCCAATCCTTAGTCAATATTGGTTTAGTAAGCCATTCAGGGAGAGGCAGCTAGGGGGTGTCGAGATCCTGTGCCAGCTGGGTAGAGGCTAACATGGTAGAGAGGATCACCGGCTCAGTCACTAATTGCCCGCCCCGGTCTGCCCAGCGCGCCGCCAGTACAAACCCGAGTAAGCCGCCCACAGCCGCACCCAGTATGGTGCCGCCGTCGCCCAAGCCAAGGCCGATGCTCGCGCCTAATGCGCCAGCCATGACTAATAGTAACGGCAATAAATAGACTAAAAAAGCGCTGCTAATCAGGCTGTGCTCAGGAATGCCGATCCGCACTTGTTGATTAACGGTCAAGCTTAAGTCGGTCGCGATTAAAAAACGGTGATCTCGCCCTGGAAGTGCTTTAGACACAATGCCAGTACCACAGTGGCTGCTTTGTTTGCATTGACCACAGGCTGACTTACTAAAACACACTACTTCCACCTTGCCATCGTATACGGCAGAAACAGTGGCAATTTCTTCAATCATAAGCAACGCTCGCTACAGTTCGTTCAACCACTTGGCCTAGATTAAGGCTTCTCGACTCGACTAATACTCTCAACAATATGGCGCGCAGTTTCTACAGGAATAGCTCCTACAACCGTAATATCGTTGCCTTCCGGTGAAGTGACACTTAATAAATGCGTGGCGCCTTGGCGAACTAATTGTTGTTTCACTTCCGCCGAAGGTTTGGCCTTACTTAAATAGACAGAGACATCGACTAAGCTGTTAGACAGCATAATATAATCCACCGACTGTTCGGTAATGGGCAACTTATGCTTATCTTGAGAGCGCAACTCAAAACCTGAAGGTAACCAGCCAAATTTCCAAGGCAGCGTCTGGCTAGCTCCCGGATAGACATCGGCAATGGATACCACAGCCGGTAAGTCAGCTTCTTTTAACTCTTTAATTAATGGGCTTGGCTGTTCACTTACTTTAAGCGCCACCCCCATACTTTGCTCTACTAAGTTGGCCTCTTCGCTAAGCGTGTCGAGCTTAACCAATAAGCCGGTTTCTTGATCTAGCCATAATACATAGCCGTAATAATCGGGGGACTTAGGCACTAAGCGCACCACTTGGGCTACTCGGCCAAGCACGCGACTGCGCCCCGCAGACACCGCATCGTAATGAGCATGTAACGAGCGCAGCGACATTTGCTGCAGTCGATAAAAAAGACCGGGTAGGCTTGAGTTTTTTAAGGTGTAGCCACCTTGGTTAGCATCAAAGAAGCTGGTTTCATCATCTCTTTGCACAAATTCACGAGGCCGCCCATTTAAGTGGGTTAAATGGGTAAACACTTGATTGTCTATATGGCCGCGCGTAAGACGCTTAGGCTCTAACTCTCCTTGGCTAAACTCAATCAGGGTGAGTTCAAAATTAAGCTCTTGATAGGCTTGCTGCATACGCGCTAATAAATCAGGTGCTGCCCCATCTTCGGCCAGCACCTGACTAGAAAAAACCCATGTCACGATCAGGAATACGGCACTCAGCCCCTGTTTTTTCAAAGTGTTTACCTTTCTTTTAACGCATTCATCAGTGTCATCATGGGCTTTATGCTGGATAACCTTATCCTTTTTTACTGCCACACCTTTTTCCTACCACTAGTGTTGGCGTAAACGCTGTTGTAGCTCATGATCCATTAGCAACTCATGAATACGTCTTTGCTGCTCTAACTGCGCTTGTTCTTGAGTAGGCTGCAGTGAGGAGTTTTTGTAATTTAAGCTCACCGGCGTCGCACCGCCATTCAAGGGCACGGTATTGAGTACCGGTGACTGTAAGTCTTGCTGGCTGTATTGCTGCACGCCCACAATTAAGGCAGCAGACACAGAAGCCGCGATAGCAAATTGCCCCGCATAACGCAGCATAGGCGCTAACTTACCAAAGCGCGCACGTACTACATTACTGTTGGTGCTCGGTGCAGATTGATTAGCGGGCTCAAGATTTGCCGTGGTATGAACGCCACTAAAGGGAGCGTCGTCGGCTAAAGCAGCCATCACGTTATCGCTCATATCCTGATGCAAATGCGTGGCGAGATCGCTGCGCAAAGCATCGCCATACAGATGGTAACGAGCAAAAGTACCGGCCATCTCAGGCTCATCGCTAAGTAATTCTAGCAATACTTTATCTTGTAACTCACCATCGACTAAGGCCGAAATCTGCTCTTTATTATTCGCAAGGTGTGCCATGTCGTTTGCCATAACAATTATTCTCCGTTCAACCCTGAAGTAACGGCTGGACTCGCTTATCGATAGCTTCTCGTGCTCGAAAAATTCGAGAGCGAACTGTTCCTACTGGGCAGTCCATCACGTTGGCTATGTCTTCGTAGCTCATCCCTTCCAACTCTCGCAAGGTTATCGCCGTTTTAAGATCTTCAGGCAGTGCGTTAATAGTGTCAAATACTGCCTGCTTAATCTCTTCTGATAGCATGAGTCGCTCAGGTGAAGCTTGATCTCTTAAGCCATTACCACCGTCGTAATACTCTGCGTCGTCTACTTCAACATCGCTACTAGGTGGCCGTCTTTTTTGTGCCACTAAGTAATTTTTCGCCGTGTTTACCGCAATGCGATACAACCAAGTATAAAAAGCGCTATCGCCTCTAAATCCGGGTAAGGCGCGATAGGCTTTAATAAAGGCTTCTTGCGTCACATCCGGCACATCACCTGAGTTGGACACATATCGTGAGACTAGGTTCGCTACTTTATGCTGATATTTTTTTACCAGTAAGCCGTAAGCGTTTTTATCACCACGCTGCACCCGTTCAACCAGCTGCTGATCTGTGAATTGATCGCTCATGGGAGCCGCGTAACCTCCGAATAATCCGATGTAACATGCCATCGGCTCGTAATAAGCGCACCTGTATTGACTACGGATGCGGAGAAAAGTTCTGAACTCATTTGAGATAGTTAATTCTGGCTGCGCCTACTGCTTGCATGGGATAACATAGAAAAACTATCCACCTTGGGTCAATGATACTTTATGAAGGATCCTGTTGAATACCTTTGCGACGTGCTCATTATTGGTAGTGGCGCCGCTGGCTTGTCTTTGGCTTTAAAACTGGCCGATCACGCCCAAGTACATCTACTCAGTAAAGGCCCCCTTGCAGAGGGCTCGACCTTCTACGCTCAAGGTGGCATTGCCGCCGTGTTTGATGAAACCGACAGTATCGAGTCTCATGTAGCCGACACCTTAATTGCCGGTGCTGGCCTGTGCGATCCTGCGGTGGTGGAATATACCGCCCGCCAAGCGCCGGATGCTATTCAATGGCTTATTGAACAAGGCGTGCCCTTTGATACCGAACCCTCAGCTCAAGGCAAAGCGGCGTATCACTTAACCCGAGAAGGAGGCCACAGTCATCGACGTATTTTTCATGCCGCCGATGCCACGGGAAAAGCGGTGCAGCTCACTTTAAATGAGCGAGTACGCCAACATCCTAACATTCATATTCTTGAAAGGGTCAATGCGCTGGACTTAATTACTAGCGCTAAGCTGGGAGATGACACCACTAAAACCGGCGAACCCAATCGTATCTTAGGTGCCTATGTCTGGAACCGCGATAAAGAGCGAGTGGAAACCATACAAGCACGTTTTGTGGCCATGGCCACTGGCGGTGCTTCTAAGGTTTACCAATATACTTCCAATCCCGATGTCAGCTCTGGCGATGGCATTGCCATGGCGTGGCGAGCAGGATGTAGAGTGGCGAATATGGAATTTAACCAATTTCATCCCACCAGCTTATTTCACCCCGATGATAACAACTTTTTGCTCACAGAGGCGCTGCGCGGTGAAGGTGCGCTGTTAAAACGCCCAGATGGCAGTCGCTTTATGCCAGATTATGACTCACGAGGCGAGCTAGCTCCGCGGGATATCGTGGCGCGCGCCATCGATCATGAGATGAAACGCCTGGGTGCCGAGTGCATGTATTTAGACATTAGCCACCAACCGCGCGACTTTATTCTTAAACACTTTCCTACTATTTATGAGCGCTGCTTAAAAGTAGGCATCGACATTACTTGTCAAGCGATGCCGGTAGTGCCTGCCGCGCATTACACCTGTGGCGGCGTAATGGTGGATGAGCATAGCCAAACCGATATTTCTGGTTTATATGCCATTGGTGAGGTCTCTTATACTGGCTTACACGGCGCTAATCGCATGGCGTCTAATTCTTTATTAGAGTGCATCGTCTTTGCTCGCGCCGCTGGTCAAGATATTCTAGCTAAGCTGGCTAGTACACCGCCTCCCCCTATCTTGCCACTGTGGGATGAAAGTCGAGTAGCCGACTCCGATGAAGAAGTGGTCATTCACCATAACTGGCATGAATTGCGGTTATTTATGTGGGATTACGTAGGCATTGTGCGTTCAAACAAACGCTTGGAACGAGCCAAGCGTCGAATTGAATTGTTACAGCAAGAAATTGAGGAATATTACCGCCACTTTAGAGTGAGTAATAATTTATTAGAGCTACGTAATTTGGCACAAGTCGCGGAGCTTATTATCCGCTCGGCCATGGCGCGCAAAGAATCGCGCGGCTTACACTACACCTTGGATTATCCAGACCCAGCGCCCGATCCTAAGCCGACAATCTTAGAGCCTTAAAAAACGCGGTACGTGTTACGCCATACGCTGTAAGTACAAAAGCGTGTTTATCTTTAACTTACGGCGTACAAAGTTAGGCTTACGGTCGTTTTTCTGGTGCTGCTTGCAATATTAATTGCGCTAGACGCCGATACACTCCGTCTGATACTGCGTCTTGAAAGAGCCAAGCACAAGGCAAGCGTTGCTCATCCAGCATAAGTAATAAAAAGCCGGGCCCTACTCGGCTGTGATGAGACAAGCGCCCTTGTTGGCCGTTAATCAGCAATTGACCTTGGTTATACTCTCCTCTTAGCACATAGCTGCGGCTGCGATAAACTAACCCGCCACAGACGAGTAACCACACCGGCGTAAACCACGGCAATATATCGCCTCGCAGTAAAAAATAGGCGGGTAGCCACCACAGGCTCGCCGCTGTTAACAAATAGTAAGCATGAAAGCGCGAAGCACTAGCGTTGATTTCGAATCTGGTTACGCTCAAGAATGAACTCCACCATGGCTTGAAACTCAGGCTGTGCTGAGCTTTGATGTCCCATTAACCAAGCAAATAAGTCAGGATCGTCACATTCCAATAACCGTTCAAATACTTGTTGCTGGCTAGGTGACAGCCCCTCGTACTCGTGCTCTACAAAGGGAGCGAGTAAGACATCTAGCTCCAACATGCCACGGCGGCACGCCCAGATTAAACGCGATTTATTAGTGGCACTCAGCATATGCATACCCAAAAGATAAAACGAAACTCATAGTATAAGCTCCAATGACTACTGACAAATGTGTTAGTCATCTTTACCATGGGGCTCACACTTGACTTACTTTAACCTTATTCCTTGCCTATAAAGGGAGCTTACATGTTGACTCTTTCTTCTTCTCCCACGTTATATCCACTGAGCGACCGAGGCGTAATTAGCCTCACCGGTGACGACAGAACCAAATATCTTCAAGGACAAGTGACCTGCGATGTTGCCTTACTCAATTCTGGTGAGGCGACCTTAGGCGGTCATTGTGACAGTAAAGGCCGCTTATGGGGCAGTTTTTGGCTAGCCAATCTAAGAGAGGAGTTATTACTCATTACTAACGCCTCTTTACTGGAGCGCCAATTACCAGAGCTGAAAAAATTTGCGGTGTTCGCTAAAACTGAGGTCGTCGATGCTACGCTACAATGGCAAGTATATGGTTTGGCGGGTGAGGGCTTATCTTATTGGCTTGATCAACAAGTCACAGGCGATAACCTCTGGCAAGGAGGTGTGGTTATTCCCGTAGCCGCTGAGCATGCTCTACTGGTCTTGCCTAAGGATTCACCGGCGCCTGAGTTACCGATCGGCAGTGAACAAGCATGGCGCGGTTTAATGATCCAAGCCGGCATACCAGAGCTACACGCCGAGCACCAAGGCGAATATATTCCCCAAATGCTAAACTTACAGGCACTCGATGGCATTAGCTTTACTAAAGGCTGCTATATGGGCCAAGAAACTGTGGCGCGAGCAAAATATCGCGGTGCCAATAAAAAAGTCATGTATATTTTATCTGGCACTGCCAGTGCGCCTATTAGTGTTAATCAAGATCTTGAGCTCCAACTGGGTGAGAACTGGCGCCGCGCCGGTACTGTATTAAATGTGTATCAAGATGGAGAGCAATGCTTAATCACCTCTGTGCTTAACAAAGATCTTGAAGCTGACACTGTGTTTCGCATTAAAGGACAAGACGACAGTCGTTTTAGCTTACAAACACTGCCTTACTCCTTAACTGAGTAAGCAGCCAAGCTCACTCCTCTCTTTTTAGGTTATTGCACACCCCTCTTAGCTAACACGGCTGAGATGGGTGTTTTATCTACTTTATATCGGAGTCATAATGCGTAATACCCTAGATCGTATTCGCCATACCTTAGGCTTTGAAATTATTGGCCTGCTTATTTTTACCCCCTTTGCCACCTTGTTCTTTGGTTATAACATGTTTGAAATGGGCTTAATGGCGGTAGTCGGCTCTATTATCGCGACCGTATGGAACTACATTTATAATGTGTTGTTCGATCACGCCATGGTAAAAGTTCGTCAAGACGTTCATAAAACTACTGCCATTCGTATTCTTCATGCCTGTCTTTTTGAAGGCGGACTCTTGGTCTTTTTCCTGCCTATGATTGCGTGGCATTTAAAGATTAGCTTGTGGGAAGCCTTTACCATGGGCATGGCCATGTCGGCTTTTTATCTTAGCTATGCCTTTGTCTATAACCTTATTTACGACAAAGTATTTCCGATCCCCGACAACTTGGCGCAAGCGCAACGCACCTGAAAGGATCAAGGCGATGAGCACTAATGCTCGCCCTCTTTAAACAACGCTCGGTTTAATTACCGAGCTGCTTGTTAGTCACGACAGCGTGAAGTTAATCACAATTCCCAAATAATTTAGCCAAGATTTTTAGCCACTTTGCGTCTATCTCCTCTTCATTATTCTTCCCTTAGCCCGCCTGCCCGCGCCTTACGCTCAACCATTTACACTTAGTAGCCACACCACGCACTAGTTAATATCGCCCCAGCACAGACTCAGTTCATTGCTATGCTCAAACTAAGGCCGCTTATAAGTCCGTTGTTTAACCAACTGAATACAGCGTCTCGTTCAACCCACATTACTCAATCTTGTCTGTTGTCTAACAGAGATAAAAATCAGCAACACTCACTCACAGGCGCGCCCTGTATTTAGCGTGCCAAGACCAAGACCTTAAGATTTATTATCAGCATTAAGTGAGATCGCCTATGCAGCTTCCTACTCCAAGCTTTTCACGCCAAGAATATCAGCAGCGATTAAGTAAGGTACGAGCTTCTATGGCACGTAAAAACTTACAAACGCTCATTATCCATGACCCCTCTAATATGGCGTGGCTAACAGGCTATGACGGCTGGTCTTTTTATACTCCGCAAGTGGTAGTAGTGGGTCCCGTAGGTGAGCCTTTATGGTTTGGTCGGCATATGGATGCTAATGGCGCCAAGCGCACCGCGTATTTACGCTCCGACCACATTACTTGGTATCCCGATTATTATGTAATGAATCCTTTGTTACATGCTATGGAGTACCTTGCCAACCAAGAGCTTAAGCCTAGAGCTTGGGCCTATGGCAAGGTAGGTGTTGAAATGGATAACTATTATTTTAGTCCCAAAGCCTATTTTTCATTGCGTGCTAATTTACCGAATGCGGAGCTTGTCGATGCCACCGGCTTAGTAAATTGGTGTCGCGCCATAAAATCAGAAACTGAGCTTAGCTATATGCGTATTGCGGCGCGGATCGTTGAACAAATGCATCAAGCAGCACTGGAAATGATAGAGCCAGGCTTACCCAAAAACCTACTGGTGGCCGAGATTTACCGCGTGGCTATGGAGGGGTATGAGGGGCATTACGGTGACTACCCAGCCATAGTGCCGATGCTGCCCTCGGGCGAGGATACTGCTGCCCCCCATTTAACTTGGGATGAGCGTCCTTTTAATAATAATGAAGCGACCTTTTTAGAATTAGCAGGCTGTCATCGGCGCTACCACTGTGTGCTATCGCGCACTATTTATTTAGGTAAGCCCACCAAAGACTTTTTACGCGCTAACGAAGCACTCAATGCGGGCTTAGAAGCCGGACTTGCGGCGGCAAAGCCTGGAAACCGCTGTGCCGATATTGCTGATGCGCTCAATGCCACCTTAGCGAAATACGGCTTTAACCGTGAAGGCGCACGCTGTGGCTACCCCATTGGTCTAAGTTACCCACCAGACTGGGGCGAGCGCACTATGAGCTTGCGCAACACCGACCAAACGCTGTTAAAACCGGGCATGACGTTTCATTTTATGCCGGGTCTTTGGCTAGATAACTGGGGGATGGAAACCACAGAAAGCATTGTTATTACAGAAAACGGCGTGGAAACACTCAGTCATTACCCAAGGAAGTTATTTGTTAAAAATAACCCCCGTTAAGCTGGCGGATAAGGAGCTTTAATGCGCTTAGACAGATACGACATTTTAATTTTACAAATCCTTCAACAACAAGGCCGTATTACTAAAACGGATCTTGCCCAAGCCATTAATTTGTCCGTGAGCCCCTGCTGGGAGCGAGTGAAACGCTTAGAAAAAGCCGGCATTATTGAAGGGTACGGGGCGCGAATTAACCGCCAAGTATTGGGTAAACAAACCAGTGTATTAGTAGAAATAAGCCTAACGAGTCATAGTGCCAGTCGCATGCAGCATTTTGAAAAAACCATGCGCGAGTGTGAGCAAGTCGTGGATTGTTATGCCACCGGTGGCGGCGTGGATTATGTACTGCGTATTTTATGTGAGGGCATCGACCAATATCAGCGGCTCATAGATCATTGGTTAGATGCCGACTTAGGTATAGATAAATATTTTACCTATATAGTGACCAAAACCATTAAGCAAACTAGCAGTATTCCTATCGAAGACTCCCCCGGCTTATTGCTCTCGATCTAAGCGCAATAGCAGCCTGCAGTAAAAACGGCGCTTTTTTTAGCGCTAAACAAAAGAAAAACCTCTTTTTAGTCGCCATTACCAAAAGTAATTAGCGCCCTCCTCTCTAAGCTTAAAACAACAGCATAAATAACGTTAACACTAAGAGGTGCGCTTATGAGTCTACAACTACATGCCGTCAGTACCAGCAAAGTCACCGATGCCATTATGCCGTACTTAACAGACGCTCGGTTAGTGCGCGAACTAGCGTATATCAACGGTAAGTGGGTGCATGGCCCCCAAGATATCGATGTACTTAACCCTGCTACCGACGATGTGATTGGCCACTGTACTCAATTAGCCCCACTGCAAATTGAACAAGCAATTGAACATGCTCATCAAGCATTTCAATCTTGGCAGGCCCTACTGGCCGATGAGCGCGCTGCTATTTTAATGCGCTGGCATGACTTAATTTTAGAAAATAAAGAAGACTTAGCGCGCCTAATGGTGCTAGAGCAAGGCAAAGCATTAAATGATGCCCAAGGTGAGATTGACTATGGCGCCTCTTTTGTACGCTGGTTCGCTGAAGAAGCGCGCCGTGCCTATGGTGAGACTATACCTAGTCACATTGCTAACGCCGAGCTTGCCACTATCCGAGAGCCTGTTGGGGTAGCCGCATTAATTACGCCGTGGAATTTTCCGCATGCCATGATCACCCGCAAGGCCGCCGCCGCATTAGCGATAGGTTGCACTGTGCTCATTAAACCTGCCAGCGAAACGCCTTTCTCGGCGTTGGCCTTGGCCGAGCTTGCCGAGCGCGCGGGCTTTCCTGCCGGCGTGTATAACGTGCTTACCGGTAAAGGTAGCCAGGTGGGTCAACAATTATGTCAGTCAGAAAAGGTGCGCGCGCTGTCTTTTACCGGCTCTACGCGAGTTGGAAAAATTTTACTCGCCCAAGCTGCCAGCACCGTTAAAAAATGCTCTATGGAGCTTGGCGGCAATGCGCCCTTTATTGTATTGCCAGATATGGATATCACCGAAGCGGCCAAGGCGGCGGTAGCAGCTAAGTTTCAAACCGCCGGCCAAGACTGTTTAGCGGCCAACCGCATTTTTGTGCCCCATGCTCATTATGAACAATTTTTAACAGCGTTTGCCGAGCAAATGGCCAGCATCAAAGTCGGCAATGGGTTTTCTGAGGGCGTGACCTTAGGGCCGCTGATTTTTCATGAGGCAGTCGATAACGCACAGCAGCTCGTCGATGACGCTCTCGCAAAAGGCGCACGTTTAATTGCCGGAGACCAAACCAAAGCGCTCGGCTCCAACTTTTTTATGCCTACGTTACTTGCCGATATTACACCGCAAATGCGGGTATTTAGTGAAGAAAACTTCTGTCCTGTAGCCGGCGTTATGCCCTATCACTCGTTAGATGAAGTGATTGCACTGGCTAATGACACTGAATATGGCTTAGCAGCCTATGTGTATGGCCAAGATATTCGCCAGCTTTTTCAAATTATTAAACAGCTTCAATTTGGCATGGTGGCCGTAAACTCCGTGAAAATGACCGGTCATGGCATTCCCTTTGGCGGCGTTAAACAGTCGGGCTTAGGTAGAGAAGGCAGCCGCCACGGCTTTGATGAATACAGTCATCTTAAGTACTACTGCTTAGGAGGACTCACGTCTGATATGTGAGCACAGCACTAAGCGTACACAAGATAACGTCAGACCTAAGGCGCTGAACGTACAGCGACTCAAAAGTTAAGGAGCTCAACATGACTCTAGCTACTCAAAAATGGTTAGAAATGGATCGCAACAGCGTGTTTCACGCCTCCACTCATTTAAAGCAATATGCCCATGGCGAGCTTAAAGGGCGCATTATTACCGGCGCCGAAGGGATCCGCATTAAAGACTCCACTGGCATCGAGCTGATTGATGCTTTTGCTGGCCTCTATTGTGTCAACATCGGCTATGGTCGCTTAGAAATGGCCGAAGCCATTTATGAACAAGCTAAGAAGCTTGCTTACTATCACACCTATGTGGGGCACACCAACGAGGCGCTGATTGAACTGTCAGAGCGCATTATTAAAATGGCGCCCGCCAATATGAGTAAAGTCTATTACGGCACCTCCGGCAGTGATGCCAACGAAACCCAAATGAAATTAGTTTGGTATTACAATAACGTGCGTGGCCTGCCAGAAAAGAAAAAAATTATCTCTCGTCACCGTGGTTACCACGGCTCCACTATCGCCTCTGGCTCACTCACCGGCTTAGATGCTTTCCATGCTCATTTTGACTTGCCCTTACCACGGGTAAAGCACACATTAGCGCCCGTTTATTATCACCGCGCAGACAACCAGATGAGCGAGCTGGAGTTTTCCGCGCACTGTGCGGCTGAGCTGGAAAGTATGATTTTAGCTGAGGGGCCAGAGACAGTCGCCGCCATGATAGGTGAGCCTGTGCTGGGCACCGGCGGTATAGTGCCGCCGCCTCAGGGTTACTGGAGCGCAATTAAAAAGGTACTAAATAAGTACGATATCTTATTAATTGCCGATGAAGTGGTGTGTGGTTTTGGCCGCTTAGGCTCAGACTTTGGCTCATTGCATTATGATATGCAGCCAGATTTAATGACCATTGCTAAGGGCTTAACTTCGGCTTATCAGCCACTTTCGGGGGTGATTGTGGGCGATAAAGTGTGGAAAGTGTTAGAAGATGGCACCGATGAGTTTGGCGCCATCGGCCATGGCTATACTTACTCTGGTCATCCCATGGGGGCGGCGGCGGCATTGTGTAACTTGGATATTATTGCTCGTGAAAAGCTCACCGAGAACGCGCGCGACACCGGTGCTTATTTACAACAACGCATGTTAGAAACCTTTGCTGATCATCCTTTAGTAGGCGATGTTCGCGGGGTAGGCTTAATGCATGCGCTGGAGTTTTCTAGTGATAAAGCTCAGCGCCAGCCCTTTGATCCCGCGTTAAAAGTAGGGCCACAAATAGCGGCGGCTTGCTTAGAGCAAGGCTTAATTGCCCGTGCTATGCCGCACGGTGATATTTTAGGTTTTGCACCGCCCTTGGTGGTCACGCCCGTAGATATTGATGACATAGTGGCGCGCACCGAAAAAGCGGTAGATAAAGTGACCGACCAACTGATCCGCAGCGGCGATTTTTCCAGTCGAGAAAAACTACGCGCTTAAACTTGTTAGCAATAAACAGGGTAGCGACTTTGCTACCCTTTTTTATGGTGCTTAATCTTGGCTAGGAGGTGCTGTGAGCGCCGCCACTGCCTGTTCAGCCTCTGGCTCTTGTCCATAAACGCGCTCATAAGGCCACCAATTAGGATGATGAGTGCGCACATGAGCTAACATACCTTCGCGAAGACGCATCGCCGTCGTCCACGCAGTGGAGGGATCTGGCGACATGGCATAAAAAGATAACTCTTGGCCAGCGCGACTATGGCGGGTAACACTGGCAGCCAAAGTATGATGATCAATCACCCCTTCATCATTTTTGGCTAATTCAATAAACACCTCGCGCAGCTGACTAATATCGGCGCTGTGATCCAACACCAATACGATCGTTTTCATAATGCGCGCATCTTTTACCGACCAGTTTTCAAAAGGTTGCGAAATAAAGTGCTTCACCGGCACAATAATCCGCCGCTCATCCCAGGTGCGCAGGCGAATAAACGTGTAGAAAATACTTTCTACATAAGCCCAGTTGCCTTCAAAGAGCACACTGTCACCAATGCGCACCGGCTTAGCTAAGGCAATCTGCAACGAGGCCATAATATTGCCCAGCACCGCCTGCCCCGCTATGCCCAGCAAGACTGTGACTACCCCAGCAGATGCCAGCAGTGACATGCCTAACGACTCAAATAAATTAAGCTGGATCAACACCACAATAAAGGACACCGCCACCATCACTAATACCACGATGCGGCGCAGCGCATAAATTGAGGTATAAAGCTCTCGCTCCTTAATACTGCGCGTGTCATCAATTTCGCCAATTACCCGCAGCGTCACGCGGTTTAAGACGGCATCAATAATTTTGAGCACTGTCATGCCCAAACCCGACACGATAACAATAATTAAAAAGGGATGAACAATATTGGTAGCAGGCCCAGAAAAGGACACACCCATTCTAAAAAAGAATTGCGCCACCGCCGCCATAATGACCACGGCTAACGGTAAACGCGTTTTTTCTGCCGCTTGGCGTAAAATAGGACTGTTGGCTTTATGGCCAAGCCAGCGCATAGTGCGATTCACCAGCCACCCTAGCCCCAGCAAGACGACTAATAACAGCGGCAGTGCAATCCATTCCCATAAGCGCAACCCCCCTACTTTCTCTTTTAAAGAAGCAGGAATGTAGGCCTCAAATAAATGGGGGCCAAAAGCTTCATATAAAATAGGAATGTTTTCCACGGTTTGTGGCGTAAATAGCCACACCGGCTCACGGTCTTTGGATTTATAGCGCGCTAAGCGAATTTCATAGGTTTGGCCATTAAGCTTAACCATTTTCAAGCCAATATCGCGTCGTGCTTGGCCGGTAAGTGGATGATTAGCCGGCCCTTGCTCTTCCATGGCATCGGGGCGGGCGGATAAGCTAGACCAATCAATCCACAGCTGGCGATCAATAACTAGCCCTAATTCCCGAGCCAGCTCAGCGCCGCGTTTGGCGCGCTGTGCCTTAGGTAAGTCGGCAAGATTTAAAAACTGTGCCGCCTTTTGATACTCACTGGCCTCGGTTAGCGCGACAAAGTTACGTACCGTTTCTCGGGGCGTACGCCGATTAGCCCCCTTGGCGCCTTTTACCGTACCGGTGGCTGCAAAGTCCGCTTGATACCAGGAGCCACTTTCTTGGCTAGCTTCAGCCAATGCATAAGGAGAGGTGAAACTCACTAGGCCTACACTTAACAGTAGGATTACCCCTCTTAACAGATGAAAAAAAGATAGCGAATAAATAATCGACTCCAGCAATGTTAGTTAGCAACCATACCTTCTCAATATAGCGTGCGCTGTTACTGAGCATAAACGGCTTCGTCTCTAATGTCTGTTAGCTACAGCTTTTATCTGTGATGAGTGACAACAATACTTAATAAAAAAGCGGCGAGCACTTAGTGCTCACCGCTGTCAAATCATCTCAATAGTCACGCTCTCTTAATACCACTACATACCTAACCAGTTAGGTAAGCCCATGGAAATACTCGGCACATAAGTGACTAGCATTAAGAAGCCTAACAAGATCATCAGCCAAGGTAGTGCCGCCTTAATCACTTGTGATAACGGCATACCGGTCACTGCCGAGGTAACAAATAAGTTTAAGCCCACGGGTGGCGTGATCAAGCCAATCTCCATATTCACCACCATAATAATACCCAGATGAATAGGATCTATACCCAGTTGAGTAGCGATGGGAAATAAAATAGGGGCCAAGATCAAGATGATCGCCGAGGGCTCCATAAAGGCACCGGCAATCAAGAGCACAATATTCACCACCAATAAAAATATCCAAGGCTGCAAACCGGCTTCTAATACCATATTGGTAATTTGCTGAGGAATTTGCTCAGTGGTTAACACATGGGCAAATAACATGGCATTAGCAATAATAAACATCAGCATAATAGTCAATTTAGCTGACTCTAATATCACCTTAGGTGCGTCTTTAATGCGCATATCTTTATAGACAAATAACGCAATAAAGGCCGAATATACGGCGGCCACCGCAGCGGCTTCGGTGGGGGTAAACATGCCCGAATAAATGCCACCTAAAATAATTACCATTAGCAGCAGACCCCATACGGCCTTGCGTGCAGCACTTAGCCATTGGCGAAAGCTGGCCCGAGGCAGTGCGGGTAAATTTTTCTTCACCGCAATTAAATAAATTGCCACCATTAATACCACGCCTAGCAGCACGCCTGGCACTACCCCTGCCATAAACAAGGTACCGACCGAGGTTTCGGTCGCGGCGGCATATACCACCATCACTACCGAGGGCGGGATCAAAATGCCCAAGGTACCGGCGTTCGTCACAATACCTGCGGCAAACTCTTGCGGATAACCAGAGCGCACCATGCCGGCAATGGCAATCGAGCCTACCGCCGCCACTGTGGCAGGGCTGGAGCCAGACAGCGCGGCAAACAACATACAGGCCATCACGGCGCCGATGGCTAAGCCGCCACGAATATGGCCCACCGTCGCATTAGCAAAATCAATTAAGCGGCGCGCTACGCCGCCTGTGGTCATAAAAGAACCCGCCAGTAAGAAAAAAGGAATGGCGAGTAAAGTGTAGTGTTCACTGGTTTCAAATAACTTAATGGCCAGCGAGCGCACCGAGTCTGGGCTAAACAACATGATGGTGACTGAGCCGGCTAAGCCTAAAGAAATGGCTACCGGTACTCCAATAAACATCAGCGCAAACAGTGCGGCAAACAGAAACGGAATCGTCATTTTTTAGACCCTTCTGTTTCAGATAATTTCATGGCATCGGCGGCTTCATCAGCCAGACCCAAGCCCACTTGTTGATTGCGCACCAAGCGCACAAATATTTCTACAAATCGAATAAATACGAGGGTAAAACCAATGGGTACTATCATGCCAATGTGCCATTGCTGCACCCCAAATTGTCCCAAATCATCGGCGCCAATGGCCGCTTGCATTAAGGTATTGATCCATTCAAAACTGGCCACACTTAATAAGGCGGCATAGCCTAAACAAAATAGGCAAGCGAGCACGGCAATCACTCGCTGTACTGAACGCGAAGTCAGTTTGACTAATGCATCTACGCCAATATGCCCGCCAATGCGCACGCCATAAGCCAGGCCAAAAAAAATCAGCCAAGCAAATAAGGCTTTAGTTAGCGCATTACTCCAAGTCATGGTTTGCACGGCATCTAAGAAAAAATCACCAATGCTATAAAAAAATTCTGAGGTCGCTTCTGAGCCCTCGGCAAAGTATTCGCCTATGGCATAAAAAAGGGTGTAAATGTTATTTAACATCACATATACAAAAGTGACTAGCGTCATGGCTGCTAATAAGAAGACAATCAATGCCTCCTCAAAGCGATCCCACATTAGGCGCAACATCGTCATACTCTTTCTCCAGCTACCGCACCTACTAAGCTTTGGCTAATAAACAGCTTAAACCCATGTTTAAGCTGCTTAAGCTTAGGTTATTGTTCGTTTGCAGCTTCTGCCGCGGCAATCCGCTCGGCACCAATTTCTTTTTCAAACTTTTTCCAAACGGGTTTTACTTGTTTGCGCCATTGGTCGCGCTCTTCTTTGGTTAGCGTAATAATTTCACTCTTACCACTGTCAATAATGGACTGTTTATCACGCTGATTGATCTCTTCAGCATGTAAGTTCACCTCGGTCGTCACTTCATCCATAATGCTGCGCAGCTCAGTACGAATATCTTCGGGTAAGCCATTCCAGAACTTGGTATTAGTGATCACCATGTAGTCCAATAAGCCGTGATTAGACTCAGTAATGTACTTTTGTACTTCGTGCATTTTTTGCGAATAAATATTGGAATAAGGGTTTTCGGCCCCGTTCACCACTCCGGTTTGCAAGCCTTGGTATACTTCGGCAAAGCTCATTTTTCGCGGGTTGGCACGCAGTGCTTTAAATTGCTCATCTAATACCGCTGACGCTTGTACGCGAAACTTTAATCCGCGCGCATCTTTAGGTACATGCAGTGGCTTATTGGCGGACAACTGCTTCATCCCGTTATGCCAATAACCTAAGCCGGTAATGCCTTTATCTTCCATACTGGTAAGCAGCTCTTGGCCTACGGGCCCTTTTTGAAAGCGATCTACAGCCGCAATATCATCAAATAAAAACGGTAAGTCATAAATTTGGATGGGCTTAGAATAATGTTCAAACTTCGCCAATGAGGGCGCAATTAATTGCACATCACCCAATAACAAGGCTTCCATTTCCTTACCATCGCCAAATAATGAGGAGTTAGGATAGACATCCACTTCTACTTGGCCAGGCAGACGCTCTTCTGCCAACTTTTTAAATAATAAGGCACCTTGGCCTTTAGGCGTATGCTCTGCCACCACGTGAGAGAATTTAATTACAATGGGCTCTGCCGCCGTAGCAAGGCCCGCCAAACTCAGTGATACGGCACATGCCAGTACCTTAGCAGTCGTTTTAAGCATTAAAATTTCCTCTTCCTTAGAACAATTAACGCCGCACCGGCGACAGATATAAAACACCTTCACGGCTATCAGCTATACAGTAATTTTTTTAGCAAAACACAGTGACTGCGCCTAAAGTCGATCGCTTAGACATTTATCAGCATCCCAGCTTAAATTTTTTTGACGAGTATCAAACTCTGTTCGCGTTTTTAATAAAAACCTTTACTAGGTTTTATCTTTCTCCAACCAGTAAGATAGGTAGGCGCATTAAAAATGCACTAAGTGACTTAGAGTTTTTGGTAGCGAACAGTGAGGAATTAAAGATGGTAGTGAGGCAGTGACGCTAAAGGAGAAAAACGGGGTATTAGGAAGATTCAGTCACATTGCTCATTGCCGATATAGAGCCTGAGCATGCAGTAACAAGGGAAAGAATTTATTATCTAATAGATAGCGAGTTTACTAGAGCTGTGATTAAGAGCTTTGCTGTTACAACAGCTCGGCTCTTTCTTCTAAACATTCCACCGAGCCCATCTCAAACTCTCGGCAAATCCAAGGGCGGTGTTCATAAATAGTGCACAGCATGGTTTCTCGGTCTAGTGCCGCGCACCAGCCATCGTTTAAGCGGCGCATCGTTTCACTGCCCCATTTATCTTGGCTAATGTAGTGCTGTGGCACACCGGTGTCAGAAATGAGCATTACTTCTAAACGACAACAGCACGCTTGGCAGCTAGTGCAAGTCACTGAGGAAGTACTTGGTTGGTTTAAGTTTTTAATCGCAATCTTGTGATTGGTATCTAACATTCACCCTCTTACATTGGAGCTTAGCGTTTTAGCGCACAAATAATCACCACATCTTAGCATTTGCCTCCCCGATGACCAAATCAGCAGCTATCTTTACTCAAGTGAGAGATAAGCGTTTTTATTATTGCAGGTAAGTGTTTATCGCTGCTTGTTTTTTATACAAACAAGCGTCACCTCACAAAACCGATATAAACAAAAATTTATTTTAAAAAGTTATATTTGAGTCTTAAGCCTTTAGTCTCTAGGCTTATCATGCTTTTGAAAAGCCTATTATAGAAATAGCGCTTTGTTTTGGGCTATAGCACGGCTGGTAAGTGGATAATAAGTCTTTTACCATCGTCCATTATTAATAAAAACAATACATTAGAGTTATGTGAAATACCTCTGGGGGAGAATGCGCATGCAGCTTAATAATCTCTATAAACCGATAAGAATTGCGAGTTTTGTGGTGCTCGGCCTAATGGTAGTAGCCGTGCTTTATGCGTTTACCATGACAGTGACCCACTGGACTGGGATTAGCGTCTAAGAATGAGGCACCATTATGAATAATAGACAAGCTCGGCTATTTGCTATCGGCTCGACCGCCTTCGCTGCCATCTTGTTTTTAGGGATGACAGTGGACAGTCACCGACAATTTCCTGAACTCACTAATGCTGACAAGATCACGCCAGAAGTAGTTCATGGAAAAGACGTATGGCACAAATATAACTGTATTAACTGCCATACCTTATTTGGTGAGGGTGCTTATTATGCACCGGATTTAACCAAGATCACTCAGCATAGAGGGGAAGCCTATCTGCACGCTTATATGCGTGATCCTTCTAAGTTTTACGATGAAAACAAACACCGTCGCTTAATGCCTAAACAAGATCTTAGCGAAAAAGAAATCGTGGATCTGGTGACTTTCTTAGGCTGGGTGAGTGAAGTTGATAACCAAAACTGGCCGCCAAGACCCATCTTGGTGACGGGTGGCTTTAGCCAAGCCGCCAGTGCCGCACCTGCAGTAGCCAGCCCAGGCAGCACGCCGGTTAATAGCGACAGTGATCCACGCGCCTTAGGTGAGCAAGTGTTTGCCAGCGCCGTTCCTACGTGTAAAGCATGTCACTCCTTAACACCTGGTGCCGATGGCGCAGGCCCAAGTTTAGCGGGCGTGGTGACACGTACCGAAGAACTACTTGCCAGTGGTGAGTACCAAGGGAAAGCGAAAGATGTAGAAGCCTATTTGCATGAGTCTATTGTGGAGCCCTCAGCCCACTTAGTTACCGGTGATATGTACTCGGCCGGTGGGACTTCGTTTATGCCAAATAGCTATGCTGAAAGTCTGTCTGAAGAGCAAATTGATCAGCTCGTGGCCTTTCTTGCAACCTTAAAATAATCGCTAACGGCCGTCGTATTCGTACGACACCGTGATAAAGGAGAATTACAATGCGCTATAAGTCCCAGGCAGTCGCCTATTGGTACTTTGCCGTGGCCATGGTGTTATTCGGTTTGCAGCTCGTATTTGGCTTGCTTTCCGCCACCAAGTACTTAGGCCCGGATCCGCTACTTTATGTCTTGCCCTTTGACGTGACTAAAGTTATTCACACTAACTTATTGATCGTATGGGTACTTACCGGCTTTATGGGTGCCACCTACTGGCTAGTTCCAGACGAATCTAGAACTGAGCTACACAGTGTAAAACTGGCTTATATCCAGTTGATCCTGTGGACCTTAATGGGTGTAACCGCCGTTGTCGGTTACCTGTTCCGCTACGGTACTGGCAACAAGCTGTTAGAACAGCCCCTGCCTCATAAAATCGTCATCGTCATTTGTATGCTGATTTTCTTGTATAACATTGGCATGACCATTAAAAAGTCTGGCCGTTTTACTACCACAGAAGGCGTGTTAGTACTGGGCTTAGTGAGCACCGCGGTGTTATTTTTCCCCGCCTTGCTGGAATATAAAAACTACACAGTATCCATTTTCTACCGCTGGTGGACCATTCACCTGTGGGTAGAAGGCGTGTGGATGATGATCATGGGTAGCTTCTTAGCCTATCTCTTGATCCGCCTCTCGGGTGCTGACCGCGAAGTCATGGAAAAATGGCTATATGTCATCGTAGGTTTAGTATTCTTGGCCGGTATTGTGGGCACCGCGCACCACTACTACTGGGTAGGTGTACCTTATTACTGGTTACCGATTGGTGGTTTCTTTAGTGCTCTTGAGCCGTTAGCAATTATTGGTATGGCAATGTATGCCTATGGCGCTATGCGTCGCTCAGGCTTATCGCACCCCAATAACCTAGCTCTGCACTGGACACTAGGTAGTGCCATTTTCACTTTGTTTGGCGCCGGCCTGTTGGGCTTAGCTCATACTTGGCCAAGTGTTAACAAGTGGACTCACGGTACCTTAGTTACCGCCATGCACGGCCACGCCGCTTTCTATGGTGCTTATGCCATGATAGTACTGGCGATGATCGCTTACGCTTTACCGTCACTGACGCACAGCCGTAAAGATCATAACCCCGCCATTGGCTACTGGGCATTCTGGTTGCAGCTGGGTGGCATGTTTGGCATGACCATTTCCTTTGCGACTGCCGGCATTGGTCAGGTGTATTTAGAGCGCATTATGGGCATGGGTTACTTAGATGCTCAGCTTAAAATCCAAGTACACTTTATTATGCTTATCGCCTCAGCCTCTATGTTCTCCTTAGGTGCTGGCCTGTTTATCTTTGACTTCTTCCGCCGCAGACCGCGTTTTGAAGTGACAGAAACAGATGCACTAGGCAATGATGTGAACGACCCAGTCATTGTGACTGAGCGCAGGTTATAACATGGGAATGAATCCAGACTTACGCCCGCTGGCGGAGGCATCCGCCAGCGAACCTTGGTATCAGCCAGCCGGTAATGAAGTGGAGTTGTTTGAACAATGCCATGCTCACCAGCTGGCGGTGATGCTTAAAGGTCCTACGGGTTGCGGTAAAACGCGTTTTGTTGAGCATATGGCGTGGCGCCTTGGGCGCCCGCTTATTACCATTGCTTGTCATGACGATCTGGCGGCCAGTGACTTAATTGGCCGCTACCTTATTCAACACGATGGCACAGTTTGGCAAGATGGCCCGCTTACGCGGGCTGTTCGCCAAGGGGCTATTTGTTATTTAGATGAAGTAGTAGAAGCGCGCCAAGATACAGTGGTGGTATTACATGCCCTCACTGACCACAGGCGCATTTTACCTATCGATAAAACCGGCGAAAATCTCCAAGCTGCACCTGGCTTTCAGTTAGTTGTGTCTTATAACCCCGGTTATCAGCGCATGCTAAAAGATCTAAAGCCCAGTACTCGCCAGCGGTTTGTGGCCATGGACTTAGACTTTCCTGCTGCCGAGCATGAGGCTAATATAGTGCGCCATGAAAGTGGCGTAGACCATGCAACGGCGACCGGTTTAGTGTCGCTGGCACTGCGAATTCGCCAACTTAAAGATCGCGGCTTAAGTGAAGTGCCCAGCACCCGCTTATTAATTGCTGCGGCCACCTTATCTACTTGCGGTATTGGGCTTCGCGAAGCCTGCTATGCTGCTATCGTTTCACCCTTATCTGATGAGCCCTCTATGATAGACGCCTTGCGTGATCTCGTAGACGGCACTTTCATCTAATATGGCAGAACCCGAAGACCTACTCAGCGACGCGGCGCGACATGCCACCATTTTTACGCGTAAAATGTGGCGGCGTTATCGCCCGCTTCCTGTTGGCCCACCCACGGCAATGCTGGTGGATGTGGCTCCCCGTCTCGACTTATTAATTACCGCTGTTATGGGTCAAAGCTATGCTCTGCGCTTAGCTCAGCACCCGGCGCACCCCACTTTTTTATCGCGGCTATTTGGTCGGGTACAGGCTCCTTGGTTACAAAACGCCATTCCCGCCACTAATGGCCGCTATATATGGCTACCGGCTGACACTAACATAACCGATATCCAGCAAGGCTATGAGCTGTATCGCGTGATGGCACTGCAACAAGCATTGCGCGCTCAGCGTGGCAGTGTTGAGCCACACGGACTCACCTCGGCCCTGCAACAAGATGTGTATTTATTATTAGAAGCGTGGGCGTGTGATGCGGAGCTGGTGCGCCAATTGCCTGGCATGACCGATGCGGTGCAGCGCGCTCGCTTGCATGCTCTACAACAGCGCCCGCCGCTGACCCGCTTTTCTAAGGCGCGCCGCCCGCTCGAATTATGGCTTCGCCAATTACTAGAAAGCTCAGTGTCAGACTCTAAAATGCCGCTGAGCAGCCATCCTGCTCAATCTCGTTGGTTGGCTCAAGAGCTAATCCACAGCAAAGCGCTATTAATCAATACGCCCGAGCACCCAGACCCTCAACATCGAGAGTTTGATCTTGGTGGCGCGCCGCTACTTAAAGATTGGTGGACCGGTGAGCTGCGCCCTGCCAGTGCGGCAAATGCCACTTCCTCGCCTCAGCAAGACGAGCAAGACGCCACCCGTGAGCCTAGCGCAGATAATCCGCGCAGCAGTCATTTGCCACGCCGTCCAGAAGTGCGCGAAGCGCTAGAAGATGAAGATGAAGAGCCAGAAGAAGAAGGCCTGTTTATGGTGCAACTCGATGAGCCGCACCAGCAAGCCGAGGATCCTTTTGGTCTTAATCGCCCCATGGATAAAGATGAAGACACCAGCGCCGATGACTTTGGCGACATGTTGTCAGACTTACCCGAAGCGCGATTAGTATCAACACCTGGCACGCCAAAAGAAGTATTGATAGCCGACGATCCGCCCGACACTAATACCGCCATGCAACTCAAGCGCGCGGTACAAGAAGAGCGCGGTATTATCTATCCGGAATGGGAGTTTCGTAGCCAAACCTATCGTGAGCCCGGTGCCACAGTGCGCGTGCTGCCAAACTTATTAGGCACTCAAGCGTGGGTAGATGAAACGCTAGAGCACCATCAAAGTTTGCTTAACCAAATTAAGCGCAACTTTGAAATGCTTAGCGCGCGTCGTGTTACTAAGCGCAAGCAACTCGATGGTGACGATATTGACCTTAACGCTTGGATTGAAAGCTACAGCGATTTTCGCGCCGGTGGCGCCTTATCTGATGCCCTTTATCAAACACGACGCACTGCCGAGCGCGACTTAGCCATTACCTTACTCATAGATGTTAGTGGCTCTACCGACAGCTGGGTGAGCGAAAATAGACGCATTATTGATGTGGAGCGTGAAGCTTTATTGTTAGTGTGCATTGCGCTACAAAGCATGGGCGAGCCCTATTGCATACAAGCCTTCTCCGGCGAGGGACCCGACTTAGTTATCTTGCGTGAGCTGAAAAGCTTTAATGAGCCGTTTAGTAATGAAGTGGCATTGCGTATTAGTGGCCTTGAGCCAGAGCGCTACACGCGCGCCGGTGCCGCCCTTCGCCATGCTACGCACTCTTTAATGCAACAGCCTGCCAGCCATCGCCTGTTACTGTTTTTATCTGATGGCAAACCCAATGATAAAGACGAATACGAAGGGCAATACGGTGTAGAAGATATGCGCCAAGCCGTTATTGAAGCCACCATGCAAGGCATTTCTGCATTTTGCTTAACTATAGATCGCCAAGCACCCAGCTATTTGCCACGCATTTTTGGTGCCCACCATTACGCACTACTGCCACGACCTGAGCAACTACCTACCGCGTTATTAGATTGGCTAAAACGCTTGGTTATTCACTAGTTTGCTCACTTAAATAAGCTAAGTCCGCGCCAGCGGGCTTAGCTCAGCGATGGCATCAAGCCAAGCCGCGGGCTCTTGAGCTCCCGTGAGCAAATGCTGATCATTAATAATAAAAGCCGGTACCGAGCTAATACCTAGTTGCTGGTAATAGGCTTGTTCTTCTCGCACCACAGCCCCATAGTCATTATTAGCTAACACAGTGCGCGCCGGCGCAACCGCGAGCCCTACTTCACTCACACAATCGAGTAAGACCTCTGGCTGAGACACATCTTTCGCTTGTCCAAAATAGGCATTAAATAACGCTTGAGTCAGCGCCGTTTGCCAGCCCTGCTCTGCCGCCCATTTAACTAAGCGGTGGGCGTCAAACGTATTACAAATAGGACGCGCGTGAATTTTATTAAAATTAATCCCTAGCGATTGAGCAAGCGTTTGCAGATGGGCTTGCATCTGGTGCATCTCTTGCTCACTACGCCCATACTTTTGTGCCAACGCCGGCAAAATAAGCTCACCTTGGCCGCGGTATTCAGGACGTAACTCAAAAGCGCGCCAATGAAGCGTAAATAGATAATCTGCGCTTAACTGTGCCATCGCTTGCTCTAATCGGGCATAGCCAATAGCACACCAAGGGCAGGCAATATCTGACACTATATCGATGTGTATAGACTGCAAAATAAACCTCTCTTAAGCCTCTAATGAATGCTAAAGGCCGCCTGAATAGACGGCCTTTCTTAACCTGCAGTACAGCATTATTTTTTAGGGTGCCAGCGCTCATCTTCCCCTTTCGCGTACTTATGCTTTACCGCCGCCCACGCCACTTTATGCGCCGTTTCTTCGCGAGAGCTATCGCCTTGGCGTTCTTCAGCACTTTTATACTCATCATAAGCACTATTAAAGGCCGCGCGATAAATATCCTGAGCATGGCTTGGCAATACATTCGTTACATTATCGGGTAAGTCTTTATTAGCAGAATAAGGCATGGCTCCTCCATCCGGTTTTTAATAACTCGTTTGCCAGTATAGTTAAAAAAGTGCGGTGAGGGTTCGACAGTTTGTGACGCTGGCAATTAAAAAGACTCAAACAAACCACTTTTTAAGCCATGATGTTAGTAATCAGCTGCTACAGTTAAATTGAAACCTGAATCAAACACTCTGATGGAGGTGCTGATAATGACTGACCATACTGTTTTACTTGGCGAAGATTTTCCTCATAAAGTAAGTGCAGAATATCCCAGCCGCGAGTCAGCAGAACAAGCGGTGCAACGCTTAACCGAGCACGCTCAGATCCCAAGAACTCAAATTAATATCGTGCAGCCTAATGATCCTTTAATTGCGCGCAAATTAGAGCCAGAAGTCACAGGCATTCGCCGCACGCTAGCACGCTCCCATCTAGTATTTGGTGGTGCTGGGTTAGTATTAGGCCTAGTGGTGGCCTTGATCCTAGTCAGTGTAGGGCCGGTATTAACCCGCTCTAGTCCCCTATTTACCTTTATCGTCTTTGGTTTTTTCTTCACCATCTTTGGTTTATTACTGGCCGGTTTAGTGTCGTTGCGCCCCGATCATGACTCCATGATAGCGAAAACACGCACCGCCTCTCGCACCGGCCAGTGGACGGTTATCGTGCATTGTCAGGATCAAGACCAGCAAGAGCGAGCAAAAGAAGTAGTAAACACGACTGCGGAAACCTTATAAAGCCCACCGTCATGATACCGAGCTAAGCTCGGTATTTTTTATTAAAGACTTAAACCTAAATTGATACCACATTTTATTAAGGAGCGCAGATTGTGAATACTGAATTTACCAATGCCCCCACCAAAGCCATGTATCAACATATTAAAGAAACTCACCCGCTGCCTTTAATCAATGAAGCGACCGAAGCCAAAACCGGTTACATCGGCTTAAAAGGCTTAGCCGCAGAAGTGAAAGCCGAATATTCCGAGCGCTTTAAACAAGAGTTTAGTGAAGCAGAATTTGCTCAAATAGACTGGCAGCAAATAGTCGCGATGCTTGCCACCTTAGGACAGTAACTGAAAAATGGCAGCTCTTAGGGCTGCTTAAGTTATTTAGCACTTATTTTTATGGCTTACCAAATTGACGGGCAATGGTGCTGCGCCCCCTACTTTTCATCTACCTGAAGTTTGAATAATAAGACTAAGCAATAACCTGAGCTGCAATTTAAATGTCCGAAATTAATAGCTCAGCCTATCTGCTAATCTGTGATTAATTCCGTCATAAATTAGATACTAGCAAGGAGAGCGAACGCTGATGAATGAAAAAATAAAGACGCACGGCCCAGCTGTACCCTCGGAGCAACTCATTGATGTTTATAACAGTACTCAACATGAGCCTTCAGCTTGGAAGATGATCAGCGATCAGGTGATGGGTGGCGTTTCCAGTGGGGACTTACACCAAACGCAATATCAAAACGCGACTGCTACTTGCTTAACGGGGCGTACCAGCTTGGATAATAACGGTGGCTTTGTGCAAATGAAGCTAGATATTGAGCCCAGTGAGTTAAGTGCTGACTATAAAGGGCTATTTATCGAGCTGGCCGGCAATTCACACCATTATAACTTGCATGTAAAAACTACTCAGCTCACTCGTCCTTGGCAATCTTTTCGCTACACCTTAGCCGTAGCACCACATTGGACTCGATTCATTGTGCCCTTTGAGCAATTGCTCGCGCATCGCACCGAAACAGAGTTTCAACAAACCGAGATCAATAGTGTTGCAGTAGTGGCGATTGGTGAGGAATTTGAAGTAGAGATATGTGTACGCCGATTTGGTTTTTATAAATAAACCACGGTCACTGCGGCTTAGACTGAGCCTCGTTGCTAGCAAAGAGTCGCTAAGATCTCAAAAATTCAAACTCACACTCTTTGAGTGTCGGTCTAAGGCCATATGCTAGAGTGTTAACAACAGTGGCCTGCAACACCTTATGGCCTTATTTGCGCCCAAACCTTAAGGAGGTTTATATGGTAGAGCACAACGCTGACGATTATCGCGCAAAGTTACTGCGTATCCTCGATAAAGACGCACGTAAAGATGAAGTAATGGAGATGTTCGAACAGAACCTAGAACTCGAAGCGGATAATGCAAAAGCCGCGGCCTATCTTGCCCTTAGCGAGGCCGATTTGAGTCACTTAACCTCCATCATCGATGAAGTGGACCACGAGCCAGAGCCGTAAAAATCTTAAGGCCGCGCTAATTCACACTCCCCCAGCAAGACGGCCTCGACTGGCAGTGACGTTTCGCTTTTTAATACCGTCTTCTCAAACCGAAGTCAGAGAATAGTTGCCGCGCATATTTGAAGCAATTATTCTCTGGCTCCAATTAACTTACCCAACAAGCCATTGATGTTAAAACTCTCGCTTAAAAAAACTGCTGAGATAACTGGCCTATTAAGTCTTCACCAACATAGGCGAGCGTAATCGAGTCCAGTCAGTTTGCTGGCGTTTGTGATTGGCCTTGTTAAGCGGTAGGTTCCAATAACGCTGGTAAATTAATAAACTTCAATTCTATCCGCTTCTCATATATTTTTAGCATTTTTAATGTATCTATGTCGTACATTAACTTACCACCATGCTTTGCTACATTACTCTGCGGTAAGAAGATATAATCACGAACATTCTTATCTAAACCCCACCATTTGCACACATAGATGTTTAAAAAAGAAACAACGGCCTGAATAGATAATTCAGCCTCGCTTACAGACCAGCTTTCTATTTCTAAAGTTAAATTTTGAATAGGCTTATTTTTTGGAGAAACACTTTCTAACTCTTGATGATACCAAGCATAATTCCCATCTTTTTTTCTGATTTATAAATTATTTTTTAGAGTAGACTTTAGAATGTACACTCTCATTTCTCAGCTGAATTAGTCGTTTTACAGATTGGTATTCTTTACATCCTTTATCTATTTTATTATCAGTATTATTAAGTAAAACCAACTCAAACTTTTCAAGAAGATGGTAGTCTTTTTCACTGACCTTCTCATCTAATGCTTCAAGAATACTATTTGAAGCAGCCTCTAAACAATAAATACTTGTCAAGATAGAGGATGTAACAAGGCATCGCTTTAAAAAATTATCATCTGTGTGCTCAGCTTCATGCAATAAACGCATGGATTTACCGAGCAGACTAAAGAAACTATTTTTTACTTTCTCACCAGATTGCATGATCTCTGCCTTATATGGCGCTTAACAACTTATTAGTAAACTTACTCTTTTTTGTATTTGAGATTACCTATTAAGTATTAAAATAGGTACTTAATTATAAACGACTTTAGCATCAAAACATTGATCTACTTGGTAGAAAATCGTGTCTGCATACTTTCCTGTTTGTAGGATACATAAAGCCTGATCCGCCTCAAACCAGTGCATTTATAAATGCGACAACCCACTAATACTGTAATAGAAAAGGCGTAGCTTTTTGGCCACACCTTAGTTTTAAGTAGTTAATTAACTATTAAGACTCTTTAATTTCTGGCTTTAATTTTTTTGACGTTTCTGGATAAAGGAGATTAAGCGCTACCCCGCCACCATCCACCACCACGGCGGCGTGCTCGCGGGTGAGTAATCTGGGTTCAACTACGCCACAAGAGTGGGCAATGGTTTCTACTTCATGCACTAAGTTATTGTGATAGCTGGCAATGCGGCCGGCTTTTACTTCAGGTACTAGCCCTTGCTGTAAGCGCGGGTTATGAGTAGTAATGCCGGTGGGGCAGGTATTTTTATTACACTGCAAGGCTTGAATACAACCTAAGCCAAACATAAAGCCGCGCGCCGAGACAATAAAGTCTGCGCCCATACACAGTGCAGCAGCAACATCGGTGGGGTTAATTAGTTTACCCGAGGCAATCACTCGAATGCGATCTCGTAAGCCGGATCGAATTAGCTGATTCACTAATAGCGGTAAGCTATCGCGCAGTGGCAAACCCACGCTGTCCATTAATGGCATAGGCGCGGCACCGGTGCCGCCATCGGCGCTATCTAGGGTAATGAAATCAGGCGCGCAATCTACGCCGCGCGCACTAATGCGTTCACAAAAATCACTTAACCACTCGGTGGTGCCGAGCACTAATTTGAAACCCACCGGTTTGCCGGTAACTTCACGCACATGGCCTATAAAGTCTAATAAGGAGTCGATACAGCGAATTTCTGGATGGCGGTTTGGGCTAATGGAAGCCACGCCTTCGGGGATGCCGCGCACCGCTGCAATTTCTGCGGTAACTTTTTCGGCCGGTAAAATGCCGCCCTTCCCTGGCTTAGCGCCTTGGGAGAGCTTAATTTCAAACATTTTAACTTGCTCAATGTCACTAATGGCTTTGAGCTTTTCGTCATCTAGTTTGCCTTCATGATTACGCACGCCGTATTTAGCGGTGCCAATTTGAAAAACCACATCACAGCCACCCTCAAGATGATACTCCGATAAGCCGCCCTCACCGGTATTCATCCAGCAACCGGCTTTAGCCGCCCCCATGCTTAAAGCACGGACTGCCGGCTTTGACAGCGCGCCAAAGCTCATGCCGGAGATATTAAAAAACGACGGTGCATCATAAGGCGTGCGGCAATTGGAGCCAATACGCAGCGGCTGGGTAGAAACGGCGTCTTCTTCTAAGGTAGGAAAGGGGCAGTTTAAAAAATAATAAGTGCCGGGCTTAGATAAGTCTCGAGTAGAGCCAAACGCTACGGTGTTATTTACGTTTTTGGCCGCTCTATATACCCAAGAGCGCTGCGCGCGGTTAAAGGGCATTTCCTCCCGGTCCATGGCAAAGAAATATTGGCGAAAAAACTCCCCTAAGTGTTCAAACACATAACGAAAGCGGCCAATAATGGGATAGTTACGGCGAATACTGTGCACGGTTTGGCGCTTATCGGCACGATACATGCGCCAACCCGTAATGGTAAGCCCCACTATGGTTAGCAGTAAGACGGTGCCCACTACCACAATAAAAATAACGGCGGCTTGAGTCCAAGTTTCATTCATAAAATAGCGATCCAATAGGAGTGACTGGCGTATGCTAACGTGAAGCTTTAGCTAACAGCAACCGCTGTTAAATAAGTTGCAGGCGCCCTCACTGATTGGCCTACCTATTTAGTAAAGCTGCTAAGTTATAAGCGCTCATACCTAAATAGTGCGCGCTATGAGCAGCATAAAAAAGGCGTGAGGATTTATCCTCACGCCTACTCTTTATTGTTTATTCTTGTTGCGGCACTTTCTCTGTGAAAAAGCCTACTTTGCGCTAGGGCGCAGTGTAGGGAATAAGATCACATCGCGAATAGTGTGCGAGTTGGTTAACAACATCACTAAACGGTCGATCCCTATGCCTTGGCCGGCGGTGGGGGGCAAGCCGTGCTCTAACGCCACTACATAGTCTTCATCGAAGAACATGGCTTCATCGTCACCGGCTTCTTTTTGGTTGACTTGATCTAAGAAGCGCTGCGCCTGATCTTCGGCGTCGTTTAACTCGGCAAAGCCGTTGGCAATTTCACGACCGCCGATAAAGAACTCAAAGCGCTCGGTTATGCTGGGATCCTTATCATCACGGCGCGCCAGCGGTGACACTTCAGCCGGATACTCGGTAATAAAGGTCGGCTGAATTAAGCGATGCTCAACGGTTTCTTCAAAGATCTCGGTGATCACTCGGCCTAAGCCCCAGCTCTTTTCCGTTTTAATCTTCAAGTCTTTAGCGATCTCAAGCGCACTGTCTAAGGTGCTTAACTGCTCGGCGGTCACTTGTGGATTAAATTCCAGAATCGAGTTCTTCATGCTTAAACGTGCAAAAGGCTGACCAAACTCAAAGGTCTCTTCACCGTATTGCACGGTAGAGCTGCCCAGCACTTCGGTAGTCACGGTGCGTAGCATGTCCTCGGTGAAGTCCATTAAATCTTGGTAGTTAGCATAAGCCCAGTAAAATTCCATCATGGTAAATTCTGGGTTATGACGCGGCGATAAGCCTTCGTTACGAAAGTTACGGTTAATTTCGAATACTTTCTCAAAGCCGCCCACCACCAAGCGCTTTAAATACAGCTCGGGCGCAATACGCAAATACATGTCCATGTCCAGCGCATTGTGATGAGTGATAAACGGGCGAGCCGAGGCGCCGCCTGGGATCACTTGCATCATGGGTGTTTCTACTTCCATAAAGTCGTGATCATTCATAAATTTACGAATGGCCGCCACCACTTGTGAGCGCACTCTAAAGGTGGTGCGCGACTCATCATTAGTGATCAAGTCTAAATAGCGCTGGCGATAGCGAGTTTCTTGATCCGATAAGCCGTGAAATTTCTCAGGCAAGGGGCGCAGCGCTTTAGTTAGCAATTGGAAGTTATCCATGCTCACGTATAAGTCGCCTTTGCCAGATTTATGCAAAATACCGGTCACACCGATAATATCGCCAATATCTAGGCCGACGTATTTATCTTTAATAATGGCTTGCGCGTCTTTAGTGGTGTAAGCCTGAATACGACCGCTTACATCTTGCAGCACCAAAAACGGGCCGCGCTTGGCCATAATGCGCCCCGCCACCGATACGGTTTTATTCAGCTCAACGAGTGCTTCTTTATCAAGCTCACCAAATTCGGCTTGCAGATCGACGCTTAAGTGCTCGCGATGAAAGTTATTAGGGTGGCCATTGGCCGGACAATCTTTGCGAATGTGATCAAGCTTGGCACGGCGCTCGGCGATCAGCTTATTTTCGTCTTGTACTTGCTCTGTCATGATTTGCCTTAATAAAAACTGATTAAAGTCCAGACTTGAGGCTGGCCTCAATAAATTTGTCTAAACTACCGTCGAGTACGGCTTGCGTGTTACTGGTTTCAACGCCAGTGCGTAAGTCTTTAATGCGCGAGTCGTCCAACACATAAGAGCGGATCTGACTGCCCCAGCCAATGTCAGACTTGCTGTCTTCCATGGCCTGTTTTTCTGCATTTTGTTTTTGTAGCTCATATTCATAGAGCTTGGCTTTCAGCTGTTTCATCGCCTGATCGCGGTTTTTATGCTGAGAGCGGTCATTTTGACACTGCACCACTATGCCCGTGGGCTCGTGGGTTAAGCGCACCGCGGAGTCGGTGCGGTTAACGTGCTGACCACCGGCACCCGAGGCGCGGTAGGTATCGGTGCGAATATCAGACGGATTAATATCGATTTGAATATTGTCATCAATCTCTGGATAAACGAAGGCCGAGCAAAATGAGGTGTGACGCCGTCCACCCGAGTCAAAGGGCGATTTGCGCACTAGACGGTGCACGCCAGACTCGGTGCGAAGCCAGCCGAAGGCATAGTCGCCGCTAAATTTCACGGTAGCGGATTTAACGCCAGCCACATCGCCATCGGAGAGTTCAATAATTTCGGTTTTAAAGCCGCGCGACTCGCCCCAGCGTAAATACATGCGCAGCACCATGCTGCACCAATCTTGGGCCTCGGTACCGCCCGAGCCAGATTGTAGGTCTAGGTAGCAATCGTTGCTGTCGTGATCGCCAGAAAACATGCGATGAAACTCAAGATCAATCAGCTTTTTATCTAGCAGCTCTACATCGGCTTGGGCTTCTTCAAAGGTTTCTTCGTCGTCTTCTTCTTGCGCCAGCTCAACCAGCTCGGCGATATCGACGATGCCGCGGTCTAACTCATCGAGGGTTTCAACCACGGTTTCCAGTGCGGATCTTTCTTTACCCAGTGCTTGGGCACGCTCGGGCTGATTCCATACATCCGGCTGTTCTAGCTCGGCGTTTACCTCTTCTAGACGCTCTTTTTTAGCGTCATAGTCAAAGGTACCCCCTAAGAAGCTGGGTCCGTTCGGACAGCTCCTTAAGTTTATTATTCACAGGGTTAACTTCTAACATGGGTCTAATGACTCTCTCTTGAACTGAGTGATAGCACGGGTGATTAAACGGTGCAGGTGGCGTTTGCCACATCAGGGGCTAATTCTACCGAAAGCTGACCATAAACGCAGCAGCCATTGCGAGATTTGTCACTGGTCACACTATTAACGTATGTTTATCTTATTTTTAACTTTAATTTAAATATTTGGCATAAGATACGGCTATAACACCGCCCTTGATGTGAAGATAAAATATGAATAACTTAAAATTAAAACATAAGATTTTGCTGAGTTTTATTATCGCCATCACTATCACGGTGGCGGCGTTAAGTACCATTAGCTTTATGAACTTAAAAGCCCAACTTTATGAAGATAGCGAAACTTTAGTGGCTAACTTAAGTTTGCGTGAAGCAGAAAAAGTATCTTACTGGTTTGAAATTCGCGAACGCATGCTGATTGCTGCAGGCAAACAAGTGGCACAGAGTCCAAGCGCGGCACTGACTCAAGCAGAAGAAAGCGGTCATTTTGCCGTTACCTACTTTAGTAATACTCAAGGTCAAACTCAGTACAGTATCTCCATTAGTGAAGATGCAGGTTATGACCCCCGTACTCGCCCTTGGTATCAGCAAGCCACGCAAAAAAATGGCCCTATCATTACCTCGCCCTACGAAGATGCTTCCGATCTTGGCACTGTGGTGTCCCTCGCTACGCCCGTTAAGCAAAATGGTCGCCTAATAGGGGTAATGGCCGGTGACGTGACCATTAGTAAGCTGATTCAAGACATTAATGATATTCAGCTTCCCGCTCAAGGTTACGCTATGATGCTAAGCCGTGATGGCACCGTTATCGCCTATCACGATGAAGCCCTTATTTTGCAGCCTGCCAGTAAAATCGATAGCGATATTAACGTCGCTAATCAAGAGCAATGGCTTAAAAGTGATGCGCTGCATCAGGTACAGCTAGGTGATAAAGATAAATTAGTTTATAGCCAAGCCATTCCTAATACTGATTGGCAGTTACTGATGGTGCTCGACAAAAATGCCCTAGAAGCACCGCTTACGCCTCTCTTATTACAGCAATTAGGCATTGCCACCCTAGTGGTGGTGGTCGCAGTGATATTAATTAGCTTATTAGTGCAATGGCTATTAGCGCCTTTATTACGGGTCTCTCATGCCTTAGAGCAAATTGCCAGCGGTAAAGGGGATTTGACGCGTCGTATTGATATTCAAAGCCAAGATGAAGTGGGTATGCTCGCCACTAACTTTAACCGCTTTGTAGCCAGTCAAGCCGAGCTGATTGGTCAAATTCGCAGCCAAGCCCAGTATTTAGGAAATGCTGCTGAGCAAGCCTCGGCGCGGGCTAATCAAACCGTGACCGACTTAGGCCGCCAGCAACAAGAAGTGACTATGGTGGCCACCGCTGTGACCGAGATGGCTTCGGCTACGCAAGAGATCGCTAATAACGCCGAGCAAACCGCCGCCGCGGCTCAGCAATCCAGTAACAATACTGCTCAAGGTAAACAGCAGGTCAATAAAACCCGTGACTCTATCCAATTACTGTCTTTAGAAATGGTGCACGCTTCTGAGGTGATTGAGCGCCTTAATTTACATGCACAAAATATCTCTAGCGTGTTATCCACCATTCAAGGCATCGCCGAGCAAACCAACCTGTTAGCGCTGAACGCCGCCATCGAAGCGGCGCGAGCCGGCGAGCAGGGTCGCGGTTTTGCGGTGGTGGCCGATGAGGTGCGGGTATTATCGCAGCGTACTCATGCGTCTACCGAGGAGATCCAAGTCACCATTTCTACTTTACAAAGTGCCACTAAAGAAGCGGTACAGTTAATGGATACCAGTCGTAATTTAGCCGAGCTGAGTGTCGAAGATGCCGAAGCTGCCGCCGTGGTACTTACCGAAATCACCAGCTCAGTGGCGCTCATCTCCGATATGGCCAGCCAAATTGCCACTGCCGCCGAAGAACAAAGCCAAGTGACCGGTGAAAT
Source organism: Oceanisphaera avium (assembly GCF_002157875.1). Taxonomy (NCBI): domain Bacteria; kingdom Pseudomonadati; phylum Pseudomonadota; class Gammaproteobacteria; order Aeromonadales; family Aeromonadaceae; genus Oceanisphaera; species Oceanisphaera avium. The sequence goes on from NZ_CP021376.1 coordinate 1,766,224, forward strand.
TACCCAAAACACCACCACCATTAAAGACGTGGCCGATGAATTAGCCGAAGACGCCAATAACTCACTCACCCAATCTAAAGGCTTATATGAGCAAGCCGGAAAATTAAATAACTTAGTGAGTGCTTTTATTCTTAAATAAGTAGTCACAGTGCTTAAATAGCAAAAGGGAGCGCTAACGCTCCCTTTTTAAAGAGGGTATTAATGCCTGTGGATCAAGGCTTAGGTGGGGAGCAAGTACTGATCCCTAACATAGAATAAACGGGGAAAACCCCAGCACGGCCGTAGTTAAGAGCAACACGCCCAGCCAGCCCCACGCACTGTGTGGCCCCACAAAAACCAGTGCAATTAACACTATACCGACTAGGGCTCGCACGCTCCTATCTAATTTGCCCATATTACATCTCATCTGTCTTCTCCCTAAGCCCAGATCAATAAGTGTACGCTAGCCTAAGCTTGCCTTGAGCTTAGGTCATAAAATCTCGCACAATAATTAAATCTAAAAAAATTGCACTCTCAATGGCCTTTGTTGTAAAAGGCCATAGTAATAATTAATAACAGTGCAGCGCTAGGGGCATACTACAGGCTAAAACATAATGATGTTGAACTATCATTTAAAATAAGCGCGGCGAAATTATGCTATTGATTTTGTTTATTATTATAGCGGCGCTATATTGTCAACAATGAGTTGCAGCGATTGTTTACCCTGCCACTCATTAATATCTAACTTATATACGAGCTGCACTTTATTGATAGCCGCATTAGGCCAGACACTTAAGTCCACATTAAAGGCAATAGCATCAATGAGGCTGCGACCTTCATCAATGCTCACCACTAATTTTAAATGCTTTTCACCCACTAAACGCTGTTTAATAATTCTAAACTCGCCATCAAATAAGGGCTCAGGAAATGACTGTCCCCAAGGACCAGCGGCGCGCACTTGCTCCGCTAACGGCAAGATGAGCTCTTCGCTCGCAAGGTCACCATCCGTTACAATTTCACCAGCTAATAACTCGGCGCTCACCCAAGTCGCCGCCACTCGCTCAAAGGCGGCTTTAAAGGGAGCCAGTGCCGATTTTCTTAAAGATAAGCCGGCCGCCATGGCGTGACCACCAAATTTATCAATGACTCCAGGCTGTTGGCGGTCTATCTCTTCTAGTAAATCCCGCAAATGCACGCCAGGAATGGAGCGGCCCGAGCCTTTAAGTTCATCTTCTCCCGCTTCAGCAAAGGCAATGACCGGTCTGTGATAGCGCTCTTTAATACGCGAGGCCACCAAGCCCACCACGCCTTGGTGCCAGTCATCTTGATGCAGCACTAAGCCATGAGGTAACTCACCTTGGCTAATATTAACTTTAGTGAGGCTGGCCAGCGCTTCATGCTGCATGCTGGCTTCAATGGCTTTACGCTCACGGTTAAGCTCATCCATCATGGCAGCAAGCTTTCGTGCTTCATCTAAATTTTCACTGAGTAAACAAGCCACACCCATCGACATATCATCAAGGCGCCCTACTGCATTTAAGCGTGGCCCCAGCGCAAAGCCAAGATCACTGGCCACTAAGCGCGATGGATTACGCTGGGAAATATCGATCAGCGCCTGAATACCCGGCCGTACCCGACCGGCGCGCATGCGCTGTAAGCCCTGATGCACTAATACCCGATTATTGCCATCAAGCGCCACCACATCGGCGACCGTACCCAGTGCCACGAGATCTAAGTATTCACCCATATTAGGTGCAGTAATACCTAAACGCTGAAACCAGCCTTGCTCGGTGAGAGCGGCGCGCAGTGCTAATAATAAATAAAAGGCCACGCCCACCCCTGCCAAGTTTTTAGAAGGAAACGCACAGCCTTCTTGATTAGGGTTAACAATGGCTGCTGCATCGGGCAGCTCATTACCTGGCAAGTGATGATCGGTCACTATTACCTGCATACCTTTTGCATTTGCTGCGGCAACTCCACTTACACTGGAAATGCCATTGTCGACGGTGATCAACAGCTCACCGCCCATGCGCGCCACTTCTTCGACGACCTGCGGGCTTAAGCCATAGCCATAATCGAAGCGATTAGGCACCAAATATTGCACTTGCCTCGCGCCCATGGCGCGCAAGCCATGCACCATAAGAGCCGAACTAGTAGCACCATCACAGTCAAAATCGCCCACTATTACTATGCTGCGCTGAGCCTCTAAACCTTGCACCAACACCTTGACCGCCTCAGCCATGCCTTTAAATTCTGGCTTAAGTAAGTTAGCAGCACTTAAATTAAGTTGCTCAGGGCTGACCACGCCACGACTGGCATAAAGGCGCTGAATAAGTGCGGGTAAGCTATCTGGCAATTGATGAGCAAGGCTTTGGCGGCGGCGAATATTAAGGCGTGATGACGTCATAGGAGGATCTATAAACACTGGTTATATAAACAGGAAAGTAACACTACCCCCAGCTCCGCCATTTTGCAATTAAGCTTGGCGCAGTGGTGAGTGAATGGTGAGGGGTAAAGAACACGAAACCAGTCAAGGTATATCTGTACCGAAACTCGCGCTATTTTTCCGTGTTTTTGTCTGCTTCTCGTAATAAAGAAGTGTGGCGAACAATCTTTAGTCGTTAAACACCGACCTCGAGATCCTGACTTTCGACACATGACGGCAAAATAAACACCGCCTATGCTGTCATACCAGGCTCGCCCCGGTATCTCGTTCTGATCTCTTAAAATCTAAACTGGGATCCTGATTTTCGGCACATGACGTGACACAGCAGAGAGAAGTGATCAGGGACTGGGGAATCGTTAAAACCAACGCTCGAGGCTCGGTGCTGTTCTTAATTATTGGCCGTCATACCGGTACCGGGGCGTAGCTCGGCATGACGTAGCCCCGGTATCTCGCTCTTAGTTTTGAAAACCTAAACCGAGATCCTGAAGCAAGTTCAGGATGACGGCATAAAGACCAACACCGATTTTTGTTAGCTTGGTGCTCGGCGCTGCCTTCTCTTTTCAGATCTAATCACTATTTTTCCGTGGATTCCGTGGCAGATTAGTCTTTAGTCTTTAAACCTAAAACGAGATCCTGAAACGAGTTCAGGATGACGGCATAAAGACCAACACCGATTTTTGTTTAGCTTGGTGCCGGGCGCTTGGTGCTCGGCGCTGACTTCCACTTTCAGATTTAATCTCTATTTTTCCGTGTTCTTCCGTGTATTCCGTGGCAAAAGATCTTTTAGTATTTAGCTTGGTGCTGGGCGCTTGGCGCTGCGGTTAACCTCTAGGGTGGTGCTCTGCATGGAGGGCGTTGAGTCTGTGGGTGGCGACGTGGGTATAAATTTGAGTGGTGGATAAGTCTGAGTGACCTAGCAGCATTTGCACTACCCGCAGATCGGCACCGTGATTGAGCAAATGGGTGGCAAAGGCGTGGCGCAAGGTGTGCGGTGATAAATCACTATTAATGCCGGCGCGCTGGGCATAAATTTTAATTCGGTGCCAAAAAGTTTGGCGAGTCATTTGCCGAGCCCGGCGCGAGGGAAACACTACATCTGAGGGCTGCTCGCCTAATAAAAAAGCGCGCGCCGCTTTTAAATATAGCGAAAGCCAATGCAACGCTTCTTCGCCCATGGGCACTAGTCGCTCTTTATTACCTTTACCGGTCACGCGCACCAAGCCTTGGCGCAGGCTAATGCTTTCCATGGATAATCCCACTAACTCACTGACTCGCAATCCCGTGGCATACAATAACTCCAACATGGCTTTATCACGCAGCTCTAGCGGATCATCTACTTCAGGCGCCTCCAATAGATTAAGCACTTGTTGTTCACTCAAGTCTTTGGGCAGTCGGCTTGGCAGCTTAGGGCCAGCAATTAAGATACTGGGATCGTCGAGTCGTAATTGCTCACGGTGCAAATACTGAAAAAAGCGGCGCAGTACGCTCAGCATGCGCGCCGTGCTACTGGCTTTAAAACCTGTATCGAGTCGATAAGCTAAATATTGCTGCAAGGTTGCGCCATCTACTGCCACTAGGCTATCACCTTCGCCGTCTAGCCAGCGAGCAAAGTGACTTAAGTCACTGCGATAGGAAGCTAGGGTATTATCGGCAAGCCCCTTTTCTAACCACAGGGCATCAACAAATTGTTCAATTAATGGATAACTCATTACCACTCCAAACTCTGCTCACAGAAAAGCTTCTGTTATGATAGCGCCATTGCCTGAAACGATAATGGGATGCCATGAATATCGGTTTATTTTACGGTTCAACCACCTGCTATACAGAAATGGCCGCCGAAAAAATTGGCGAACAACTCGGGGCTGAGCTGGTTGATTTGCATAATATCAAGGATGTGCCACTAGCGCGCGCTCAAGACTACCCCATCTTGATTTTGGGTATTTCTACCTGGGATTTTGGTGAGCTGCAAGAAGACTGGGAATCCCATTGGGATGACATAGACCAGCTTGATCTAAATGGCCATGTGGTGGCCTTGTTTGGCATGGGTGATCAGTTAGGCTATGGCGAATGGTTTCAAGATGCACTGGGTTTGTTACACGATAAAGTGATTGCCCAAGGCGCCACTGTCGTTGGCTATTGGCCAAATGTGGGTTATGAATTTGAAGCCTCTAAGGCCCTCACCGCAGACGGCGAATACTTTGTGGGTTTATCGCTGGATGAAGCCAATCAATATGATGATAGTGACGCGCGCATTCAAAGCTGGGTGGCCCAAATTTTAGAAGAAATGGCTGTCTTATAGCTAGAATGCCTTAGTCGACAGTCATACTTGCAAATTGCGCCGCAAAAAAAAGACCGACCGAGAGCAAACTCGGTCGGACTTTTTCATTGCTTAATAAAGCAATTAACGCAGCTAAGCCTGAGCCTCAGCGGCCTTTCTCTTCGGCGCGCTGAGGGTAAGGCCCACGATAGAGGCCACTGCCGTAGGAATAACCCATGCCATACCAATATCAAACATGGGTAACCAGTGGAACACCGACATATCTAAGCCGGCCGCTTGTAAGCCATCAATTAAGCCAAAGATTAAAGCCACCGCTAAAATCACCCGATACGCCATTACCGGACCGCGCATCAGTGGCTGTAAATAAGTCGCCAGTACTAGAGCAACCGCAACCGGGTAAAAAGCCACTAAAACCGGTACCGACAGGGCAATTAAACTATTAAGCCCAATATTTGCCACTAAGGTACATAACACCGACATAATCACTACCCAGCGGCGGTATCCTAACTTTCCGGTTAAGCGAAAGAAATAATCCCCACAAGCAGAAACCAAGCCCACGGCGGTAGTTAAACAGGCCAACGTCACGATGGCCGCTAAAATCCACAGTCCTGGAGTGCCAAATAAAGACAGCACATACGCACTGATGATTTCACCGCCATTATTAGCGCTATCCACTACGCCTAAGCTGGTGCCACCTAAAATAAATAGCGAAATATAAACAAAGCCTAATCCGGCAGCAGCAATCAGTGCCGCTATGGCCAAATAGCGCGACTGTACGCGTTTTTCCGTCACCCCTTTTTGGCGTAATACATCCAAAATAAGCATGCCAAACATTAAGGCGGCAAAGGTGTCCATGGTGTTGTAGCCCTCAATAAAGCCCTTTACAAAAGGCTGCGCTTGATAGACTTCACTCACCGGTGGCTGTGTGCCTTGAGGATTCATAAATACCGCTACTGCTAAGCTAATTAGCAGCAGCAATAAGATAGGGGTCAAGATTTTGCCAACCGCATCCAGCAACCGCCCTTGGTTAAGAGATAACAACAGCACTACCCCAAAAAAAACCAGGGTATAGAGCGTTAAAGTAAATTGGCTAGGATGAGCTAAAAAAGGTTTTAGGCCCATTTCATACGCCACTAAGCCGGTACGAGGCGCGGCAAAGGCAGGGCCAATAATAATAAATATCGCCGTGGCCATAATAGTGACCACTAGGGGAGGTAAATAACGACCCATAGTGGGTAAGCCGCCGCCGGCCATGGCTGCGGCCAGCAGCGTGACTAAGGGTAAGCCCACCGCAGTCAGCAAAAAGCCACTCATGGCACTGGGTAAATGCTCACCTGCTAAAAAGCCGGCTAACGGGGGGAAAATAATATTACCGGCGCCTAAAAAAAAGGCAAAGGTCATAAAACCTAAACCTAATATATCAAATGTGGTTAATGACTTATTCACGTACACCTCTTGCGGCTGCTGACTTAAGCCAGCTTCGTTTGCATTCAAACGATAATAACAATACGACTTGCCGCCACTGGCTCTCCCAAAAAAGAGTGACTTTATCTGCAGAGTGCCTGACAGCCGCCGAGCTGCTTATTAGCATAATGGTGCGCTATTAAGATGCAAAGCAAAATTTACAACTTAAGATAAAAAGGTCGTACCAGTCTCAGATATGACTCGCTATAACCTTGGTTTGCAGTGTTAATCCACAGCTGCTCGCGTATTTCTTGGGATTTAACACTACAAAATAGCCCTAAAAAACGCGACGCCTCTTTACCCTCTTTAGTATAAACCTCTTGTTGCTCTACTAAATACAAGTTGTTTAACTGGGCTTCTTGGCGCGCTATATCTAGCGCTTGGTAAGGTAAAATCACCGCCAAACGCCCACTTGGCTGTAATAAACGTTTCGTGTGCTTAAATAAGTCTGCCAAGCTTAAGCTGCTGGTGTGGCGCGCGTGTTGGCGAGCCTGGCACTCAAACGCTTGGCCGGGCTTAAAATAAGGCGGGTTAGCCACTATTAAGTCAAAGGGTTGCTCTTGATAAGCTTGCAAAGCGCCTTGTTTAATCACGACTTTTTGCGGCCAAGGAGAAGCAGCTACATTTTCGCACGCCTGAATTGCCGCTTGTTTATCTAACTCAAGACCTATTATTTTAACCTCAGGCGTAGTGCGCTGCGCCAGCATTAACGCGACTAAGCCAGACCCCGTGCCCACATCTAAGATACGCTTCGCCTGCGCCAGTGTCACCCAAGCGCCGAGCAAGATGCCATCTGTGCCTACCTTCATCGCGCAGCGATCATGATTGATATGAAACTGCTTAAACGTAAAACCGCGACTACTCATGCTGATCCTGTCAGGTTTTTTTATTCCAATTCCCTTATAATACCGCCTTTTAGTAGGCTGACGAGACCGATCATGAGCACTATGACCTTCGAGCAACTGGAACTGGACCCTGTCTTGGTCCGCGCACTGGCTGAAATGGGCTATGCAAAACCGACTACCATTCAGAGCCAAGTGATACCCGAAGCCATGAGCGGACGGGACATTATGGCCTCTGCCCCCACAGGTACGGGTAAAACTGCGGCCTTTTTATTACCCGTATGCCAGCATTTACTAGACTTTCCGCGGCGGAATGCCGGGCCTACGCGCATTCTAATTTTAACGCCCACGCGTGAGCTGGCGATGCAAATTGGTGACGATGCTAAAAAAATTGTAAAGCACACCCCTTTAAAAGTAGAAGTGATCACCGGTGGCGTGCATGAAAGCCAACATTTACCCGCGCTCACTAAAACTACCGATATTGTGGTGGCGACGCCGGGGCGTTTGTTGCAATACATTGAAGAAGAGTCGTTTGATAGCCGCGATATTGAAATGCTGGTGCTCGATGAGGCAGACCGCATGCTTGATATGGGCTTTATCCGCGAAGTGGACCGTATTGCCGCAGAAGCGCGCTGGCGTCGGCAAACCATGTTGTTTTCGGCTACGTTAGAAGGCAAAAGCTTAATGAAGTTTGCTGCCGATTTATTAAGTAACCCCGTTCAACTGAGTGCCGAGCCACCGCGCAGCGAGCGTAAAAAAATCAACCAGTGGGTGCACTTAGCCGATAATCCTGAGCACAAGTTTGCTTTATTAGTACATTTATTACGCCAAGCAGAAGTAAAGCGCAGCATTATTTTTGTGAAAACTCGCGATCGCTTAATGGAGCTGGCGAGTCGCTTACAACAAGAAGGGCTGTATAACGCTTGGTTGCGCGGCGAAATGGAGCAAGAAAAGCGCGTTGAGGCGCTGGGCCGCTTTCGAATTGGGCGAGTCAACATCTTAGTTGCCACCGATGTGGCCTCACGAGGCATAGACTTACCCGAAGTGAGTCATGTTATTAACTACGATATGCCGCGCACCGCTGATGTCTATGTACACCGCATTGGGCGCACCGGTCGTGCCGGCCAAAAAGGCACCGCCATTAGCTTAGTCGAAGCCCATGACATGCCCTTATTACTACGGATAGAAAAATACATTGAAGAGCCGCTTAAGCGCCGTATCGTCGATGAGTTAAGGCCGCAACATAAAGAAGCGCGGGTAAACTCAGGTAAGCGCAAAGATAAAAACAAAAATAAGCAGACAAGCCCAGTTAAAAAAGAAAAGGTACGCTTGCGTGATACTAAGGCTAAGGGCAAGCCAAAATGGGCAGGCCCTAAACCCGGTGAAGCCGTGATCCCTAAGCCTAAGAAAAAAGCTGCTCCCGCGCCGCAGTGGGATGATGAGGATGACGACGAGTAACATTTTTAAAGATAGGCACCTTGAGGTGGCTATTTTTTTGCACAAAAAATTAACTATGCTTAAAGGCCGCTACTTACTATGACGAGCGCCCATGAGAGCATCTTATTTAGCCCAGTCACCGCACAACTCGCGACGCCGCTTAGTGCGGCGCCAAACGATGGATCGCCGCGACTTGCTTAGAGGTGAGCCTCCTTACCAAGCCAGTCGGCGCCAGCTTGCCCGACGAGTGAATGATACTTTGTAGCTAATACACTTTTATATTGGGAAGTAGCTTGGGAGAGCGCCATAAAAAAACCGGCCCATAAGAGCCGGTCAAAAATGCAAATGAAGAAGAAGTATAACAATCAGTAAGCACATAACATCAGAGCCTAGCCCTTGGCAAAGGTTCCAGATTTTTTTAAATTATTTTATAAATTCCTGTAAATAATGGCCGAAGAGCAAGACGAGCGCTTGGCCATAAAAAAACCGGCCCAGAGGGGCCGGTTAAAACAGAAAATGAAGAGAGAGTATTCAAATTCAGTAAGCACACTAGTTATGAGCCAAGCTGTAGCAAAAGGTTCATACTTTTTTAAATTTTTTAGCGATTCTTTTTAAACCCGCTGCGTCTCACCTGTAAATGAAGCCCTTAAAGCTGCTCTTCACGCTTAAACACCAGCTCGGTGGCACTGGACTCTGCTTCTACAAAATAATAACCATCAACAGCAAATTGTGTTAACTGACTTACTTCACTCAGCTGATTTTGTATGATGTAGCGCGCCATTAGGCCACGTGCTTTCTTGGCGTAAAAACTAATAATTTTATATTGACCATTTTTGCAGTCTTTAAAAACTGGCGTAATAATTTGACCACTTAAGCGCGTCGGCTTTACTGACTTAAAATACTCATTTGATGCTAAATTAATCACCACATTATCGCCTTGCTCGGCTAATGCCTCATTAAGCTTATCGGTGATGATATCGCCCCAAAACTGATACAGGTCTTTACCGCGCTCGTTATCGAGCTTAGTGCCCATTTCAAGGCGATAAGGCTGCATTAAGTCCAGTGGCCGTAATAAGCCATATAAGCCGGACAATATACGTAAATGCATTTGTGCAAACGTAAAATCTTTTTTGCTTAGGCTTTCTGCATCCAGCCCCGTATAAACATCGCCTTTAAATGCCAGCAGCGCTTGTTTGGCATTGTGCGGCGTAAACTCTGGCTGCCAATCAGCAAAACGCGCGACATTGAGTCCAGCGAGCTTATCGCTAATTTTCATTAGCTTGCTCAAATCAGTTGGTGTTAACTGGCGAGCGCGCTCAATCAACAAGGCCGACTCTGCCAGTAACTCAGGCTGAGTAAAGTCTTTAATAATCGCAGGTGTGTCAAAGTCGAGCGTTTTAGCAGGAGAAACAACAATTAGCATCACTTACCTCTGTGTAGTTCAAATAAAGAGCCGCCATTTATTCAATGGTTACATTATCTAATAAGCCGCCTTCTAAGCCCTTGCCTCCTGCTTGTAACTTGATCATAAGGCGCACATCATTTGGAGAGTCAGCATAGGCAAGCGCTTCGCTATAGCCGATTTGGTTTTGGTTATAAAGATCAAACAAGGCCTGATCAAAGGTTTGCATACCTTGCTCACGAGACTTGCTCATCACTTCTTTAATGCGATGGAGCTCGCCTTTGCGGATCAACTCTGCCATTAACGGACCATTTAGTAGCACTTCAAAAGCACCGCGCCGCTGGCCTTGTTCATGGGTGGGAATTAATTGTTGCGCCACAATGGCTTTAAGATTAAAGGATAAATCAAACTGTAATTGTCGATGCTTACTTTCTGGGACTAAATGCATAATGCGATCCAGCGCTTGGTTGGCATTATTAGCGTGCAACGTAGCCATACATAAATGGCCGGTTTCGGCAAAAGACAAAGCATAATTCATGGTTTCTTCAGAGCGTATCTCACCAATCGCAATCACGTTCGGCGCTTGGCGAAGCGAGCTTTTTAAGGCGGCAGCAAAAGAGACGGTATCTATGCCCACCTCACGCTGAGTAATAATAGAGCGCTCATGTTGGTGTACAAATTCAATAGGATCTTCAATAGTTAAAATATGATCGTCACTATGGCGATTACGATAACCCAGCATAGCCGCCTGAGTAGTCGACTTACCCGCACCAGTGCCACCCACAAATAGCACCAGTCCACGCTTCGCCATGGCGACTTCTCGTAAACAATCTGGCAAAGAGAGTTCTTCAAAAGAGGGGATATGACTTTGAATGCGCCGGATCACCATGCCCGCTTTTTCTTGTTGCCAAAAAGCACTGACTCTAAAGCGGCCTAATTGGGCATCACTAATGGCAAAGTTAGCTTCTTTTTGGTCATGAAACTGCGCCCGCCCCTCCGGTGTCATGCAAGACTCTACTAGCGCTAAACTCTGTCTTGCACTGAGCTTAGTGTCGTTTATCGCCACTAAATGTCCTTGGCGCTTAAGGGTGGGGGCCACCCCCACTGAGATATATAAGTCTGATGCGTGTTGTTCCACCATGGCTTGCAACAAAGGGCTTAATTGCATTGCTCTCTCCAGTAGTTGAGACCGGCGTTATTGAAAACTGTGACTGTCTACGGCTTGGGTGCGGGCATCGACAATAGAAATATGGCCAGAGTTAACTAAGTTTCTTAAACACTGATCCAGTGTTTGCATGCCATGAGCCATACCGGTTTGGATCACCGAATACATTTGCGCAACTTTATCTTCTCGGATCAAGTTGCGGATCGCGGGAGTGCCTAACATAATTTCATGCGCGGCAATGCGCCCCCCTTCGGTTTGCTTCAGTAAGGTTTGTGAAATCACAGCGCGCAGCGACTCAGAGAGCATAGAGCGCACCATGGCTTTTTCATTACCCGGAAATACATCCACAATGCGGTCAATACTTTTAGCGGCGGAAGAGGTATGCAGCGTCGCAAACACTAAATGTCCCGTTTCGGCGGCGGTTAAGGCTAAGCGAATGGTATCAATATCACGCAACTCACCCACTAAAATAATATCGGGGTCTTCACGCAAAGCGGAGCGCAGCGCATTACTAAAAGAGTGGGTATCACGATGCACTTCTCGTTGATTAACTAAGCATTTTTTATTGTCATGCACAAACTCAATCGGATCTTCAATAGTAAGAATATGCTTATTAAAGTGCTCGTTAATGTGATTAATCATGGCGGCGAGTGTAGTGGACTTACCGGAGCCGGTGGGCCCGGTCACTAACACTAGGCCTTTTTGATATTCAGCAATACGGCGAAAAATATCAGGGCAAGCCAGCTGCTCTAAGGTTTGTACTTCACTTGGGATCACACGAAATACGGCGGCCGCGCCACGGGCTTGATGATACGCATTAACCCGAAAGCGCGCCAAGCCGGTTAAATCAAAAGAAAAGTCGACTTCCAGCTCATCTTCAAATTCTTTGCGCTGGCGATCATTCATGATCTCATAAACCAAACGGTGCACATCGGCATGCTCTAATACTGGCAGGTTTATTTTTCTAATATCGCCATCAACACGAATTTGGGGCGCTACCCCTGCAGATAGGTGCAGATCAGAGGCATTATGCTTTACACTAAACGCCAATAATTCCGTAACATCCATTCTCCGTCCCTCTTGCCTTTGGTTTTATTATTCATATGAAGACTATCCTACAACAGCTGCAGCAGGTTCACGACAGAATTGCCGCCGCCGCCCATGCCTGCGATCGCTTGCCTGAGCAAGTGCACTTATTAGCGGTCAGCAAAACTAAGCCCATCGCCGCCATTGAGGCCGCCTATCAAGGCGGACAGCGCCAATTTGGCGAAAACTACGTACAAGAAGCCATTGAAAAAATTCAGGCACTGAGCGCGACGCACTTGGATATTGAATGGCATTTAATTGGGCCTCTTCAGTCGAATAAAACCAAAGTGGTGGCTGAGTATTTTGCTTGGGTGCAAACCCTAGATCGTTTAAAAATTGCCGAACGTCTTAGCCAACAACGCCCGGCGCATTTAGCGCCACTACAAGTGTGCTTGCAGGTAAATATTAGCCGCGAAGCCAATAAGTCTGGGATATTGCCAGAAGAAGTGGCAGCACTCGCTGATAAAGTAGCGCAATTACCGCAGTTAAACTTACGCGGGTTAATGGCCATTCCTGAGGCGACTGAGGATACAGAAAAACTAAAGTCACAATTACTAGAGTTGCAGCAACTCTTTGATAGAATGGCACAAATTTATTCAAGCCTAGACACCCTATCGGTGGGCATGAGTAATGATCTTGAAATTGCCGTCGCCTGTGGTAGCACCCTAGTTAGGGTGGGCACCGCCATCTTTGGCACACGACCTACGTGAGTAAGCATAATGAATACCAGCACAGTCATAGAACATCGTAATCTGGCTTTTATTGGTGCAGGCAATATGAGCCGCAGCTTAATTTCTGGATTAATTAAAGCCGGCTACCCCCCTTCCTCTATCATGGCGGCTAATCCGTCTAAAGGTAAGCTCAGCCAATTGGCAAAAGAATTTGGCATTGGTGTTAGCCAAGATAATAGCGAAGTGGCGAACTGGGCCCAGGTAGTGGTGTTAGCAGTAAAACCACAAATGATGGCCGAGATGCTCAACGCTTTAGGGCAGACAGCCCAATTATTATCAGGCAAATTATTAATTTCTATTGCTGCAGGTCTGTCAGTCACTCGCTTAACCGAGCTTACGGGTCAAACACGCATTATTCGCACTATGCCCAATACTCCCTCGTTATTAGGCTTGGGCATGACCGGTTTATATGCCTCAAGCGCAATTAACCAAGACGATCGAGATTACGCCGAGCAGATGATGCAAGCGGTCGGCAAAACCTTGTGGCTTAATGACGAAGATGGCATAAATAAGATCACCGCCGCCGCCGGCAGTGCACCTGCTTATTTTTTCTTATTTATGGAAGCCATGGCAGCACACGCAACTGCATTGGGCTTTAGCGCTGAAGAGGCCCGACTTTTAGTTGAGCAAACTGCGCTCGGTGCGGCTAATATGGTCAGCGCCAATCCCGATGTCTCCTTAAGCGAGCTAAGAGCGCAAGTGACATCAAAAGGCGGCACTACAGCGCAAGCGATTGCCCATTTTCAAGCACAGGCACTGGATACGCTCGTCGCGGATGCGATGAATGCGGCGCTATTGCGCGCCCGAGAACTCGAAACACAGCTCTAAGGACACCCCATGAATACCGCTTATTATCTGATTAATACCTTATGCGATCTGTATTTGATGGTCGTATTGCTGCGAATTTGGCTGCAATGGGTGCGCGCTGATTTTTATAATCCAGTGAGTCAATTTGTATTAAAGGCCACTAATCCCGTATTAGTTCCTTTAAGACGCTTTATTCCTGGCTTTTTTGGCATCGATTTTGCCGCTCTAGTGCTAGCGGCATTAATTGTGGCGCTTAAATTAACTTTATTACATGCGCTACTGTCTGAAGCCAGCATTGGTCTGTATTGGTTGTTACTCATCGTCCTTACCATAGTAAAAAAAGCCGGCGTTATGCTGTTTTGGATATTAATAGTGCGGGCGCTGTTAAGCTGGGTTAGCCAAGGCAATAACCAAGTTGAATACTTAATGTTTCAACTCACCGAACCCTTACTTGCGCCCATTCGTCGTATTATCCCCGCCATGGGTGGGCTCGATTTATCGATGTTGGTACTATTTATTATTCTACAGGTGCTGAACTTCTTAATGAGCGATCTGTTCGGCGCATTGTGGCTGAGCCTGTAACACTGGCGGTACAACTGATTAATGAGACGCTAGCGCTGCGTATTTATCTGCAGCCTAAAGCGTCTCGTGATCAATTTGTTGGCTTGCATGATGGCGCACTAAAAATTGCCATTACCGCCCCGCCCATTGAAGGCAAGGCCAATAAACATTTATTAAAATGGCTAGCTAAGCAATGCCGCGTCGCCCAGTCTCAGGTACGCTTACAAAGCGGGGTAACCAGTCGCCATAAACAGGTGATTATTCAACGCCCCACTGTTATACCAGCACCCTTATTACGTTTACTGGACAAAGCAGACTAAAATACACACTGACAACCTTTAACAATAAGGAAAGGTTATGCTAAAAAATTTAGTACGCGGCCTCTGGCTGAGCTTATTATTGATCCCCGCCCTTGGCCACGCTGCTGAGAAAAAAGTAGGGGATTGGACGATACATTATAATGCCCTCCCTTCTACCTTTTTAACGCCCGAGGTCGCTAAGGCTAATCGCATTGAGCGCAGCCGCTACAATGGCTTATTAAATATTGCCGTGCTAGATAGCCAAGGAAAATCGGTGCAAGTGAATATGACGGGCCAAGGAAAAACCTTAATTGGTACGGTACGCAAATTAGAGTTTCAAACCATTCGTGAAGGCGACTCCATTTACTACATCGCCGAATACCCTTATCGCAATGAAGATAATGTGTTATTTACCATCGATATTAAAGCGCCTAAGCGCGGTGCAGAGCTGAGCTTTCGCCATACTTTTTACACGGATTAATAGCGCTTAAGCTAACGCCCTTGCCTAACAGGCGTGTAATTCGTTTTAGTGCCCTAAGGGCAAGAGAAAGTTAATGACTAAACAGATAGTACTGGCCTCTGGTAATATTAAAAAAGTGGCCGAATTACAAAGTCTACTCACGACTTTAAACTTAAATGTCGTGCCCCAAAGTGAGTTTGGTGTTAGCGACGCCAAAGAGACCGGCACCACGTTTGTGGAAAACGCCATTATTAAAGCCCGTCATGCCGCCTCGGTGACCGGCTTACCAGCCATTGCCGATGACTCTGGCATTAGCGTGGCCGCCCTTGATGGTCGCCCAGGTGTGTACTCGGCGCGTTTTGCCGGTGAACACGCCAGCGATCAAGAAAATCTCGAGTTATTGCTTAGTCAGCTAGCAGGCGTGCCCAGCGGCCAACGCCAAGCCACCTTTTGGTGTGTATTAGTATATTTACGCCACGCTCACGACCCCACGCCCCTCATTTGTACCGGCACTTGGCAAGGAGAGATCACCACCCATGCTCGTGGCGTACGCGGCTTTGGTTATGATCCTATTTTTTGGGTAGCAGAGGCCGATAAAACCGCTGCCGAGCTCACTAACGAAGAAAAAAACAAGTTGAGTCACCGCGGCCAAGCCTTGCGCCAGCTGCAAAGCTTATTTTTAGCCGATCTATCTTTACAAGAACCAAGCTAATGCTACAGCTGCCTCCTTTAAGTTTATATATCCATATTCCTTGGTGTGTTCAAAAATGTCCCTATTGCGACTTTAATTCTCATACCTTAAAAGAAGCCATTCCCGAACCAGCTTATATTAGTGCCCTGTTAGCGGACTTGCGCCAAGATCTGCATTTAGCGCAAGGGCGCACGCTATATAGCATTTTTATTGGTGGCGGTACCCCAAGCCTAATGAGCCCTGCCGCCATTAAGCAGTTACTAGCGGGCGTGCGGGCGCTTATTCCCTTTAAAGAACAGATGGAAATTACCTTAGAGGCCAATCCGGGCACGGTAGAAGCGGGACGCTTTGCCGGCTTTAAAGAGGCGGGGGTAAATCGGATCTCCATCGGCATTCAAAGCTTTCACGCGCAACAGCTAACGCGCTTAGGACGTATTCACGATCCCGAACAAGCCCGTTTTGCCGCTAAAGAGGCGGCAAAAGTAGGCTTAACCAGCTTTAATGTGGACTTAATGCACGGCTTACCGGATCAAAGTGTAGATGATGCGTTGTCGGACTTAGCACAAGCCATTGCGCTGGCCCCGCCCCATTTATCTTGGTACCAACTGACCATAGAGCCCAATACGCCTTTTGCTTCTCGCCCGCCGGTATTGCCCGAAGATGACATTTTGGCCGATATTTATGAGCAAGGTCATGACTTATTGTTAGCCCACGGCTATCAGCAATATGAAGTGTCGGCCTATGCCAAACCCGGTTTTGAGGCGCAGCACAACCTGAATTACTGGCGTTTTGGTGATTACTTAGGTATTGGCTGTGGCGCCCATGGAAAAATTACTTTGCCATTAGAAGGTAAGCTAGTGCGCACCGTTAAGGTAAAGCATCCCAAAGGCTATTTAGACTCCAATCGAGCCTATTTAGATCATTACACTGCCATAGCTGCGCAGGATCTGTCGCTGGAATACTTTATGAATCGGCTGCGATTATTTGAGCCCATCCCTAAGCAAGAAATTTCTCAGCTAACCGGAGTTTCTGCTACCGAGCTAGAAGCCCCGCTAGCAGAAGCTTTACGCCGCGAGCTGCTTATTGAAACCGCGAACCATTGGCAAGTGAGCCCACTGGGACGGCGCTTTCTTAACCCGTTACTGGATTTGTTTATTGGCCACTAATCTGGGTAACATTAGCCCCATTACAGCCTTCACTCGCAGGCCGGAGCCTTATGTCGACACTGATTTACGAATATCCCCTTAATGAAAAATGCCGTAACTATTTACGCTTAAGTGATTTATTTCAACAAATTAATCAATGCCGTAGTTTAGAAGCCAGTGGCCAAACCGTGGCCTTATTTAAAGCATTGCTTGATATTATTGAATTATTAGAACGTTGCGATATTCGCACCGAACTCGCTAAAGACTTAACCATTGAAAAAGATAAATTAGCCGCGTGGTCAGAAGTCCCCGGCATCGACACCAGCGCGCTTGATCATATGCAGGTGCAGTTAGCTGACTTTAGCCAGCAACTGCCTCGTGCACCGCGCTTTGGCCAGCTATTACGCGAAGATAAATTGCTGGCTGCGGTGCGCAGTCGCTTTTCTATTCCTGGTGGCTTGTGCTCTTTTGATGTGCCCCAGCTGCACTATTGGTTACATCAACCTAAAGCAAATCAACAGCAAGATATTGATGGCTGGTTAAAGCAATTGCAGCTTTTACAACAAGGGCTAGAATTACTACTTACCTTGTGGCGCGAGGTAGGCCAGTTTCAGCCCCTCACCGCCCATAATGGCTTTTACCAAGATGATGCTGCCAATACTCATATTATTCGGGTGCGCGTCCCCGCTGCTCAGGCTATTTATCCGGTAGTCAGCGGTAATAAATATCGCTACACCATACGCTTTATGCCGGTGGATAATCATGAGATTGGTAATGTTGAATTTGAATTGGCGAATATAAAATGACTGCTCCTTTAACTGTCTCCTGCCCCACTTGTAACGCCACTGTGCCATGGGGCGAACAAAGCCCCTATCGCCCTTTTTGCAGTAAGCGCTGTCAGCTTATTGACTTAGGGGAATGGGCAGATGAAGAAAAGCGTATTGCCGGCGATCCGGTATGGCTACCCGAGCAAGATAATGAAAACGAGTACTAACACCACGCCAGCAGCCATAGCTAAGGTGCTAGTAGCGGTAGGCGTAATAGAAAATAGCCAAGGCCAAATTTTTATCTGTCGCCGAAGCGCGCATCAGCATCAAGCGAATAAATGGGAGTTTCCTGGCGGCAAGGTAGAAAGTGGCGAAACAATCCCCCAAGCACTGGCGCGCGAATTAGCAGAAGAAGTGGGGATTACCGTTTTAGCTTGCGAGCCGTTAATGCAAATAGAGCACGATTACGCAGATAAACACGTCTCCTTAGCCATTCGCAAAGTGATTGCCTTTAGTGGCGAGCCTAGCGGCTTAGAAGGCCAGGTCAGCCGCTGGGTGGCGGTGAGTGAGCTTAGTCATTACGACTTCCCTAAGGCTAACGGCCCTATTATCGCTAAGCTGCAACAAGCCGCACTCGACGAATCATCAAGTGATACTTTGGACGGGCTGTAGTCCGTTATCTTAGCGAAAGTCAGGAGCTCAGCTTTCGCTTTTAAGGACTAAGAACGAGATACCGAGGCAAGCTCGGTATGGCGATAGTATCGGCTTTATATATGCCGTCATCTCAGCTCAAGATGACGGCATGCATTTTAGGTTAGCTTACGGCTGCCCTACTCGGCGCTTGGCGTGACTTCCTCAACCTCTAAACTATCTACGCGCTGCAAGCCACGTGGCAAGAGTGCACCGCGACGGCCCCGCTCACCTTGATAGTGCGCGAGATCGGTCGCCTTTAAGGTGAGCTTGCGCTTACCGGCATACAAGGTGACGCTCGCACCCTCTGGCACCACCACCAATTGCTTAATAAAGTCTTCTCGAGCTTGGACTTTAGCACCTGTAATGCCGATGATCTTATTGCCCTTACCTTTACTTAATAGCGGCAAGTCTTGCAGCGGGAACAACAGCATGCGCCCCTCATTGGTTACTGCTAAACATTGGCTATTTTCAACCTGAGTAATGGCTGCCGGCGCTAATACTTGCCCGCCTTTAGGCACACTTAATAATGCTTTACCGTTTTTATTACGACTGAGCATATCGGCAAAACGACACACGAAGCCGTAACCTGCATCTGAGGCCAATAAGAATAATTGTTCCTCCTCAGCCATCAATACAAAACTGGGTTGTTCGCCAGGGCTTAAACTGCAGCGCCCTGTTAAAGGCTCGCCTTGGCCGCGCGCTGAGGGTAGGCCATGAGCTTCTTGGCCATAGGCACGACCAATGCTGGTTAAAAACACCGCCATTTGGTTACTGCGACCTTTAGCCGCCGACAAAAAGCTATCGCCAGCGCGATAGCTTAAACTGCTGCCATCGACCTCATGCCCTCTAGCCGAGCGGATCCAGCCTTTTTCTGACAAGACGACGGTGACCGGCTCACTGGGGATCAGCTCTTTTTCACTTAAGGCTTTTGCTTCACTGCGCTCTACTAAGGGCGAGCGACGTTCGTCGCCATATTTTTCGGCATCAGCTTGGATTTCTTTGCGGATCAAGGTGCTTAAACGACGCTCTGAGCCTAATAAAGCGGTGAGTTTATCGCGCTCGGCGGCAAGCTCATCTTGCTCCCCGCGGATTTTCATTTCTTCTAACTTGGCTAAATGGCGTAATTTTAACTCTAAAATGGCTTCTGCTTGAGTGCTAGTAAGCTCAAATCGACTCATTAGTACCGGCTTTGGCTCATCTTCGCGGCGAATAATCTCAATGACTTCGTCAATATTTAAAAACGCCGCTAATAAGCCCGCTAAAATATGCAGCCGAGCTTCCACTTTATCTAGTCGATGCTGCAAACGATTGCGCACTGTTTGGCGGCGAAAGCTAAGCCACTCGCTTAAGATGATATCGAGAGTTTTCACTTGCGGCTTATTATTTAAGCCCAGCATATTTAAGTTAACGCGATAGCTTTTTTCCAGATCGGTACTAGCAAACAAGTGCTGCATTAACTGTTCAACGTCTACCCGATTAGAGCGAGGAATTATTACTAGCCGAGTGGGGTTTTCATGATCCGCCTCATCACGCAAGTCCGCTACCATCGGCAGCTTCTTCGCCTGCATTTGCGCGGCAATTTGTTCTAAAATCTTGCCACTGCTGGCTTGGTGCGGCAATGCCGTCACAACAATATCGCCGTGCTCCATCTCATAAACGGCGCGCATCTTGATACTGCCGCGCCCCGTTTCGTAGATTTTTTGGATATCGGCAGGCGGCGTAATAATCTCGGCATCGGTGGGATAATCTGGCCCTTTTACAAACTGCATCAACTCAGAGACATCGGCCTTAGGATGATCTAACAGATGCACACACGCACTCGCCAGCTCACGAATATTATGGGGCGGAATATCGGTGGCCATGCCCACGGCAATGCCAGTAATGCCATTCATTAGAATGTGCGGTAGGCGCGCCGGTAACATGCGCGGCTCATCCATGGTGCCATCAAAATTGGGGATCCACTCTACCGTGCCTTGACCCAATTCTGACAAGAGCAATTCTGAATAACGAGACAGTCGCGCTTCTGTATAACGCATGGCGGCAAATGATTTAGGATCATCCGGTGCCCCCCAGTTTCCTTGACCATCTACTAATGGATAGCGATAAGAAAAAGGTTGCGCCATTAACACCATGGCTTCATAACAGGCCGAGTCGCCGTGAGGGTGATATTTACCTAATACATCGCCGACGGTACGCGCCGATTTTTTATGTTTAGAGCTGGCCGATAAACCTAGCTCACTCATGGCATAGATAATGCGCCGCTGCACCGGCTTTAGACCATCACCGATATGGGGCAAGGCCCGATCCATGATTACATACATGGAGTAATTAAGGTAAGCCTGCTCGGTAAAGGTGTGCATGGGCAGGCGTTCAACGCCTTCCATGGTAAAATCATTTGTACTCATTTAATCTTTTCCTCAAAGCAGCGGATCGACCAAGTTACCCTTGGTTTCTAACCATTCTCGACGATCCCCAGCGCGCTTTTTGGCCAGCAACATATCCATTAAGGTGTCTGTGGCTTGCATATCTTCTACGGTGAGTTGTACTAAGCGGCGCGTGTTAGGATCGAGCGTGGTTTCACGCAGCTGCTTAGGGTTCATTTCACCTAAGCCTTTAAAGCGGGTGACTTGGATCTTGCCTCGTTTTTTCTCGGCTTTAATGCGATCTAAGATGCCATCGCGCTCGCCTTCATCCAGCGCGTAGTGCACCTCTTTTCCAATATCAATACGATATAAAGGCGGCATCGCCACATAGACATGGCCTTGTTCCACCAGATGGCGAAAATGGCGCATAAAAAGCGCACATAATAGAGTGGCAATGTGTAAGCCATCGGAGTCGGCATCGGCCAAGATACAAATCTTGCCATAGCGCAGATCCGTTAAATCTGTGGAGTCAGGATCCAGACCAATAGCTACCGAAATATCGTGTACCTCTTGCGAGGCCAATACTTGGCCAGAGTCCACTTCCCAAGTATTTAAAATTTTACCGCGCAGCGGCATAATCGCTTGAAACTCCCGATCGCGCGCTTGCTTAGCACTGCCGCCTGCTGAGTCGCCCTCTACTAAAAACAGCTCACCGCGCAGCGGATCTGAGCAAGCACAGTCGGTGAGTTTGCCAGGTAAGGCAGGCCCTTGGGTAACTTTTTTGCGTACCACTTTTTTCGCTTGGCGCAAGCGACGCTGAGCACTGCTAATACACAGTTCAGCAATTTGCTCAGCTAATTCAGTATGTTGGTTTAGCCACAGACTAAAGGCGTCTTTAACCACGCCAGAGACAAAGGCCGAGCTTTGGCGAGAAGATAAGCGCTCTTTAGTTTGGCCAGCAAATTGCGGGTCTTGCATTTTTACCGATAAAATATAGGCACAGCGCTCCCAAATATCATCGGGAGTTAGCTTAACGCCTCTTGGCAGCAAGTTTCTAAATTCGCAAAACTCACGCATGGCATCAAGCAAGCCTTGGCGCAAACCATTTACGTGGGTTCCGCCTTGAGTTGTGGGGATTAAGTTTACATAACTCTCACCTATGCCCTCGCCCCCCTCGGGTAGCCAAGTGAGCGCCCATTCCGCAGCGCTAAATTCGGCGCTAAAATTGCCAACAAAGGGGACTTCTGGCAAACAAGTAAAGTCTTTTACCGACTCTACTAAATAATCTTGTAAGCCATCCTCATAAAACCACTCTAAGGTTTCGTCATTTACTTTATCAACAAAGCGCAGCGTCAGGCCTGGGCATAATACTGCCTTGGCTTTTAATAAGTGCTTAAGGCGAGAGACAGAAAATTTTCCGGAGTCAAAATAGCTAGCATCGGGCCAAAAATGCACGCGAGTCCCCGTATTACGCTGGCCACAGGTGCCAGTGACGGTAAGCTCGCTTACCTTAGTGCCATGCTCAAAGGCCATTTCATAGACTTGACCACCGCGGCGGATAGTTACATCTAGGCGGGAGCTCAGCGCACTTACCACAGAAATACCCACCCCGTGTAAGCCACCGGAAAACTGATAACTCTTATTAGAAAATTTACCGCCAGCATGCAGCTTGGTAAAAATAAGCTCCACCCCTGAAATACCTTCTTCAGGGTGAATATCCACCGGCATGCCGCGACCATTATCAATCACTTCCAGCGATTGATCGGGATGTAATATCACTTCTATCTTATTGGCGTGGCCGGCGAGGGCCTCATCAACGCTGTTGTCGATGACTTCTTGGCCAAGGTGATTAGGGCGCGTAGTGTCGGTATACATGCCGGGACGACGACGCACCGGCTCTAGGCCATTGAGTACCTCAATGGCATCAGCAGTATATTGACTGGATGACATATTGACCCTAAATAATCAGAATTCGTGGCCGCATCTTACTACTTAGCACTAGTGGCTGTCAGCTTTAAGAGAATTCGCGAATAAGGGAGCAGAGATTGAGGATGAGTAGGTGCGTGTAGATCAAAGCTGTAAAAAGCGAATGATTTGCGCGCAGTAATGATGAAAGCCAATAAAGGAATGATCGCCACCTTTTTGGATACACACCCGAGCAAAGCGGTAATATTCTAATGCCTCACGATAATCGAGTACTTCATCACCTTGTTGCTGTAATAGCCAAATACGATCCATGCAGCTGGGCGTATTTACTCGCAACTCCCTCAGCACTTGTATGTGTTGTTCAGTGAGAAGATAGCGCTGCTGAGTATAGGGATTAAGTTGCTCGCCTAAATAATCTTTAAGCAACCAATGAGGATTAACAGCCGGATTAATAACCACAGCCCGTACGCCATACGTTTCGGCGACACGCGTTGCTAAAAAGCCACCTAAGGAGCTACCCGCTACGCCAAATGGCTCATCGGCTTCAACTAAGGCCTCACATATAGTGGCGATTTGTGTCCAAGCGTCGGCAGGCGTAACCGCTAACTGCGGGCAAATAAACTGAATATCGGGGCGTTTTTGCTGCAGATAGGCCTGCATTTCTTGCGCCTTAATGGATTGCGGCGAGGAGTTAAAGCCGTGTAAGTAAAGCAGAGTCGACATCTTAATATCCGGTAGCGCTAAAATCGGGAGCAAAGGCATGGTGGGGTAAACGCCACACTTGGGTACTTAAACGGCCATCGGGATACAAAGACAGCGCTCGCCAACCTGGCGCCATGCTATCGAGCGCAAAGTCATCAGACAGTGGCTTGAATTGAATACAAGTAGCGGGACTCGCCAAAAAACGAATGCCTTGGTGATATTCGTCAAATCCTTGGTGGACATGCCCACATAACACTACTTTGGCCGCTTTATGTTGCATTAACAGCGCCTTTAGCGCCTCGCTGTTACGCAAATTATGTTGATCAAGCCAAGCACACCCCACAGGTACCGCCTGATGATGCACCGCCAGTAATAGGTGATGCTCAGGGTAGTGAGTGATGGCTTGCTCTAATAAGCTTAATTGCGCACTTGATAGCTCACCAAAAGTTTCACCGGGTATTTGGGTATCTAAAAGCAACATTTGCCATTGGCCACACACTAAATGTTTGGCGTTGCTAATGCCGGCCGCATCTAATTCCGCTTGCATCAATTGGCCATCATCGTGATTGCCAGGCAACCAAAATACCGGCGGAGCCAGCTCACTCATCAGTGAGCTAAAGTGACGATAAGAAGCCGGCGTTTGGTCTTGAGATAGATCGCCGGTCGCTAAAATAAAATCATGGGCCAGCGGCGTTAATTCAGTCGCATTTTCTAAGATAGCATCTACCACAGCACGCGCACTATGCCAGGGCGCTATACCTAAAAAGTCAGCATTTTTATCCGCAAATAAATGGGTGTCGGTAATTTGTAGCACTTCCACCACACGGTCTGTACGGTGCGGTGCAAGGAGTTGAGAATGTAATTGTTGGGGCGTGTGCGTCAAATTTGTTTAACCGTGCTAAAGCCATGTTGTAGGCAACATTTTAGCCATTCGGCTAAAAAAAGATTCACCTGCTCTTTTTCATTACGCTGGTGCATTTTGTCATTAGGGTAATAATAACTCGAACGCAGGGTCAATATCTGTTGGCTAGCACACACTTCGGCCATTCTTACATCATGATATAAGCGCGCTCTCACTTTCATGCGCATAAAAGAAGGTAAGTGAGGGCTACATTGCTCAATAGAGATATGCCAAGTGTAGGGGGCGACTTCTAATACCTTAAGCACAAACAAGATATGGTCGCTAATGGCCACCGACACGCAATCACCTACCTCGGCCTTGTGAGGTAGCAATTTCATCAACGCCATGTAATTAACCTCACAGGTTCGCTGTAAGGTTTTTAAATCAGGTACATAGCGGCGTGAGAGAACTGTGGTGGTCAAATAATTTCTCCTTGCCACCTCAATTAGGTGGCCTTTATTTCGCGTGCTTAATGTGTGTAAGCACCCGCTTTATTATGCACTATTACACCTGTTTTTAGGATTAACGCCAAGTGAGTCAGTCGGGGCCTGCGAAAGGGGCTTCATAAAGGACAGCTTAATTGAACACTTGTTCCCGATTTAGCGCCAACCATTGCAGAGCAATAATCGTACTGGCGTTATCTAACTTGCCTTCACTCATCCATTGCATCGCCTGCTGACGAGGCACTCGGTGTACGCGGATATCTTCACTCTCATCGCTTAATCCGCCAAGACGAGGGGCTAAACTGGCATCCACTTCCCCTAAAAATAAGCTAATACGCTCACTACACCCACCCGGGCTTGGGTAATAGGTGCTAATGGGGATAAGCTTATTTAAAGTGAGCCCAGCTTCTTCTTCGGCCTCGCGATGCACCACGTCTTCGGCGGTTTCGCCCTCTTCTACTATGCCGGCTACTACTTCTAGTAACCAAGGGCTACCGGGTTCATAAATGGCACCGACGCGAAACTGCTCCACTAAGATAATTTCATCACGCACAGCGTCATAAGGCAGCACAGCTGCCGCATGGCCGCGAATAAATAGCTCACGAGTAATTTCTTCGCTCCAGCCGCCCTTAAATAATTTATGGCGCAAATGCACGCGCAATAAGCGAAAAAAGCCGCGATATCCGACCTCTTGGCGAATAATTTCTGCATCTTCTGCCCCAAACTGGGCGTCATCTTTAATAGTCATAGCGACTCCTTCTTGACTTTTAAGCGGTAAATTTTAGACTAATGCTCCAAATGAATGAACGTTCATTCATAAAACGTTTTATATTTTAGTGACTGGGCTAAACTCTGAGTTAGGGAGTCATGAATAAGCTGCCTAACTCAGAATACTGATGTTACTCTTACATTTATCCATATCAAACATCTAGCCTGCCCGCTCGGCTTCATGGCTTACCTGTTACATAAGGCAAAAAAATAATGAAAAAAACGCTATTATCGACCTTGATCTTGCTTAGCGTCGCAGGTCCTACCCACGCCGAAGACTTACTCGATATTTATCAGCAAGCCACCCAAAACGATCCTGTGGTAAGAGAAGCTAAAGCGGTAAGAGATCAGGCATTTGAAAAAATAAACGAGTCACGCGCCCCGCTATTGCCGCAAGTTAATTTAAGTGCCGATGCAAATTACATTCAAAGCAGTCGAAGTGATCGCAACACCGCCGGCGCTAACTTAGGCTTAAGCCAAGCACTCTATCGCCGTTCGAGCTGGGTAAATCTAGATATTAGCGAAAAGCTCGCCACCCAAGCCGATGTTAACTATAAACAAATACAACAAGATTTAATTCTGCGTGCTAGTCGTGCCTACTTTGATGTCCTCAATGCTGAAGACGCCTTAAGCTTTGTGCAAGCCAATAAAGAAGCCCTTAATCGCCAGTTAGAACAAACCAAACAGCGTTTTGAAGTAGGGTTAAGTGCCATGACTGATGTGCATGAAGCCCAAGCACAATATGACCAAGCCTTAGCAGAAGAAGTTAGCGCTGAAAACGAGGTTAATAACAGCAAAGAAGCGCTGCGCGAGCTAACCAACATGGGCTACGCCCAGCTTGATAAACTCAACACTGAGTCCTTTAGTCCAGAAAAATCCATTATTAATGCCGATGCATGGTTAGAGATAGCACTAGAGCAAAATTTAGAGCTGCATAAACAGCGCATTGCTAAAGACATTGCTAATGAACAAATTGATTTAGCCCGCTCCGGCTATCACCCCACCCTCGACTTAAAAGCGGGCTTGGGTAGTAATTATGTGGATTATAAAGACGCCAATGTCCCAGGTAACCAAGATGGCACCGTGAACGAGGGTACCATCGGCTTGTCTTTTAATTTACCGGTCTTTACCGGCGGCGCCACCAATTCCCAAGTTAAACAAGCGCAATTTAATTATGTGGCGGCCAGCGAACAACTGGAGCGCAGCTTTCGCTCGGTGAAAAGCCAAGTGTATTCTAATTATAATGATGTGGGCGCCGCCGCAGGCTCAGTGCGAGCCTTTGAGCAATTTGTTATCTCAGCCCAAAGTGCGCTCGATGCCACTGAAGCCGGTTATGAAGTAGGGACGCGCACCATAGTTGATGTGCTCATTGCCACGCGCCAGCTTTATAACGCTAAGCAAAACCTAGCCTCGGCGCGCTATAACTATATTATTAACCAGCTCGCACTAAGACAGGCGGCCGGCAATCTTACCGAGCAAGACTTAGTAGCCATTAATAGCGGCTTAATAAGAAAGTAATTAAGCGCTATGCCCCAAAAATAATCAGCACCGCCTCAACAGAGGCGGTGCTTTTTTAGCCTCTCAATCGCCCCCCAAGCTCGCTCAGTCTCTTTGTAAATCCCAACTCTCATTTTTTTCAAGATGCGAAGCTAAGCTGTTAATTTGGCATCTCGTAGCGCCACCACTTAGCTAACTGTTATTTGCCTATAAAGCACTAACATCGCTAAATTTAAAACATCAAGAGCGCTAGTCCATTGTTATAAGGAGTGTAAATGAACTCAGCATGGTCCGCGGCGTGGTGGGGCTTAGTCGGTGGTGGCGCTTTAGTGTTTGGAGCGGCAACGGGGTATTGGCTTAACGTGCCTAAGCGCGTCATTGCCGGCGTGATGGCTTTTGGCAGTGGCGTTTTAATCTCGGCATTATCATTTGAGCTAATGGCCGCCGCTTTTAAGGGTGCAGGGATCACCGCTACTGCACTGGGCTTTTTGCTCGGTGCTGTTTGTTATGCCGCCGCTAATCGCCTGCTGGTTAGCTATGGCGCCAAGCATCGTAAACGCTCTGCAGATAAGCAACCCAGTGAAGCAGAGCAACCCGGCAGTGGCGCCGCCATTGCTATGGGTGCCTTGTTAGATGGCATACCTGAGTCGATAGTGATTGGCTTAAGCATATTACACGGTGGTGAGGTGAGTGTAGCGGTGGTGGTGGCTATCTTTTTATCTAATATTCCAGAGGGGCTATCAAGCTCAGCAGGTATGAAAAAAGCCAAGCGCTCCGCTTACTTTATATTTGGGGTTTGGTCGGTAATAGCCGTGCTCTGTAGCCTAGCCGCCTTGGGTGGGTATGTGTTATTTGCACAAGTGTCACCCTTTGTTATTGGCCTAACTACGGCCATCGCAGCCGGAGCCATGCTCACTATGGTAGTCGATACTATGATCCCCGAAGCCTTTGCCAGTGCACATAACTGGACAGGCTTAATTGCCGTATTAGGTTATTTGATGTCTTTTTCTTTATCTATGCTGGGCTGATAGACGTATTTTAAATAAAAAAACCGAGCGCTGAGCTCGGTTTCCTTCTTTAGCGGTATTAGAAACTCTGTTAACCTCGAGTACGGATCGCTTGAATAATGGCGGTGGTGGAGCAGCCTTCTTCAAAGTTCAGTACTTTAACTTCTCCGCCATTCGCAGTCACTTCCTCAAAGCCGGCAATCTCTTCGGGTTTATAATCACCGCCTTTTACTAATACATCGGGCAAGGTTTCGCTAATTAAGCGCTGTGGGGTATCTTCAGCAAAGGGCACTACCCAGTCTACTGCGCCTAAACCGGCTAATACCGCCATGCGTCTATCTACGGTATTCACAGGACGACCCTCGCCTTTAAGCGCGCGCACTGAGGCATCGGTATTCACTGCCACCACTAAGCGATCGCCTAGTTGGCGAGCATGGTTTAAGTAAGATACGTGGCCGGCATGCAAAATATCAAAGCAGCCATTGGTCATTACTATTTTTTCACCGCGGCGGCGTGCAGCTTCCATTACTTGCTTTAATTGCACCTCGGTAACCACCCCCATGCCCGACTCAGGCGTGCCATATAGCACATTAGCCAATTCAATCGCCGATACCGTAGAGGTGCCAAGCTTGCCCACCACGATACTGGCAGCCACGTTGGCTAAGGCACAGGCTTCATCTAAATGCAGCCCTGCGGCCAGTGCGGTGGCCAGCGTAGCAATGACGGTATCGCCCGCCCCTGTTACATCAAACACCTCATGAGCTTGGGCGGGCAAGTGTAACTCGTGCTCGTCGGCATGAATTAACGTCATGCCATGCTCTGAGCGGGTGACAAGCAGTGCTTTAAAGCCGAACTTTTTCATTAATTCGCGACCACGGCGCACTAAGTCTTGTTCATCTTGCACCTTGCCCACCACAGCTTCAAATTCGCTCATATTAGGAGTAAGCAAAGTAGCGCCGCGATATTTTTCAAAGTCGGATCCTTTAGGATCCACTAATACCGGCACTCCAGCGCGATTAGCTTCTTGGATAAGTGCTTGGACTTGTGTGAGAGCACCTTTGGCGTAGTCTGATAAAATAAGCACCCCCGCCTGAGTCAAGGCGCTGCGCGTTTTTTCAGTTAGCGGCGCGGCGTCATCAGGCCCAAAGCTGTCTTCAAAGTCTAAGCGCAATAATTGCTGATTACGGCTCATTACCCGCAACTTAGTAATAGTAGGGTGGCTATTTAAGCGTACAAAATCACATTCCACGCCGACACCGTGCATTTTCTCATGTAGCGCGCGAGCGGCTTCATCGTTACCGGTTAACCCTAGTAGACGCGCATTTGCGCCAAGGGCCGCGATATTAAGCGCCACGTTCGCCGCTCCCCCTGGGCGCTCCTCGTTATGCTCAACTTTTACGATAGGCACAGGTGCTTCTGGAGAAATACGTTGAGTAGGGCCAGACCAGTAGCGGTCTAGCATCACATCGCCAACAACTAGCACCTTGGCATGATCGAATTCCGGTAACTTGATTTTCATGGTCTGACTCTTTTGCACAGGAAAGGGGAAATCTTATCATAAACCCTCTTAAAACATAGCGCCCCGCCTAGCCGCTAGCGGGTGTATTAGTGGTCTTTGGTGTCGAAGTTAATTAGAATTCCTACATTCACTGTTCACGGCGATCACTGTTTATGGCTTTGCAACCTGCTTTCCAAGCGTCCTTTTCCTTAGCGCTACTTCATCCTCGTTATCTGGCTAATTGGTTAGGCTTAAGTCTGTTATGGCTATTAGTCACTTTTTTGCCTTGGCGCGCGCAAATGGCTATAGGCAGAGGTTTAGGTCGCCTATCGATGCGAGTATTAGGCTCGCGGGTAAAGATTGCTCAGCGAAATTTAGCCTTGGCTTTACCCGAGCTTGACCAAGCTGAACGCGAGCGCCTACTGATTGCTAACTTTGAAAGCGTGGGCTGTGCAGTATTTGAAACTGGTATGGCCTGGTTTTGGCCCGATTGGCGAATGCGAGCACTCACTCGCATGGAAGGCACCGAGCATGTGGATGCGGCCGTTAACCAAGGTCAAGGCATGCTGTTATTGTCGGCACACTTTTTAACGCTGGAGCTTAACGCTCGCCAATTTGGTCTCTATCGCCCAGGCGTTGGGGTGTATCGGCCTAATACCAATGCGGTATTAGAATATGCCCAAGTGAGTGGCCGCTGTCGCTCTAATAAATACTTAGTGGATCGGCTCAATATTAAAGGCATGCTTAAGGCATTGCGCCAAGGCGATGCGCTTTGGTACGCACCAGACCATGATTATGGTAGTCATGCCAGCGTTTTCGTGCCCTTTTTTGCCGTAGAGCAGGCCGCCACTATTACCGGTACTGCCACCTTGGCTCGCGTTAAAAAAACCGTGACCTTGCCTTGCTTTACTGTTCGTGAAGCAAATGGCTATCGCCTATTAATTCAAGCACCTATGGCCAACTTTCCGATTGGTGATGATAGACAAGATGCCATGGCAAGCAATCAAGTCATTGAAGCGGCTATTCGCTTAGCGCCAGAGCAATATATGTGGTTGCACCGACGCTTTAAAACCACGCCCGAGGGCGTAGCGTATCGCTATTAAAAGCCGTGATACGCTGTCCGTCACATAAAACTGTACGTTCTATGTAACACTGTCCTGCTGAACTTGATTCAGCATCTTGTACGTATGATAGATAATTCCAAATAAGATCCTGATTGCCATCAGGATGACAGCGTACTCATGGCGATCATGCGATTTTTATTTAACGTACGGCTTAAAGCTTGCGCTTACGGCTGTGTCTTGAGCCATTTTTGCCAACTGGCGATCACCCACTCTCTTTGTGTCAGCAACTCGCTATCGGGCACTCGACTTGGCTCATCCAATAAACTTAAACGGTGCCCGCGGTTGCGAATAGCACAATACGCGCTTTTAAGACGCTCGGCCTCTTGTTCACCTAACAAGTCGACCGCCACCGCAGCGTCTAAAATACGGATATTGTCCGACCAGCGCGTAAGCGCTTGAGTATATTGATGAGCCCAAGCCAACACTAAGTATTGCGTTAAAAACTCAATATCCACTAAGCCACCGGGTGATTGCTTTAAATCAAATTCGCCCGCTTGGCCTTTTATTAAATGTGCTCGCATTCGCTCGCGCATCTTCAGCACCTCTTGGGTAAGTGAGGTACAGTCGCGCGGCTGACTCAGTATTTGTTGGCGAATATTAATAAAGTCTTGTTTTAATGCCGCATCACCCACAATAAAGCGACTGCGTACTAAGGCTTGCTGCTCCCACACCCAAGCTTGATGTTGTAAATACTGCTGATAGGCATCGAGGGGGATAACCATTAAACCCGACTCGCCACTGGGGCGCAGTCGCATATCTAGCTCATACAAGACGCCACTGGCGGTGCGAGTATTAAATAAATGAATAATGCGCTGCGCTAAGCGCAAATAAAACTGGCGCACATCTACCGGTTTAGCACCATTGGTTTGGCCTTCAATACCTGATTGCTGCACAAAGACTAAATCTAGATCTGAGCTATATGCCAGCTCTATCCCGCCTAGCTTACCGTAGGCCACCACGCCAAAGCCGCGCTCTGTACTATGCGCCAAGCAGGTGGGCACACCGTGGCGGGCGCTAATTTGCAACCATGCTTGATTCACAACTTCTTCTACTATGGCTTCGGCTAACCACGTTAAGTGATCGCTAACTTGCATTAAAGGTAAGGTACCGGCGATATCAGCGGCGGCAATGCGCAGCAATTGAATTTGCTTAAATTGGCGCAGCGCCTCCATTTGTTGCTCTACGTCTTCTTCTGGCACCCGTAATAAAAACTGGCGCAATTCACTTTGATAGCTTGCTAATGGAATTGGCTCATAGAGCGTTTGGGGTAACAACAGCTCGTCTAAAAGAATAGGAAAACGCGCCAATTGTTCAGCGACCAAGGAGCTGGCTTCACAAAGACGTAATAGTTGTTTTAAGGCACCGGCATTTTCTACTAATAGTTGTAAATAAGCAGAGCGCGTCACTATATGTAATAAAATATGCTGCACCCGCGCAAACAGTCGATTCGGCGTAGCACTGTGATGAATTTTCTCTAGTAACACCGGCATCAGTTTATCAAGGGCTTGGCGCCCTTGTGGGCCCATGGCGCGCCTTGGATATTCCGCTTTAAAACTTAATAATTCGTTTGCTAAGTTTTGCGCCTTAAGCGCGCTTAATCCTTGTGCTTCTAATAACGGGCAAAGCTCAGCCGCACTGAGCTCGGTTTGCCAAATATCAAACCAAATTTGCGCCGCGTCCTCTTCTTCTGCTTCAGCGTTATCACCAATCAAGCCTTTAAACTGGCGATGCACTTGGTGCATGGTGGCTTGAATAGCCTGATAGCAGTCTTCCCAACGGTCGTAGCCGAGCAACCACGTTAAGCGCGTTTGATCGCGCTCCTCTTGAGGTAAGGTTTGGGTTTGTTGATCATCAAAGGCCTGTAAAAAATTTTCTACGCGACGTAAAAAACGATAACTTTGATGAAGTTGCTCGGCATCCGCTATGGATAAATCACCAAGCTGAGTAATGGCCGCCAATGCACTGGGGAGGTGGCGCACTTGTAATGAGGGCTCCCGCCCGCCTCGGATCAGTTGAAAGACTTGGGTAATAAATTCAATTTCACGAATGCCACCGCCACCTAATTTAATATTATCTTGCAGCCCTTTGCGACGAACCTCAGCGGCAATCATGGCTTTCATTTGGCGCAAAGAATCAATTACGCCAAAGTCGATATAACGACGAAAGACAAAGGGTCTAAGCATGGCGCGTAACTGATCACTATATTGGCCCTCCCCATTTATAATACGCGCCTTAACCATGGCGTAGCGCTCCCAGGTGCGGCCATGATTTTGGTAGTATTCCTCCATGGCATTAAAGCTCACCGCCAAGGGGCCTGAATCACCAAAGGGGCGCAGGCGCATATCCACGCGATACACTTGGCCATCTACCGTGGTTTGGTGCAAGGCATTAACCAGCTTTTGACCTAAGCGAATAAAAAACTGCTGATTGGCGAGCTCGCGGCGCCCGCCTTGAGTTACGCCGTTATGAGGAAAGGTAAAGATAAGGTCGATATCAGAGGAAAAATTTAACTCACGCCCACCCAGTTTGCCCATGCCAACAATTAACAAGGGCACCGCTCTACCTTGGCTGTCAGTCGGTGTGCCAATCTCGGCACAGAGTTTTTTATAATACCAGCGATACGCAGCCAAGATCAGCGCGTCCGCTAAGGCCGAAATATGTTCAAAGCTTTCTTCAACGCTCGCACCGAGCAGCATTTCACGCCAAGCAATTAATAGCAGTTGCTGATGGCGAAATTGCCGTAAGATACGCAGCAGCTGAGGCTCATTATCGACGTTATCTAGTAAGTCGGCTAATAAAGGCGCAAAAGTGGCGGCTCGCTGAGCATTTTCCAGATCATGATGTTCATCAAATTGCTGCGCCAATATGGGTTGCTGACACAAAGTGTGCGCCGCAAAGTCGCTGCAAGCGAAGAGCTGCTTTAGTTGCGCTACCCGCTGTGAAGATAAGGTAGCGGCGATATCAGGCGCACGCTCTAAAAAACGCGACCAGTGGTGTTCGCCTTGCTGTTGCAACAAGCGTGGCATTGCTAGCATGAAAATATCCTTAACGCTTAATCATATTCAATAACAGCCCTAGCTCTTAGCCTACTGCGGTTTGATTATATAAGTACTCGCTTAGCGCTAGCATTAAGTGCGCATAACGGGCGCTCTCACTCAAGGCCGTTAGTGCTTGTGCCTTAGCTAGCTTATTTTGTAGCCATAAAAGCTCATCTAAGAAGGCGCTGTGTTGCAAAGCAACCAGAGCCTGGTGTACCCACTGCACAGCCAGCCGCCACTGGTTAAGCCACGCTGAGTCTGGACTGTCTAATGCATTTTCCTGCCAACCTTGCTCATGATATTGCCAATGTTTAATGGCTTGGTTAAGCGATTTTAGCAATTCCTCACGGGTATCAGGTATGGCTGCTAGCGGGTAAGTGTTGGGTAAGAGCGGCGGCGCTAATTTAGCGAGTCGATAACCGCGCTGGGCTTTAGATACATCACTTAAGCGCAACCCATCCAAGGTGGCTAACTGCTTAGCTAAGGCAAATACCTGAGCCACGTCGCCACTCACTAACTCCAGCTCCAGCTCTTGGATGGGCTGGGGCTCGGCGTTGGCCGCCTTCACCTCTCCCACATCGAGTGCTAGCTCAATTTGAGTATGATGATAGTTAATTAGCCAGCGTTGGCGCATAAAGTCAGTACTAAAGAGCGGAGCTAACTGAGCTTGAATAAGCGCAGGCTTCACATCGGGCGGCCAAACAGTACGAGCAAAGGCACCGAGTTCAGGCCAAGGCGTAGCGAGGGCAAGATTATACTCAGGCCTTTGGTGTAAGCCGCCTACTTGGTGGCCGGCAAATTTAAGTGTTTGCTCTAGCTGGCCGTTTTGCTCTCGAATACGCAAGCCTGCTTTTAAGGCACTTAAGTCAAGATTAGGCGTATCGAAATAGGTATTACTCAAAAAGGTGTGATCGTGCTGGCAAACCTCAAACTGCATCAATTGTTCAGCCAAAAGCGCCATTCGCTTCGCTGAGACCAGAAATTTTAGCTCTATTTCAGTATTCATAGGCGCTTTCTACATTTCCAACTGTCTGATTTAGCATGTGAAAAATAAATAACAAGAGACAAAATCAAGAGTTTTATTAAAAAGGCTGTTTTCTTGCCTTTATAGTTAAGTTACCATTCGCGCCACTTTATTGTATCGAGTGTTTTTTCACCGACACAGGGTTGGCCATGCCAGTAAATACTATTTTGGGGCTTTTTGCTAAGTCTCCTATTAAGCCTTTGCAAAAGCATGTAGCGAAAGTACATGAAGCTGCTCAGCAGTTAATTCCTTTTTTTGATGCCATGTGGGAACGTGATTGGCAGCAAGCGGAGCTTGTTCAGCGGCGAATTTCTCAGTTAGAACGAGAAGCCGACGCCTTGAAACGAGAAATCCGTCTTAAGCTACCGCGCGGGCTCTTTATGCCAGTGGCAAGAACCGACATGCTGGAGTTACTCACTCAGCAAGATAAAATTGCCAATAAAGCGAAAGACATCTCAGGCCGCATTGTGGGGCGACAGATGGCTATTCCGCTGCCACTCCAATCTGCCTTTATGGTTTACCTCAGCCGCAGCATAGATGCCACGGCACAGGCAGCCAAAGCTATTGATGAACTCGACGAGCTATTAGAAACCGGCTTTAAAGGTCGTGAAATGGATTTGGTCTCAGATATGATCAACCAACTTGATCGTATAGAAGATGATACCGATGTTATGCAAGCCAAGCTGCGTCGTCAGCTGCATCTTATTGAAGACGGCTATAACCCCATCGATATCATGTTTTTATACAAAATCATTGAGTGGGTCGGCGAGCTAGCAGATCAAGCTGAGCGGGTAGGTGCCCGTTTAGAGCTAATGCTGTCTCGTTCCTGAGCGACATAATAAGGTACAACAATGGATATCCTTGCTAACTACGGCACTCTGCTAATTTTAATAGCAGCGGCCTTTGGCTTCTTTATGGCTTGGGGCATAGGTGCTAACGATGTGGCTAATGCCATGGGCACCTCAGTAGGCACTCGCTCACTGACCATCAAGCAGGCGATTATTATCGCCATGATTTTTGAATTTGCCGGCGCTTACTTAGCGGGCGGTGAAGTTACCTCCACCATTAAAAATGGCATTATTGACTCTGCGGCTTACGCTGATCATCCCGACCTATTAGTGTTTGGTATGATTGCTTCACTGTTAGCCTCTGGCACTTGGTTATTAGTGGCCTCATTTTTTGGCTGGCCAGTGTCTACTACGCACACCATTATTGGCGCCATTATTGGCTTTGCCTTAGTGTCTTTAGGTTCAAGTGCCGTTCATTGGAGCAAAGTGAGCGGGATTGTGGGCTCGTGGGTGATCACTCCCGCCATTTCCGGCCTGTTGGCCTACTTTATTTTTATTAGTGTTCAGCGTCTTATTTTTAACGCTGATAAGCCGCTCGCCGCCGCTAAGAAATACGTCCCCGCTTATATCTTTATGACGGTGATGGTGATTTGTTTAGTGACCTTGAAAAAAGGCCTAAAACACGTTGGCTTAGAGATGAGCGACCAAGAAAGCTTACTGCTCTCCGCCGCTTTATCCTTACTGTCTTCCCTGTTGGCGGGTGTTTACATCAAGCGCAAGCAATACGACAGCGCAGATGATAAGTCGATGCAATACACCAACGTAGAAAAGGTGTTTGGCATTCTCATGGTGGTCACGGCTTGTGCCATGGCCTTCGCTCATGGCTCTAACGATGTGGCTAATGCCATTGGCCCCTTATCTGCGGTGGTCGCCATAGTACAAAGCTCGGGTGAAATTGCCGCTGAGTCGAGCATCGCTTGGTGGATTCTACCTTTGGGCGGTGTGGGTATCGTGATTGGCTTAGCATCATTAGGGCATAAAGTGATGGCTACCGTGGGTACCGGTATTACTCACCTTACTCCAAGCCGTGGCTTTGCGGCGCAATTAGCCACGGCTGCGACAGTGGTGATCGCATCGGGTACCGGCTTACCCATCTCTACTACCCAGACCTTAGTGGGTGCGGTAATGGGAGTGGGCTT
Organism: Oceanisphaera avium; assembly: GCF_002157875.1. Taxonomy (NCBI): domain Bacteria; kingdom Pseudomonadati; phylum Pseudomonadota; class Gammaproteobacteria; order Aeromonadales; family Aeromonadaceae; genus Oceanisphaera; species Oceanisphaera avium. Next base: position 1,802,755 of record NZ_CP021376.1, read on the forward strand.
GGCTCGGGGTATTGCGGCGCTAAACTTGAATGTGTTGCGTAATATCGTGGTTTCTTGGGTGGTGACGCTGCCTGCAGGTGCCATTTTGGCCATTATTTTCTTCTATATTATCCAATGGTCTTTTAGTTAAGCGGCAAAAAAGTAGGTGCTTATCAATTATTAGAAGGGGGCTATCTTGCCCCCTTCTTCTTGTCCTCTTCTTGCTCAGCCATTACCATTAACTTATCAAAGAGAGTGAAGGAACATCAGGTGAAATCGAAACTTATTGCCACACTGCTGTGCAGCTTAGCTTGGCTAGGCACGGCTCAGGCAGCAGACCGCTATATCTCCGATAATGTGTACGCCTATATGCACGCAGGCCCCAGTAATAAATTTCGTATTTTGGGTACCATTAATGCAGGCGAAACCGTCACTCAGCTGGCGCGAGACCCGCAAACTAAATATATTCATATTCGTGACGCCGATGGGCGCACTGGCTGGGTCGAGGGTGAATTTGTTCAAAGCGAAGAAAGCTTTCGCTCTAAGTTTCCTAAGTTAGAAAGTGAGCTTAAAAAAACCAAAGAACAGTTAGCCTCGGTAGATGAGCGTCATGAACAAGACGTGCTCGATAAAACCAATCGTTTACAACAGCAAGAACAAGAGCTCACCGAGTTACAGTCTGAATTAGGTGAGTTGCGTATCGAGCATGATCAGCTACAACAAGAAAATCAGCGCTTAAGCAGTTTGATGGACGATAAAGAGCATCAAATGCGCCTAGATTGGTTATTAAATGGCGGTATAGTGGCAGGTATTGGTGCCTTAGTGGGCTTTTTATTGCCGCTGATCCCGTGGCGACGTAAAAGCCGCAACCAAGGCCGCTGGATGAATTAATCGTGCTGTCTTTTTACTCACGCTATCTTTAAGCCCCTTTTTGGGGCTTTTTTATTTTACGTGCACTGAGATCGCAAAATCACGCCATCATTAAGCTAATTGCCTAATAATCCGATACCTTTTACTTAACTGTTTTGCCGCAAGCGTACTAGCCGGCCTAAGTGCCTTAAGGAGGGAATATGTTTAGGGTTGCCTCGGTATTTGGCCCCAGCGCCGCTACCCGCTCGGCTCAAGAGTGGCGCGCTGACATTAGCCCCCATTATTGTGTGGATGAAGCCGCCTATCTGAGTGAGCTTATTGACTACACTCCCCCCGAGGGCGCTGAGCTTTGCATTCGCACCCAAGACTTAGTTACACAGGTGCGCCAAGATACTCGCCAGCAAAATGGCATAGCGGCATTTTTGCACCAATATAATCTCAGTACCCAAGAGGGCATTATCTTAATGTCGCTAGCCGAGGCATTGCTGCGCATTCCAGATAGCGCCAGTCAAGATGCCTTAATTAAAGATAAATTAGCAACTGGCGACTGGACCTCTCCCGCGTTGCACAATAATAGCCGGTGGCTAAAGGCGGCAAACTCAGGGTTGGCGCGCGCTACTGAGTTGTTATCACTCCATCAAGTTAGCACCTGGCAACGCTTGCTGGCACGCTTAGGCAAGCCGCTAGTACGAGCCAGTTTATTAACGGCCATGAAAATGATGGGGCAACAATTTGTATTAGGGCGCACCATAGAAGAAGCCCTTAACAAAAGCACAGACGATCGCCGCCGCGGTTATAGCCATTCTTATGACATGCTCGGAGAAGCGGCCATGAGCGCCGCGGATGCCGCCCTCTATTATCAAGCCTACTTTAACGCCATCACCGCCATCGGCGAGGCGAAATTTATTGAGTCTAAAGCGGGTAAAGCCAGTTTATCCATTAAATTATCGGCGCTGCATCCGCGGTTTCAAGAAGCTAATCGTAGCCGAATACTGGATGAGCTTTATGACAGCCTGCTGGCACTACTCAAACATGCCAAAGCCCACCAAGTGCAAGTCACCATAGATGCCGAAGAAATGGATCGCCTAGAGTTAACGCTAGACTTATTTGCCCAGCTTTATCATACCCGCGCATTACAAGGCTGGGGTGGGTTTGGTTTGGTAGTGCAAGCTTATTCTAAACGGGCGTTAGCTACTTTGGCATGGTTAGCGGCGTTAGCGCGTGCACAAGGAGATGAAATACCGCTGCGCTTAGTTAAAGGCGCCTATTGGGATAGCGAAATTAAACTCAGCCAACAAGCGGGTCTTGCAGGCTATAGCGTTTTTACTCGCAAAGCGGCGACCGATATTAGTTACTTAGTTTGTGCGCGTTTTTTATTAAGTGAGACTTGTCAGCACGCCCTTTATCCACAGTTCGCTACTCATAATGCGCATACGGTACTGGCTATTCACGACATGGCGCAACAAGCAAACTATCATCATTTTGAATTTCAGCGTCTGCATGGCATGGGCGAGGCACTTTACGATATTTTATTAAAAAAACTGCCCCATCTAAGGTGTCGAATTTATGCCCCCGTAGGCGCACATCGCGAGCTCTTACCTTACTTAGTGCGCCGCTTACTTGAAAACGGGGCTAATTCTTCTTTTGTACACCAATTAGCAGATCCTAAGACGCAGCTAGCCGAGTTAGCGCAACACCCACTCGCGCACTTAGCTAAACAGGCCACGTTGGCTAACGCCCATATCCCATTACCACCCGCTATTTTTAACAATCGCATCAATTCAGCCGGACTTAATCTTAATATTGCCAGCCAGCGAGCGCCGTTGTTAACAGCGCTCGCCGCTTTGGCTGATAAGCAGTGGCAAGCTTGCTCGCTGCTGGCTAACTTTACAGCGCCCTGTAGCGATTCAGGGCTGACTCAGCCCGTCCTTAGCCCCCACAATACTCAACACTCTGTGGGTCGGCGCACCTTTGCCCAAGCTAAAGAGGCCACCTTCGCTATTACCCAATCGTTAACCGCGTTAAATGAATGGCGGGCACAAGCGGTGGCGGCACGTGCGAGTATCTTAGTGCGCTTAGCGGATTTATTAGAAAGCCATCAAGAGGAGTTTATTTCGCTGTGTACGCGCGAGGCAGGTAAGTTATTACAAGATGGCATAGATGAAGTACGCGAAGCGGTAGACTTTTGTCGTTATTATGCCCAACAAGCTAACACCTTACTTGCACCACACACGCTGGCGGGTTACACCGGAGAAAGTAATGTGTTGTACGCTCAAGGGCGCGGCGTATTTATTTGTATTAGCCCGTGGAATTTCCCCTTAGCGATTTTTATCGGGCAAGTGAGTGCTGCATTAGTAACCGGTAATACCGTGATTGCTAAACCGGCTCCACAGACGTGTTTAATTGCCCATCTTGCCACCCAGCTCGCTCATCAAGCAGGGGTACCCAAAGCAGTATTACAATTGCTACTGGGAGGTAGCGAACTTGGCCAAGCACTAGTGAGCGACCCTCGCATTGGCGGGGTATGTTTTACTGGCTCTCATGCCACAGCCCAACATATTCATCGCACCCTCGCCCATCACCACGGCGCCATTATTCCGTTAATCGCAGAAACTGGCGGCCAAAATGCCATGATAGTGGACTCAAGCGCTCTACCAGAGCAGGTAGTACAAGATGTGTTACGCAGTGCTTTTCAAAGTGCCGGCCAGCGCTGTTCGGCGCTGCGCGTACTCTACTTACAAAGTGATATTAGCGAACGGATACTCACCTTATTGAGCGGTGCCATGGCTGAGCTCAGCGTCGGCGATCCGGCGTTATTGGCAACCGATGTTGGCCCGCTAATCGACCCTGATGCCCACGCTCGCCTTAGTGACCATCTTGTGCGCTTACAGGATAAACAGGTGATCGCTCGCACGCCCTTGCCAGCCAATGCAAGCCAAGGCCATTACTTTGCTCCCATAGCCATGTTAATTAATAGTATTAAAGAGCTCAGCCAAGAGCACTTTGGTCCTGTTTTACATGTGATTATCTATCAAGCCGAGCAATTAGAGCAGGTGATCGATGATATTAATGACAGTGGCTATGGCTTAACGCTGGGCATTCACAGTCGTAATCAAACCCTAGCTCACCATATTGCTCAGCGAGCGACTGTGGGTAATGTCTATATTAATCGTGACCAAATCGGCGCCATGGTCGGCGTACAACCCTTTGGCGGTCAAGGTTTGTCTGGCACGGGGCCCAAAGCGGGAGGCCCTCATTATTTAACGCGTTTTATTATTGAAAAGACCATTACTAATAACACGACCGCGATTGGCGGCAATGCCAGTTTGCTCACGCTCGACTCCCAAAAACCGGTCTAAACTTCAAGTCCGACTTAAGAAAATTAGAGCTAGCACTCAAATTTCCATAAGCTTACTAAGGTCTAATAGCTAAGCCTCATTGACTAAGCTAGCCTGACGGTGAGCGTGATGACATCCCTATTAGGCAGTTCAAATACCTAATATGCTCGTTAAAAACAAAGCAAAATACTAATAATTAGGGTGTATTGCCCTACCCCAAACTCTGTGTGACAAGGAGAGCGTCATGAGCAATATTAGCCGGCGCGATTTTTTTAAGATAACCGGTGCCACGCTAGCCACCTCCAGTATGGCGGTGCTTGGCATGACTCCGACTCCCGCCGTAGCAGCGGCGCGCCAATATAAATTACTGCGCGCTACCGAAACTCGCAGCACCTGCCCCTATTGTTCTGTGGCCTGTGGCATCTTGGTTTATAGCATGGGCGATGGCGCCAAAAACGCAAAACCCAGTGTCATGCACATTGAAGGCGACCACGACCACCCAGTAAACCGTGGCACCTTATGCCCTAAAGGCGCAGGCTTAGTGGACTTTATTCACAGTCCCAACCGACTCACTTTTCCTGAATATCGCGCGCCCGGCTCAGATACTTGGCAGCGTATGTCGTGGGAAGAAGCCTATCAGCGTATCGCGCGCTTAATGAAAGATGATCGTGATGCCAACTTTATTGAAAAAACGCCTGAGGGAAATACCGTTAACCGCTGGGTCACCACCGGTATGCTCGCCGCCTCGGCCAGTAGTAATGAAGTAGGTTATATCACCCATAAAGTCGTTCGCCCCATGGGCATGTTAGCTTTCGACAACCAAGCACGCGTTTGACACGGTCCTACGGTGGCAGGTCTTGCCCCAACATTTGGCCGTGGCGCGATGACAAATCATTGGGTCGATATTAAAAATGCTGACGTTGTTCTGATCATGGGCGGGAATGCCGCCGAAGCCCATCCTTGTGGCTTTAAATGGGTAACCGAAGCTAAGGCACATAACAATGCCACCTTAATCGTGGTCGATCCGCGCTTTAACCGCTCTGCCTCGGTGGCGGACGTGTATGCGCCAATCCGCACCGGTACCGACATCGTCTTCTTAGGTGGCGTGATCAAGTATCTGCTTGATACCAACCAGATACAGCATGAATACGTCAAAAACTACACGGATTTGTCGTTTTTAGTCGATGAGGATTTTGACTTCGAAGAAGGCATTTTCTCCGGCTATAACGATGCGACCAGTAAATACGAAAAATCCAGCTGGGATTATCAACTGGATGAAAACGGTGAAGTGATCGCCGATCCCACCTTGCAGCATCCACGCTCTGTGTATCAGCTGTTAAAGCAACATTATCAACGTTATACGCCCGAGATGGTCAACCGAGTGTGCGGTACGCCGATCGCTAAATTTAATCAAATTTGTAAATTGCTTGCCTCCACTCATACCCCAGATAGAGCAGGGACTATTCTTTATGCCTTAGGGTGGACGCAGCACTCGATTGGCTCGCAGATTATTCGCACCGGCGCCATGATGCAGCTGTTATTAGGTAATATTGGCATTGCTGGTGGCGGCATGAATGCGCTGCGCGGGCACTCTAATATTCAAGGGTTAACGGACTTAGGCTTAATGACCAATCTGTTACCCGGCTATATGACACTACCGAACGAAGCCGAGCAAGACTTTGATGGCTACATCACTAAGCGCACTCAAAAACCCTTGCGTGATAACCAGATGAGCTATTGGCAAAACTATAAAAAGTTTCATATTAGTTTAGCTAAAGCGTGGTGGGGCGATCATGCCCAAGAAAGCAATAACTATGCCTTCGATCTTCTGCCTAAACTCGATAAGCCTTATGACATGCTGCAAGTCTATGAGCTAATGAACCAAGGCAAGATGAACGGGTATATCTGTCAGGGCTTTAACCCACTGGCAGCGGCGCCTAATAAAGCCAAAATGATCAAGTCGCTATCGCAACTTAAGTTCATGGTGATCATGGATCCGTTAGTGACTGAAACCTCTGAGTTTTGGCGTAATATGGGCGAGTCTAATGATGTAAGCACAGCGGATATTCAAACCGAAGTGTTCCGTTTGCCGACTTCTTGCTTTGCCGAGGAAGCCGGTACACTTGTGAACTCAGGTCGCTGGCTACAATGGCACTGGAAAGCGACCGAGCCACCAGGGGAAGCGCAGACCGATATCGAAATTATGGCTACGCTGTACCAGCATATTCGCAAGCTTTATCAAGAAGAAGGCGGCACCTTTTCTGAGCCGATTACTGAGCTATCTTGGCCTTATGCTAATCCTAATGAGCCCACTGCTGAAGAATTGGCAAAAGAGCTGAATGGTCGCGCCTTAACCGACTTGCTCGATAGTGAGGGCAAGGTGGTGCGTAAAGCCGGTGAGCAATTGTCGAGCTTTAGCGAGCTAAGAGATGATGGCTCTACCTTAAGTGGTTGCTGGATCTACACCGGCTCTTGGACAGAACAAGGCAATATGATGGCGCGCCGCGATAGCAGCGACCCCACCGGTATTGGCCAAACACTAAATTGGGCTTGGGCTTGGCCGGCGAATCGACGCGTGCTCTATAACCGCGCCTCTTGTGATGTGAATGGCCAGCCTTTTGATCCCACTCGCTCTTTAGTGCACTGGGACGGCGCTAAGTGGACCGGTGCCGATGTGCCCGACTTTAAAGTCACTGAGCAGCCAGCGGATGGCATGGGACCATTTATTATGAACCCTGAAGGTGTGGCACGCTTTTTTGCCCGCGATAAAATGGCCGAGGGTCCCTTCCCTACTCACTACGAACCCTTTGAAACGCCACTGGGCTATAACCCCCTGTTTAAGGAGAACGCCAGAGCCACCAATAATCCAGCGGCAAGGATGTTTAGTGACGATCGCGCGGAGCTTGGCAAAGTGAGCGAGTTTCCTTACGTAGGCACCACCTACCGCTTAACTGAGCACTTCCACTATTGGAGTAAGAATGTGCTGTTAAACAGCATTATTCAGCCGCAGCAGTTTGTGGAAATTGGCGCCGAATTAGCCGGGGAGCTTGGGATCACCGAGGGTGATTTAGTAAAGGTTTCCTCAAACCGCGGCTATATAAAAGCAAAAGCGGTGGTGACAAAACGGATCCGCGGCATGGATGTAGACGGTAAACGTATCCACCATATCGGTATTCCCATTCATTGGGGATTTGTTGGCCTTACTAAACCGGGCTTCTTGGCCAATACCCTCACGCCCTCGGTGGGAGATGCAAACTCACAAACCCCTGAGTTTAAGTCTTTCCTGGTCAACGTTGAAAAGGTTTAGGAGTCGATTATGGCTGCACAAGATATGGATATTAAGCGTCGTTCAGCAACGACCACCCCCACTCCTAGTGCTCGTCAGTCCCCCGTGCAAGGCGGGGGCGTTGCTAAACTCATTGATGTCTCGCAATGCATAGGCTGCAAAGCCTGCCAAGTGGCGTGCATGGAGTGGAATGATCTGCGTGATGATATTGGTCATAACGTAGGTGTGTATGACAATCCAGCAGATATGACTGAAAACAGCTGGACTGTGATGCGTTTTTCGGAATATGAGAAAGACGATGGCGATCTAGAATGGCTGATCCGCAAAGATGGCTGCATGCACTGTGAAGACCCAGGCTGTTTAACAGCCTGCCCCTCTCCAGGGGCCATAGTGCAGCATGCCAACGGCATTGTGGACTTTAACCAAGAGCACTGCATAGGCTGTGGCTATTGCGTAACCGGCTGCCCCTTTGATGTGCCACGGATCTCTAAAACTGATAAGAAGGCTTATAAGTGTAACTTATGCGTTGACCGAGTGGAGGTAGGTCAAGAGCCGGCTTGTGTGAAAATTTGCCCCACCGGCGCCATCTCTTTTGGCTCTAAAGACGACATGCATACCCATGCCGAGGCGCGCATTAGCGACCTTAAATCACGGGGCTATGATAATGCCGGCTTATACGATCCAGAAGGCGTGGGTGGCACCCATGTTATGTATGTCCTACACCATGCGGATAAGCCACAGCTTTACAGTGGCTTGCCAAAGGCGCCAAAGATCAGCGCCATAGTGTCGCTTTGGAAAGGTCCAGCTAAGCCCATTGGCGTGGCCGCCATGGTACTGACTGCCTTAGTGGGCGCCGCACATTATATTCGCAACCGCCCCTCTGAAGTGTCTTTGGCAGATGAGCTCGCCGCTCAAGAGTTAGCCGATCAAGAGCAAGCACTTGATGAGCAGGCTCGTGTTAGGGCTGAGGAGGAAAGACATGGGCTTAAATAGAGAAATTGTGCGCTACACGGCTAACCAGCGTTTAAATCACTGGTTAATTGCGCTGAGCTTTGTGTTGCTGGCGGTGTCGGGGTTAGCTCTATTTCACCCCTCACTATTTTGGCTAAGTAACTTATTGGGTGGCGGCACTTGGACCCGCATCTTACATCCCTTTATTGGGGTAGTGATGTTTGTTAGCTTCTTTAACTTTGCACGGCATCTGTGGAGTGCTAATCGCATGTACTCTCGGGACTGGGCATGGTTAAAGGCCACCCCTAAAGTTATCTCTCATCAAGAACAAGGCGTCCCAGAGGTAGGAAAATATAATGGCGGACAAAAGCTGTTATTTTGGTCGCTGATTGTGCTGATGCTGGGTTTACTGGCCACCGGCGTTTTAATGTGGCGGGCATACTTTAGCTTTCCAGTGGAAGTAACACGCTGGGCGTCGATGCTGCATGCTCTATTAGCCTTGGTATTAATGTGCGCTATTATCGTGCACATTTATGCGGGCATTTGGGTAAAAGGCTCGGTGCGCGCCATGACCCGCGGCACTGTGACACCGGGGTGGGCGTTTAAACACCATAAAATCTGGTATCGCAAAAAAGTACGTAACACTAAACCCGATGAGCTATAAGCCAGCGACATTGATAATGTAACTCTCTATGCCGCCAAATGAGCCTCATTTGGCGGCTTTATAATAAGCGCGCCTAGCTTGCTTATCAGCAGACTCACTCAAGGAGTGCCCATGCAGCGAATTCTGACTCGTGGCGAAATAGAAACACTGGATCGTACCAGCATAGTTCGCCTGATATTACCTCTACCCACTACCTTCGGTATTAGAGCCGAGCGGTTGCGCTCGCTTGCGCCAGATAACCCTATTGGCGATTATTTATTATTAATTGCCGCGCTCGCCGCGGCTCAACAAAGTGTCTATGAAAAAGCGCCTCCCCTAGCTGAGCTTGATGAACTGCAATTAGCCCAAGCCCAAGCGCACGGCATGCCGCCCTTTAGCGCCCGCAGTTTTCATAGAGAGCCACAATGGCGTGCTCACTTAGAGGCTATAGGGCAATTACTGCTAGCTGATACGTCACTGAGCGCGCCCATTCATACCTTGCTTAATGAGCTGCTCAGCGAGCTTAAACAAGCGCCAGAGCAGATTGAGCGCCAAGCCGATGCCTTGCTTAGCCACGATATTGAGCACATAGATGCCGCGCGCGCGCCTTTTATTATGGCAGCCTTGCAAGTGTATTGGAGCCAACTGGTCTTAACGCTTGAGAGTAAGCAAGTGCCCGCCAATACGCCCTTTGGACTTTGCCCTTGCTGTGGCAGCCAGCCAGTGTCGAGTAGCGTGATGCTCGGCGGCCCAAAAGAACAAATTCGCTACGCCACTTGCTCCTTGTGTGCAAGTCAGTGGCATATTGTGCGTGTAACTTGTACCCACTGCGAAGATACCCAACAGGTGGCTTATCATACGCTGGAAGCCGACGCGGGCATTAAAGCCGAGTCGTGCGGACACTGCCAACAGTATCGAAAGATTTTTTACCTCGATAAAGAACAACATGCCGAGCCTTTTGCCGATGATTTGGCCAGCTTGCCCCTGGATATTTTAATGGGCGAGGAACAATTTTATCGTGCTAATAATAATCCTTATTTATGGCAGTTAGCACAGTGAATATCTCTCCCACTGCGTTAAATCAGCCCTTAGCACAACCGTCCGACTTGCCAGCGCTCGATAAGGTGCTTCATAGCCAAGCACTGGCGGGCGCACTAGAGCAATATGGCTTAAGCTTGGTCACCCAGCAGCTACGTTTATTACTGGCGAAGCTTCGCCACCAAGCATTACAGCAAACACTGAGCATAAATGAGGTGGCAGTGGCCGCGATTGCTAAGCAGTTATTAAGCCAGCTTCAGCAATTAACAGCGTCTAAATTAAAAACAGTGATTAACTTAACCGGCACTGTATTACATACCAATTTAGGGCGCGCTTTATTACCCGAGTCCACCGTAGCAGCGATTAGCCAAGTGCTTAGAGAGCCCACTAATTTGGAGTTTGACTTAGTCAGCGGTAAGCGAGGAGATCGCGACAGCCTCATTGAAGACTTAATTTGCGAGCTCACCGGGGCCGAAGCCGCCACTGTGGTTAATAATAATGCCGCCGCTGTATTACTGATGCTTAACGCCTTAGCCAATCACAAGCAAGTGATTGTCTCTCGTGGTGAGTTAGTGGAAATTGGCGGCTCGTTTCGTATTCCCGATATTATGAGCAGTGCCGGCAGCACCTTAGTTGAAGTCGGCACTACCAACCGCACTCATTATGCAGATTATGAGCGCGCTATCGGTGAGCACACCGCCATGCTGATGAAAGTGCACTGTAGCAATTATGCCGTGGTGGGTTTTACTAAGGAAACCCCCCTCACCGAGCTAGTGGCATTAGGAGAGCACTATCAACTACCCGTCACCGTTGATTTAGGGAGCGGGACTTTGGTCGACTTAAGCCAATGGGGTTTACCTCATGAGCCCACCGTTAAAGAAACCCTAGCGGCGGGTGCCGATTTAGTCACCTTTAGTGGCGATAAATTGTTAGGGGGACCGCAGGCGGGATTTATTGTGGGGCGTAAGGCGCTGATTGAGGCGATTAAGAAACATCCCCTTAAGCGCGCATTAAGAGTGGGCAAGCTCACTATGGCGGCACTAGAGTCGGTGTTAGCGCTCTATCGCAGCCCAGAGTTGCTTCCCCAGCGACTCACCACCTTACACTTACTGACTCGCAGTGCGCCCGATATTCAAGCTCAAGCCCAGACGTTGCAACCTGATTTACAGCACTACTTAGGCGAACAGTATCGCGTACACTGCCAAGCCATGTTCAGCCAAATAGGCAGCGGCGCTATGCCCATAGAATCGCTGCCAAGCTTTGGCTTAGTGATTGAGTATGTAGGTAAAAAATCAAGCCAAATTATGCAGCTAGAGCGCCAGTTTCGCAGTCAAACGCCCCCCCTTATTGGGCGCATTCATAAAGATGCTCTCTATTTAGATTGTCGCTGCTTAACGCCTACTCAAGCGGATTTATTACAAGCAACTTGGAGCCAAACCTCACTATGATTATTGGCACGGCCGGCCACATTGACCATGGAAAAACGGCGCTAATACGCGCGCTTACGGGTATTAATACCGACCGTTTAAAAGATGAACAGCAAAGAGGCATGACGCTGAGTTTAGGTTACGCCTATCAGCCATTAGCCAATCAGACGATGCTAGGTTTTGTGGATGTACCCGGCCACGAAGGACTGATCCATACCATGGTCGCCGGCGCCAGTGGCATTGATTTTGCGCTATTAGTGGTGGCTGCAGACGATGGCATTATGCCGCAAACCCGCGAGCACTTAGCGGTGTTATCGTTACTGGGCCTTACTCAAGGCGCGGTCGTTATCACCAAGCAAGACCAAGCCCAGCCCGAGCAACTGCTGAGCACTCAGCGCCAATTAACGCAAATACTTGCCACTACCTTTTTAGCCAGTGCACCGGTATTTATCGTGGACAGTTTATCCGGAGCAGGGATCCCCGCCTTGCGTGAGTATTTACACCACTTAGCCACTCATCAGCCTAAGGCGGCAGAGTCTGGCTTATTTCGCCTCGCCATCGATCGTTCTTTCACCTTAGCCGGTCAAGGTACAGTAGTAACGGGTACCGTACACAGTGGCGCTTTTTTGCTTAATGAAGCGCGCGCTAAGCTGCGCTTAATGCCGGCTAATACTCAGGTGCGAATACGCAGCATTCATGCGCAAAATCAGCCAAGCAACATGGCCTTAGCCGGACAGCGTTGTGCCCTTAATATTGCAAATATTGCCAAAGACGCCATTCACCGTGGCGATTGGCTCGCCGATGAGCGCTGCTTTGTGCCCTCGTTACGCATGGATGTAGAGCTGCAACTGACACACCTCACGCCAGTGATAACCGCCTGGACGCCCGTGCATGTGCATATAGGCGCAGATCATGTAATGGCGCACTTAGTGCCGCTTAGCCAAGACAAACTGGCGGCTAATGAGCGAGCCATAGCGCAATTAGTTTTTGAGCATAAGCAATGCGCCATGCCAGGTGACCGCTTTATTATTCGTAATGCGCACGCCAAGCAAACCCTAGGCGGGGGTCGAGTATTAGATGCTAATGCCCCCGACCGTAAAAGACGCAGCCCCGCCCGCTTAGCCTGGCTTAGCGCTATTAATCATTATTTAGATACCCAAGAGCTAGCTCCACTCCTTAGCCAAGCTCGTTACGGTATTGATGCCGCATTTTTACAGCGTTTAACGAATACTGAACTTCACCAGCTATCTCTGCCCGCTCACGCCTTGTGGGTGGAGACCAAGCGAGGACGCGTGCTCATTGATAAAAGTTGTTGGCACGAGGTATGTAAACAAATTGAACACCGCCTTGCCCAAGCGCATTTACGCTATCCAGATGAGCCAGGTATAGGGGCGGATAGATTAAGACGCATGACAGATCCCGCGCAGCCACTCGCACTATGGCACAGTGCGCTAGCGGCCTTGTTACACAGTGAGCGCTTAATGCTCACCGGCGCTTGGTATCATCTGCCCGAGCACAGCGTGAGTTTAAGTGAGTCTGAACAGCAATTAGCCCAGCACATTTTAGAGCTCGCCTATCAAGGGCAATACGACCCGCCTTGGGTACGAGACTTAGCGCGCTTATTAGCACTCCCTGAGCAAGATATTCGCCACTTAGCCCGAAAGCTGGTGCAACAAGGTTTGTTGTATCAGGTGCAACCCGACTTGCTCTACCATCATCACCATATTAATGAGCTCGCCACCTTGCTGTTAGCTTACCCAAGAGATCGCGGGGTGCGGGCGGCAGAATTTAGAGATCAATTAGACTTAGGTCGTAAGCGAACCTTACAAATTCTTGAGTTTTTTCAACGGATTGGCTTTAGCCGACGCTTACAAGACCGACATGTGATCCGCCCCGATAATCAGCTATTTACAAGTTAACATGATGTTGGCATTGTAAAGAGAGAGTGCTGAGAGAGCTTAAAAAGGAAAGTAATCGTATCCGGTGGTGCGGCTGGGCTTCAAACCCAGTTGGGGGTGTTAGACACTCCTAGGTAGGTTCGACTCCTACTACTTTCCGCCATCAGCTCAGCAAGTTAATCGCCGCAATATCATTAAGTGCTTTAGCCACATAGGAATAAATAATGGACGAGGCTAATTGGGAGGAGTTGGCGCCCAGCCAAAGTGTTCGCACCCTATCTGGTACCCACTATCGGCTTGCGACCGAAGTTCCTTTAGCCATTACCCTCAATGGGGTTAATCATGCAGTAATGATGGTGAGTCCTTACCAGCTAGAAGCCTTTATTATCGGCTTTTTACTTACCGAGGGCATCATTGAGCATCATAGAGACATTCACGACTTCGATTTTATCCGCCAAGATAACGCCATTATCGCCGACGTTACCTTAGCTAACCGCCGCCACCAACCTTGGCTTGCTCAAAAGCGCAATTTAGCAGGGCGTACCGGTTGTGGTATCTGCGGCATTGAATCACTAGCGGCAGCCCTGCCCATGTTATCGCCTTTGCCAAGCAGCCCCTTACCCGATACCCAGCTATTACTCGGGTTACGAGAGCAACTGCCCAAGTGGCAACGTTTAAATCAACAGTGTGGCGCACTGCATGCGGCTTTTTTTATTGATAGCGCCGGACAGATCCAACACGCCAGTGAAGATGTGGGACGCCATAATGCCCTAGATAAACTATTAGGCTGGCAGCAAAAAGCGCAGCCGCACCCAGGCTTAATCTTGGTCACTAGCCGCTGTAGCATAGAATTGATTTTTAAGATGGTACGCAGTAATAATCCGACTTTGCTCACACTCAGTGCGCCTACCCAATTAGCGGTAGAGCAAGCTCGGCGCTATCGGCTCAACTTAATACACTTGCCTTATCAGCAGCCACCGCGCGTGTATGCCCCTCTCGACCAATAACTGGCTGCTTTAGCCATAAACGGCGTTTTCTATAAGGAATTATCGTGGAGATTTATTTAGTCGGTGGTGCAGTGCGCGATGCCTTATTAGGGCTGCCCGTTTATGACAAAGACTATGTGGTAGTAGGCGCGCATCCTGAGCAATTATTAGCTTTGGGCTATCAGCAGGTGGGAAATGATTTCCCTGTCTTTTTGCATCCTACTACTAAAGCTGAGTATGCACTGGCGCGCACTGAGCGCAAAGCCGGCCAAGGTTATACCGGTTTTATTTGCGATTTTGGGCCTGATATCACCTTAGAAGAAGACTTGAGCCGACGTGATCTCACTATTAATGCCATGGCTCAAGATGAAGCCGGCCATCTCTACGACCCTTACGGTGGCCAAATAGATCTTCAGGCACGCACTTTACGCCATATCTCTGATGCTTTTTGTGAAGACCCACTGCGGGTAGTAAGGGTAGCTCGCTTTGCTGCGCGGTTTGCGCCGCTTGGTTTTAATATCGCTAACAGCACCCTTGAGCTTATGCGCCGCATTGCTCATAGTCAGGAATTAACTACCCTTACGCCCGAGCGGGTATGGCAAGAAACCGAAAAGGCACTCGCATGTACCGAGCCGCAAGTGTTCTTTGAAGCTTTGTTAGCCTGTGATGGCTTAACCGCGCTCTTTCCAGAATTAGCTAATTTATTAGCGACTCAAGAAAAAAATCACAGCCTAGCCGCCCTTTGGCAATGCGCACAGCTTAGCGAGGATATTGCTTGTCGCTTTGCGAGCTTAGTATTGCATCTGGATGAAGCGCGTATCACCACCCTGTGTGAGCGCAACAAGGTGCCGACTGAGCACAAACAGTTGGCGCTTTTAGCCAGCCGTTGGCATGGTGCCCTGCATGCACTGCGTGAGCCCACACTGGCTCAGGCCGACACCATATTGGCCTTATTCCAAGAAACTGACAGCTGGCGGCGGCCAACACGTTTTGAAAAACTACTGTGCTGCGCCCACGCCGATTGGCAAGCAAGCGCGCCTAGTACGCCTTACCCACAAAGAGCGCAGTTATGGCACTGGTTTACCCAATTGCAAACCATTAACGCCGCTCCTTTTGTGGCACAAGGTGTTAGTGGCTCCGCCATTGGTGAGGCCATTAAACACGCCCGCCTAGCCCAGTTACAAAGCTGGTTAACCGAAGAGGAATAAAAATTTACTGAGCCGAGCTAAAAGTAGCTAAACACTCAGTAAAGCCTTGGATTTAAGCCAATAAAATCGCGTGTCTTTTCAGCTGATTATTCTCATTGCCCATCATGGCACCATAATCCAAACAGATGAGAATTTAATGACCATGCACTACAAGGCGTTACTGCTGCTTATACTTTGCGAGTTCTTAAAATCTCCACACCCACGCCTTGGGCATTGACTATCGCATTAGGCTTAGTGAGGCGTACTTTTACAAACTGTACAGCAAAGCGCGCAAATATCAGCTCGGCGACACGCTCGGCCATAGTTTCAAGTAATTCAAACTGATGAGCAGCAACAAACTCAGTCACCACTTGGGACAAAGTGGCATAATCCAGCGCCTTGTTAATGTCATCTTCTTTAGCAGCAGGCGCGGTGTTAAACCCCATCTCTAGGTCAAAACGCAGCTTTTGTTTAATGTCCTTTTCCCAGTCATAAACGCCGATTGTGGTCAGCACTTCTAGACCTTCTACAAACACTTTATCCATCGTCTCAATCTTCTGTTAAGCTGAACTACATTAGGATCGAGCTAAAGATAAACGATTTTTTGCTTATTTTTAACTCGGTTTAAGCGTGCATAATAACGGATTGAACCCGAGGTATAAACCGCGATGACGGCCCTCATCTTTTTTATGATAGTACTTGCCTACTTGGGGGGTTCCATCTCCAGTGCCGTGCTGATCTCGCGCCTTTATGGCTTGCCAGATCCTCGTAGTCATGGCTCGGGTAACCCAGGCGCCACCAATGTATTGCGCACAGGCCATCGTAGCGCTGCGGTGTGGGTATTATTACTGGATATGATGAAAGGCACTTTGCCGGTATATATGGCGTGGTATTTAAATATCGGCCCGCTCTATTTAGCTTTTATTGGCATGGCGGCCTGCTTAGGCCATATGTTTCCGCTATTCTTTCACTTTAAAGGCGGCAAGGCCGTAGCCACTGCCCTTGGCACTATGTTGCCCCTAGGCATGGACATGGCAGCCTTGATGGTGCTGACTTGGCTAATTTGTTTAGGCTTGTTTGGCTACTCCTCTTTAGCCTCATTACTGACTGCATTAGTGGCGCCTTTGTATGTGTATTTTATCAAGCCTGAATACACGCTCTCGGTGGCACTCTTGTCTTGTTTAATTATTTTGCGCCATCACGCCAATATTACGCGCCTTTACCATAAGCAAGAAACGCCCATTATCGATAGGTCAAAGCGTGAAGATAAAAGCAGTAAAGAGTAATTAGGTGAGGAGCAACAGAACGACATCCCTAGCAACACCGTCCTTGGTGTAGCTTAGCACCCTTCCCACTTTCCTCTTCACTGCCCTTAATCTACCGCCGTTAACTCATCGAGTGGCCAGCGTGGCCGCGCGCGCACCGCGAGCGGCTCAACGTCACCGGCTTTTAAGCGCTGTAAGCCGGCAAAGGCGATCATGGCACCATTGTCGGTGCAATACTCATTACGCGGGTAAAACGCCTCACCCTTTAAACTGGCCATTAATTCACTCAGTTGCGCTCGCAACGACACATTGGCACTCACGCCGCCCGCGACCACTAAGCGATTTAGCCCCGTGTGCAATAACGCCCGTTTACACTTAATGGCCAAGGTATCGACTACCGCTTGCTGAAAGGCATGAGCGATATCGGCGCGGGTTTGTTCATCAACTGGGCCATTAGCGGCAAGTTTGGTTTCGTTGGCAATGGCAGTCGCGGTGGCGGTTTTTAAGCCGGAGAAGCTAAAATCAAGGCCGGGTTTATCCGTCATGGGACGCGGAAACTTAAATCGATTAGCCTCACCCTGTTCGGCTAACTTGGCTAGTCTTGGGCCGCCTGGATAATCTAGGCCCATTAATTTGGCCGTTTTATCAAAGGCTTCACCAGCGGCATCGTCTACCGACTCGCCCAATATTTCATAGCGGCCAATGCCATCCACCCGCACCAAAAGCGTATGACCACCGGATACTAATAGCGCCACAAAAGGAAACGCCGGCGCCCGCTCTTCTAACATAGGCGCTAGTAAGTGGCCTTCCATATGATGCACAGCGACCGCAGGCTTATCCCAAGCAAAGGCAAGGCTGCGCCCTATGGTGGCGCCCACTAATAGCGCGCCCATTAAGCCAGGGCCTGCAGTAAAGGCCACGCCGTCAATGTCGTCTTTAGTACAGCCTGCTTCGCGCAGGGCGGCGTCAATTAAGGGAATGGTTTTGCGAATATGGTCGCGACTGGCCAGCTCGGGTACCACGCCGCCATAATCCGCATGTAAGGCCACTTGGCTGTAGAGTTGGTGAGCCATAATGCCAAGCTGTTCATCATAAATGGCAATGCCAGTTTCATCACAGGAAGTTTCTATACCTAATACACGCATGGGGTCTTATCGCTGGACTATTGAACAAGAGGGGCTTATGTTACACTTCTAGTGGTTTTTTAACCAGCGGAGTGCCTTCGGACTTTACTTTAGGTAAGGCTTCGGAGTAGAATTTCGCACCATTTTATAGTCAGACTGGTTTAATAAAAAACCAGTTAACCGAGGTGAGAGGCACATGCCAGTAATTAAAGTACGTGAAAACGAGCCCTTCGATGTAGCTTTACGACGCTTTAAGCGTTCATGCGAGAAGGCCGGTGTTCTGTCTGAAGTGCGTCGTCGTGAGCACTACGAAAAGCCAACCACCGAGCGCAAGCGCGCTAAAGCGGCCGCTGTTAAGCGTCACGCTAAAAAGCTGTCTCGTGAAAACGCACGTCGCACCCGTCTGTATTAAGATTTTTTGATCTTATGTCCTTAAAAGACCAATTGTCTGAACAGCAAAAGTTAGCTATGCGTGCCAAAGATAAGGCGCGCCTTAGTACTTTGAGAATGCTGCTGGCAGAGATCAATCAAAAAGAGCTAGACAGCCGCGAAACCTTGAACGATGACGATGTCATCACCATAGTTACCAAAATGGTAAAACAGCGCAAAGACGCCGCCACTCAATATGAGCAAGCGGGCCGTCAAGAATTAGCTGATGGTGAGCTTCAAGAGATCGTGGTGCTGCAGGAATTCCTGCCGCAACCGCTAAGCGCAGACGAACTGGAAACTTTGCTTAATAATGCCATCGCCGACACTGGCGCTACCGGTATGCAAGATATGGGCAAAGTGATGGCGGCATTAAAACCGCATACCCAGGGGCGTGCAGATATGGGTAAGGTGAGCGCGAGCATTAAAGCTAAACTAGCTTAAGGTTTACGCATTATCTTTCCAACGGGCCGTGCCTCTTCGTGATGCACGGCTTTGTTTTTTTATACCGGTGAATAATGTCAGGCAGAATCCCTCAATCTTTTATCGACGACTTATTGGCCAGAACCGATATAGTCGATCTTATCGATCAGCGGGTGAAGCTAAAAAAAGCGGGCAAAAACTATCAAGCCTGCTGTCCGTTCCATAATGAAAAATCCCCCTCCTTTACCGTGAGTCACGAAAAACAGTTTTATCACTGTTTTGGCTGTGGCGCTCATGGCACTGTGCTGGGTTTTTTAATGGAATACGATGGCCTTGAGTTTCTTGATGCTATTGATGAGCTAGCAGGCATGCATGGCTTGACGGTGCCTCGCGAAAATAGCCATTCTTCGCAAACACCGCAGCAACAAGCGGCGGCCAAGGCCGTACGCCAAGATTTATATCAGCAATTAACTGACATTAGTCGGTTTTATCAACATCACTTACGCCAATCTAATACTGCCATTCAATATTTAAAAAACCGCGGCTTAAGTGGTGAAGTCGTTAAGCGTTTTAATATTGGGTATGTGCCTGACGAGTGGGATAGCGTAAAACGCCAATTTGCGAGCAATAGCGAGACCGAAAGTCAGTTGATTGATGGCGGCATGCTAATAAAAAATGACAATGGCCGAGTATACGACCGGTTTCGGGATCGCATTATGTTCCCTATTCACGACCGCCGTGGACGAGTCATTGGCTTTGGTGGGCGAGTGCTTGGTGATGGCACGCCTAAGTATTTAAACTCGCCTGAAACGCCAGTATTTCATAAAGGTCGTGAGCTTTATGGCCTTTATGAAGTGCGCCAAGCACAGCGCAGCCCCGAGCGCATTTTAATTGTTGAAGGCTATATGGATGTGGTGGCCTTAGCCCAATTTGGTATCGATTATGCAGTAGCAAGCTTAGGCACCGCCACCACGCCTGAGCATTTACAGCTCTTATTTCGCACCACCCGCGAAGTGATTTGTTGCTATGACGGCGACCGCGCTGGGCGAGATGCGGCTTGGCGCGCCTTAGAAAATGCCCTGCCGCTGTTACAAGATGGGCGCAGCCTTAAGTTTGTGTTTGTACCCGATGGCGAAGACCCCGACAGCTTAGTGCGTAAATTAGGAGCCGATGACTTTAGTCAGCTCTTAGATAACGCACAAGATTTTGGCGACTTTTTGTTTGAGCGCCTGAGCCAAGAAGCCATGAGTGGCGATGCAGGCCAACATGAGTTAGCTAATCAAGCGGCGGCTGCTATCGTGAAAGTACCTGAGGGCTTTACTCGTGAAGGACTGATCACCCAGCTTTCACGCCAACTTAATTGGGGCGAAAACGAACGCCGCGTCCGTGAGCTATTTAGCCGTTTACAGCCAGAGGCGAAGGCCGCAACTGAGGCTGCGCGCCCTAATAAGAAAAAGATTAAGTTGACGCCTATTCGCCGAGCTATTGCTCTTGTGCTACAATATCCGGCTGCCGCTGCCCGTTTATCGACAACTGACACCCAAGAGGTGGCCATGTTGCCTTTACCGGGCATAGATTTATTGCAAACCCTATTGGTACAAGTTCAAGCCCAACCTTCGATGACCACCGCCCAATTGCTCGAACATTGGCGTGATCATTCCTCAGGGCCCGCACTGGCGCGATTAGCCATGAGCGATGAACTTTTTGCAGGAGATCTCATTGAGCAGGAGTTAAAAGACACCTTTGCGGTATTAATCGAGGATTATTTTTCGAGTCGTATCGAAGCGCTGCAACAAAAAAGCAGCCAAGGCGGTCTATCTACTGCAGAAAAACAAGAATTAATACTGTTGCTAAGTGAAACTAAAGCCAGCAGACACTGAACATTGAAAATGGGCGTTTACGCCCCAATATAGAAAACTAAGCCTGAAATACGGCCATTTATGGGTAATTAGACCCAAGAAAGCTACAACACACTCACCGACTATATGGCAGGGCGTGTTGGCAAGCACATCAACGCCTGCAGCGTTGACTAAATTTTGTTAAAATCGGCTATTTGTGCGTCACATTGAAAGATGAGTGTGCCTCATTGCTTACACTTTCTTGCAAGATTTAATCGGATGAGTTTTATGGAGCAGACCCCACAGTCGCAGCTTAAACTTCTCGTTGCCAAAGGTAAAGAACAGGGCTACCTGACTTATGCCGAGGTCAACGATCACCTTCCACAAGACATTGTCGACTCAGATCAAATTGAAGATATTATTCAAATGATCAATGACATGGGTATTCAGGTGGTAGAAACCGCCCCCGATGCCGATGATCTTATGATGTCTGAAACCTCGGCCGATGAAGATGCAGCCGAAGCCGCCGCGCAAGCGCTCGCTTCCGTTGAGTCAGAAATTGGTCGCACCACAGACCCAGTGCGTATGTATATGCGCGAAATGGGTACGGTGGAGCTGTTAACACGTGAAGGCGAAATTGAAATCGCTAAACGTATTGAAGACGGCATTAATCAAGTGCAAAGCTCGGTATCTGAATACCCCGCGACTATCACTACATTATTAGATCAGTTCGACCGCTTTGAAGCAGGCGATATTAAGCTTAGTGATATTATCACCGGCTTTCTCGACCCAGATGCAGAAGAGCCGCCCGCCCCTACGGCCACGCATATTGGTTCTGAGCTAAGCGAAGAAGATAAAGAAGAAGACGAAGACGACGAAGATAAAGAAGACGAAGAAGAAGTTGATACCGGCCCTGATCCTGAATTAGCCCGTGAAAAATTTGGCGTATTGCGTGAGCAGTATGAAAAAATGCGGGGGGTTATTGACAGTAAAGGTCGAACGTCTGCTGAAGCGGCAAAAGAAATAGCCGAACTGGCTTATATTTTCCGTGAGTTTCGCCTGATCCCTAAGCAGTTTGACCGCTTAGTAAATGCCATGCGTGACACTATGGTACGGGTTCGTGTGCAAGAGCGCTTGATCCTTAAACTGTGTGTTGAGCAATGCAAGATGCCAAAGAAAACCTTCGTGCAAGCGTTTTCTAAAGATGAAGCTAACCCAGAGTGGTTTAATAGCTTAGTGGCTGCTGGCAAAACCGCGTGGGCAGTGCGCTTAAGCGAAGTGGCAGAAGATGTGCTGCGCTCTATTGGTAAGCTTAAGCAAGTTGAAGAAGAAGCAGACTTAACCATTACGCAAATTAAAGATATTAACCGTCGTATGAGTATTGGTGAGGCCAAAGCCCGCCGTGCTAAGAAAGAGATGGTAGAAGCTAACTTGCGTTTAGTTATTTCTATCGCTAAAAAATACACCAACCGCGGGTTACAGTTCTTGGACTTAATTCAAGAAGGTAATATCGGCTTGATGAAAGCGGTAGATAAGTTTGAATACCGTCGTGGTTATAAGTTTTCTACTTACGCCACTTGGTGGATCCGCCAAGCGATCACCCGCTCTATTGCTGACCAAGCGCGTACCATTCGTATTCCGGTGCACATGATTGAGACCATTAATAAGCTCAACCGTGTATCACGCCAAATGCTGCAAGAAATGGGTCGTGAGCCAACACCAGAAGAGCTGGCTCATCGCATGGTGATGCCTGAAGATAAAATTCGTAAAGTGCTGAAGATTGCCAAAGAGCCGATTTCCATGGAAACGCCCATTGGTGATGATGAAGACTCTCACTTAGGCGATTTTATCGAAGATACCACTTTGTCGCTGCCGGCTGACCAAGCGACCAGTGAGAGCTTGCGCAATGCCACCAAAGATGTGCTCTCTGGCCTGACCGCCCGTGAAGCTAAGGTACTGCGCATGCGTTTTGGTATTGATATGAATACCGATCACACGCTGGAAGAAGTGGGTAAACAGTTTGACGTAACGCGTGAGCGGATTCGCCAAATTGAAGCGAAGGCGCTGCGTAAATTACGCCACCCCAGTCGCTCAGAAGTGCTGCGTAGCTTCCTCGACGAGTAAGTCAGAAGTTACAGCAATAAAGGGCGCTTAGGCGCCCTTTTTATTAGCTCTCATCTGCTTGATAGGCTTTAGCTAGCAATTTGAATTTTAAACAGACCAAGTGTTTAAAAATCAAACGGATATTGAATAAGCTGACTAGACAGGCTCAGCCACTTTACCTATAATCACCCCACTTTTGGCCCCTTAGCTCAGTTGGTTAGAGCACACGACTCATAATCGTTAGGTCCCCAGTTCAAGTCTGGGAGGGGCCACCATATACAGCAAGGGTTAGCAGGTTAATATCTGCTAACCCTTTTTTGTTGCCTGCGATTCTTGGCTAAGCAATGACTCAAGTAAGCGGTTAGTTCGCTGGCTTTCTATAGCCAAAATAAATATTTTCTTTTTACCACCCTTCCCCATTTTTCCGAAAGCTTCTCTGTTTTGCACAAAAAATAATTAATTATACACATTTCTGACTGTTTGCTTTTCGGTACTCTGAATATTATATAAACAGTAAAATTACGATCGAATAATTCTCGTGTAGCTGTTACGGGAGTGAGTGGATGATGTCCCAAAGGTTTTGTAGCTCTGAGAGAAAAAAGTTTTTCTAAAGGCCATATTTAGCAAGGCGCGCGCGATGGAAGGCTGAAAGCCTAGCTAATTTTAGCGCATTAATCGTGATAAAAGTTTACTAAATACACTCTAAGCTTGAGAAAAGAGCATATTCTTTCTCTGCTCCCTGCTGTCTATAATGCTAATACAATAAAAAATCTAGTCTCTTAAGTTAGCAAACGAGTGTCTAGTGAGTAGAGCTCGCGATATAAAATATAGATACTCAAGAGTGTATCAAGTCATTGATACAAATAGACACGCAAGAGTGCGTATGGCAGGAACTAGTTTATTAACCTTACTTGATGACATCAGTGTGATATTAGATGATGTTTCGCTTATGACTAAGGTTGCCGCAAAAAAAACTGCAGGGGTGTTGGGCGATGATTTAGCATTGAATGCAGAACAAGTCTCAGGTGTTAAAGCCGACCGTGAGCTACCAGTGGTTTGGGCTGTGGCTAAAGGCTCATTCGTTAACAAACTTATTCTCGTACCATCAGCGCTGCTCATTAGTATGATTTACCCTCCTCTTGTCAACCTTTTGTTAATGTGTGGGGGAGTTTACTTAGCGTATGAGGGAGCTGAAAAAGTAATTCATAAGTTTTGGCCACATATTTTGCATGAGGATAAAAAACAAACCGCTCGCCTACGTGCCAATGCTGACAACACTGTCGATTTAGTAGCTTTTGAAAAGAAGAAAATTAAAGGGGCGATACGCACTGACTTTATCTTATCAGCCGAAATTATTGTTATTGCCCTTGGCTCGGCAGTAGGAGCGACGCTTCTAGAAAAAAGATTAGTGCTTGCCATTATTGCTATTAGTATCACTGTGGGTGTTTATGGCTTAGTCGCAGGTATTGTCAAAATGGATGATTTAGGTTTACACCTAATCAAGCAAGGAGGGAGGGTTAAGCATCTAGTAGGCGAATTTCTAATGTCTGCAGCACCAAAACTGATGAAAATTTTGTCAGTTGCTGGGACATTAGCGATGTTTTTAGTAGGCGGCGGGATATTAGTTCATGGGATAGGTTTTTTGCATCATGAGGTCGAAGATTTAGCGCACTTGTCCGGTATATTTGAAAATATAATCACCATGTTTTTAAACGCGATAGTAGGTTTAATGGTAGGCATTATAGCAGTGGCGATTATTACTATTGTTAACAAGGTACACGGCAATAAAGCCTCTTTAGAAAGTTGACCCATAAAACATAAAAAACCATTTTTCATACTGTAGCAGTCCGACTGAATAACAGTAACTGGAGAATATTGTGTTATTTTTTCAAAAAACTACACTCTTTAACATTTCTTTTTACAGAGAATAATCAGCCATGTTTGAGTTTGATTTAAACCTAAACCTATTGATATATCATCTGATTCAACTAAGCATTGCTTTTATACTTTCACTGCCGATTGCTCTCAATCGTGAAATGAAAGACAAAGGAGCTGGGTTGAGAACGTTTCCCTTGGTGAGTATTGCATCCTGCGCTTTCATGTTAGTGGCCGTCGACATTTATCACGGCTCGGAGCCTGAGGCTAGGATCATGTACGCTATTATTACCGGTATGGGCTTTATTGGTGGTGGGGCGATTTTTAAAGGTGAGAATACCGTTAAAGGCACGGCGACGGCAGCTAGCTTATGGAATACGGCAGCGATTGGCATTTCAGTCGCGTATGGGCGCTATGAAATAGCGATAATACTGTCGGTGGTGAATTTTATTATCTTACAATACTCAGACCCGTTTAAAGCCAAAAAATAGCTAAGTTAATTATTTTTTGGCTCATGTTTTTATTCATTCTACGAGCCTAAGCAAAGTTAACAGAGTGAATTTTATCTCACATAAAGCCTCATAGAGAAACCCACGGTGATTGGAAGCTTAATGAAGCCGTATCAACGCAGGTGCGCTATTGCTTGGGTTTCCAACTCTTTTTTCAGCTCTGGGGCCAGTTGTAATTGACGAGCAAGTTCATCAAGATAAGCTCGCTCCATATAATTTTCCTCATCCATGACGAGAATGCTGGCGAGATACATCTCTGCGGCAATTTCTGAGCTTTTAGCCTCACGAGCCAAGGCCGTGGGGTCCACAGGTTTTTGCATTTCTTGTTGAAACCATAATTGTAGCTGTGGCTCATTAGTGAGTTTAGCGATAGCATCATCAATTAACTGCTGCTCTCGCTCGTCTATGTGACCATCTGCCTTGGCAGCACTAATAATTGCGCGAAGAATAGCTTGGCTATGCATTTCCACAGCAGTCTGTGAAACTCGATCTACCGTCTGCGGTTGATGCTGAGGGGGCTGTGCTTGATTAATATTATTATTTTGCCAATTGCTATAAGCCTTATATGCCAAGAACCCTAGCCCGGCCAGACCGCCATAAGTAGCAACGTTACCGCCCACCTTGCGTGCTTTTTTACTCGACATCAGTAAGCTGATCATACCGCCACCTAAGGCTCCTCCCCCAATATTTCCAAGCAGGCTACTTATATCTGTATTTGACTGGGTTGAACCTGCCTGATGGGTTTGGTGGGACTGTGCTGTATGCTGGGTTTGAAGTAATTCTTTACCTGAGCTGAGAAGTTGATCGAGTAAGCTGCGAGTATTCATTTTTTTCTCCAATGCGATGATTAATATCCTCTTATTGACTACATAGTGCTTAAATCGTTCTAAATATTGAGCATTCAGTTAACTTAGAAGAGATATTTTTTATCATAGCTCGAGCAGCAACGCCGTGTTTTCTATACTGAGACAGGTATAACAAGACAAAGAGGCTACTTACTCAGCTCGCAGCGCGCTTTATGAATGTTAAGCAACTGAAAAGATAGCATTAAATAGGTAAAAAATGCCTAACATTTCTCGTGAATACTCAGCACTTTTTAGCATTAAATTGCAGTAAATCATTCTAGTCGTAACTGGTGGTATGGGCGCTAAGCAGTTAGAATTAGTCACTCAATTATAACTTAAACGCCGCCTTTTATTTACAGGAAGCGTAAGCGCTATCTTCCCTTGTTCCAACCATATTATTTTTAATACTAATAGGATCCCTAATGAAATTTGTTCTTATCGCCGTCATTATCATATTGGCTGCATTTTATTTTATAAAAAATTCAAATAATAAAAAAATTGCTATCGAAAATATTAATGCGGGTAAAGCACAACTAGCACAAAACAAGGAAAATGCCGAAATTATAGAAACCGCTTCTGGCTTGCAGTACCAAGTGCTAGCAAAGGGCGAAGGTAGCGAGCATCCTAGCGCTAAGTCGACAGTAACTGTGCATTATCATGGTACTTTACTGGATGGCACTGTGTTTGACAGCTCAGTAGAGCGTGGTGAAGCTATCAGCTTTCCCCTAAATCGAGTGATCTCAGGCTGGACCGAAGGGCTACAGTTAATGGTGGTGGGTGACAAGTTTAGGTTTTTTATCCCTTCGCGACTGGCGTATGGCAACGCTGGGGCCGGTCAAATACCACCAGGCTCGTTATTGATTTTTGAAGTGGAGCTATTAGCTATTCAATAAAAAATAAGAGGGTAAGCTTTCTTAATAACAAAGGGCATAAGAGCAAGATGGCGGATAACCGCCATCGTTGCTTTTATTACTGGGCGCAGTTACAACTGGAATGTTCACAGCCAGTACCTTGAGCACAGCCTTGGCAGCAAAAAACGCCTTGTGCGGTGGTAACAGGATGCTCTGCTTCTTGAATTTTGCAATGACAGCCTTCAAAAGCACACTCTTTAGTATGATCGCTGTTCACGTTAGCCATTATCTGCTCCTTCTTTATTAGCAAAGTATTGATAAGTTTTATAGTAACTTTCATTGTTGTTACACTTTACTAACATAGCTGAATTTTAGCGATTTACGAAACTTTTACCTGTTCGCGAAACGCTATTAGGCACATACAGTACAGTTACGCCCCTGTGCTTTTGCTAAATATAAAAGTTGATCAACACCTCGTAAACTCGCCTCCAACTCACAGCTGGCCGTTAACGTACTAATGCCAATACTGACTGTCATAAAAATGGCTTGCTGCTTTAGCTCTAAGATAGGCTGATTTTTTAATAGCTGCTGTAAGCGCTCAGCCGCTTCCAGCGCCTGGGCTTGAGAAGTATTAGGTAATAGCACCACAAACTCTTCTCCTCCCCAGCGACTGATCACATCTGTTTGGCGAAATACTTGATGACAGAGTTCGGCAAAATTACGAATAACACAGTCTCCGGCCGCATGGCCAAACTGGTCGTTAATACTCTTAAAGTGATCAAAGTCGATCATTATTAAGGCGGCACTTTGTTCATTACGTTTAAGCCGAAGTAATTCGTTTTCTAAGCATTCTTCAAAGGCGCGCCGATTTAATAAGCCCGATAAAGAGTCGGTAGAAGCGAGGGCAAGCAGCTCAGCTTGAGCCGCTTGCAGCTCTTGAATGAGGCTTGCCTGCTTACTATGCGCTCTGAGTAACTCCAGCTGTGTCATGACTTGACCCGCGAGAGCCGTTAGCGCCGATAACTGCTTTTCATTGAGCTCTCGGGGTTGGTAGTCCAGCACGCACAAGGTGCCGATAGGGTAGCCCGTTTCACTTCTTAGTAGCGCGCCTGCATAAAAACGCAAATAAGGCTCACCCCTTACCAGCGGATTATCGGTAAAGCGCGCGTCTAGGCGGGTGTCAGGTACAATAAATAAATCTGGCTGCGTAATGGCGTGCACACAGATAGAGATATTTAAGGGCGTCTGTCGCACATCCAAACCCAGTACCGATTTAAACCATTGTCGGTCGCGGTCAATAAAATTAATAACCGCAATGGGCGCATCACAAATCAAAGCCGCGATTTCAGTAATAGCATCAAAGGCGGCTTCAGGAGGCGTGTCGAGTATGTCATAGGCAGCAAGCGCCGCTAGCCGTAACTCTTCATGGTCGGCATAGTCATCTTCAAGAACAGCGTTGTTCATAGTGTTAAACCAATATAATAAAGTAAGAAAGCTATTCTCCTAGTCACTACTAGTAAACCCTGGCTGCTATTAACTATCACGCTTATATAGCACTTAATTATTAGAAGTGAGAGTGCCTAACTTCATAAGGCAACGACTTATATTACCATTAATAAATAAACTAAGCTGTACCGTAAGTTAATGAAGCCGTTGGAGCTTAGGCTACTGTTACTTAAACTGCTGTTTAATAAAGAGAGTACTGAATAAAAAAATATTTATGAATAATAAAAAAACTTATTATTCATATTAAATAGGAGTATCAAATAAACATTTAATTAATACCCCCACCACTAGTGACTTATTTTTTGATAAACCCGTAACATAAAATCGGCGTCACATTTTAGCTCCGCCATAGCGGTTAACGCTTGGCGCACCTCAAGGCTGGCCTTCCAAGCAAACGGGGTCATTTGTAAGAGGTCATCAGCTTGCTCACCGGTTAATGCCATGTCGTAAGTCAGCTTAGTTGCTGCTATTAGCGCAAATCCGGCTAGCTCTTCACTTGTTTCATCGTGCAAGTGCACGTTTTCATAAATCAGCTCTTTAAGCTGGTAAAGGTGGCGCGCGGCGGGCGTGACTGTGATAACCACCCCTTGTTTGTTTAATACTCGCGCCAGCTCTAGCGCCTCGCAGGGGGCATAAATGCGGACAATGGCATTCAGGCTGTGATCGGCAAAAGGTAAGCGCTGACTAGAAGCCACACAGAACTGCATATGAGGCGAGCTATATCGCTTTGCAGCATAACGAATTGCAACTTTTGAAATATCTAAGCCATAACAAGTGGCACACTGTGACTGCGCCATGAGTGCATTTGCCAGAAAAGCGGTGTAGTACCCTTCACCACAACCAATATCTAGTATTTGACGAGGCGTATGTTGGGTGTAGTGCAAACACAAATCGACTACAGCTTGGCGCAGCGGATGATAATGCTCTGTGGCTAAAAACCGTCGGCGCGCCTGCATCATCTCCACATTATCGCCCGGCTCTTTAGAGCGTTTATGCTGCACCGGCATTAGGTTAACGTAGCCTTCTTTAGCGCGATCAAATTGGTGGTTATTTTCGCACTCTAACCCACCTACCCGAGGAGTAAGAGCCAAATGACAAAGCGGACACTGATAAGACATGTAAACCTGCAACGAAAGAAGATAAGCAACATAACGAAGCGCAGTGTAATTGTTTTCTTTAGCACATGCGATTGTTAAGCTTATCGCGCTTTAATCGGTGCTCGCCCACTTAAGTGAACAAAAATTCGTCAAATTGTTAATCAAACCTCTCATGTCAGGGCAAAATACTGTATATTCTGGCCTCGTTTTTTGACTGTAGCGACTCTACAGAGGATCTCTTATGCAATTTTCATCTTTAGATTTAGCCCCCGAGCTACAACGTGCCTTAGTGGCCTGTGGCTACAGTGCAATGACGGCCGTACAAGAGCTGGCCATAGTGCCCGCACGGCGCGGTAAAGACTTACAAGTAACGGCGCAAACCGGCACTGGCAAAACTGCCGCCTTTGCGGTGCCAGTATTGCAGCGCATGCTAGATAACCCAAAACAAACGCTAGCGCGCCGCCCACGCACCCTGATATTAACGCCCACCCGTGAGCTTGCCGAACAGCTTGGCGACTCGATTAGTGACTATGCCCAGTTTTTACCTATTAGCGTCACCGCTCTCTATGGGGGTGTAAAAATGGGTGGCCAAGCCAATAAGTTAAAGGCAGGCGTAGACTTGGTAATCAGTACTCCTGGGCGCTTAATGGAGCACTTAACGCTTGGCAACTTAACCTTAAGCGATGTCGAATTTGTCGTACTCGATGAAGCGGACCGTATGTTAGATATGGGCTTTATCAATGATGTGCTTAAATTAATACAACTGACCGCCAAGAAGCGCCAAACCTTATTGTTTTCTGCCACCACTTCTCCTGCAGTGAATGAGCTATCCCATAAAATTTTGCATGATCATCAGCAGATCCGGGTAGCTAAAATCAATAGTACCGCCGAAACCGTGACTCACGTGGTGTATCCGGTAGAAGAAAGCCGCAAAATTGAATTATTTGAAGCGCTGTTAGCCGAGCATAACTGGTTTCAGGTGTTAGTGTTTACGAGCACTAAAGAGCAAGCGGATCGACTCTTAGCAGGGTTAAAAAAGAGTAAAGTTGCTGCAGGCGTATGCCATGGCGATAAGAGCCAAGGTTCACGTCGTCGCGCCATTGCCGATTTTAAAGCCGCAAAAATTCAAGTGTTAATAGCCACGGAAGTCGCCGCCCGCGGCTTAGATATCCAAGGCTTAGATTATGTAGTTAACTTTAATTTGCCCTATTTAGCAGAAGATTATGTGCATCGTATTGGGCGTACCGGCCGTGCGGGCGCTCGTGGCACCGCCCTGTCGTTTGTTAGCCGTGAAGAAGAGCAATCCCTAGAGCGTATCCAAAAGCTCATTGGCACCGAGATCCAGCGCATTATAAAGCCTGGCTTTGAAGTCACTAGCCGTGCCTCTTTACTAAAGAGCTTATCGCGAAAAGTCATTTCTGGACGTTCTAATCGCGCCAGTGAAACAATCATTGAGTTGGCCAGCTCTGGTGATAAGCAACCTCAAGGTAAACCTCGTCGTGCACGCCCAAGTGCTGACACTGAGCAAAAAGTAGCAGCTAAGCCAGTGCATTATAAAAAGAGTCAAAAGCCAACAGAAACAGGCCCGAAGAAAAAGAAATTGCGCGGCAAACGCGCGCAGCAACATTCTCGTTAAAATATAAGCGTTAATATTAAACGCTAGCATTAACAGCACTAACCAAAAAACCAAAGCCGCCAGTGGAGTGCTCCACTGGCGGCTTTTTAGTAGCAACAGCCTGAGCGTAATAAGAGCGGCTACTTAGCTTATTAATAGCAGTTTGGATAAGAGCAATTTTTTAAGTCATTGTTCTAAAAATATTTAGCCAAAACAAAGGTCTACTCACCGTCATACCGATACTGAGTCCAGTTCAGTATGCTCTCACCTCGTTAGCGAGTAGCTAGTTGACGCATGCGGCTGTCGAAGCGATCCACACCATCGGTGCCATTAATGGCTAAATTAAGGCGCACACTGGCGATATTTTGGTGCGCGCTGTGAGCGTGAGTCGCGCTGATTTGACGCATTTTTGCATCGAAGCGATCTACGCCATCGGTACCTTGGCTGTCCACATTAAGAAAGATATCTGCAGGTACACAGTCAGCAATCGTGCTGCCGGCACGTTTTGCTTGGTGCTGGGCCATCTTGGCATCAAAGCGGCTTGCGCCATCTGTGCCTTGATTAAGGACGCTAAAACAAGCGCCGCTACTTACCAGCGAGCTGCTAGTAGCCGTGTTAGCAACAGCGGCTTGAGTAGACAGTAAGCTGGTGGCGGCAATAATAAGCAGTGCAGAAGTTTTTAACATGATGTGTATCCTAGGTGACCGGCCCGTCCGGTTGTTAGACACAGCATACGCTGCCTATACTGACCACAGGCTGACGGCTAAATGACATTCTTGTCATAAATAAAAAGCCATAAACAGGGCATTTTTGTTTTAGCTATTATTTAGAACTGGTATTTATTTAGATTAGGATTAGTGGATTATTAATTAGAAGAGATAAGTAACATAAGGAATCTATTATGGCATTGAATTTATTAATTTTTTTAGGTTCGGTGCGCACGAGTGGACCGCCATTTCCGGCGCGATTAGGTGAGCGCGTCGCGTTATACAGTGCTCAACAATTAACAGCCGCAGGCCATAAGGTAACGGTTATTGATCCGCTAGATTACCCTCTAGGTGAACAGTTTAAGCCCCACTTTGCTTACTCAGCAGATAAGGCGCCGCCCGCATTACAACAACTTAGTGAGCGGATTAAAAACGCCGATGGCTATGTCATGGTCAGTCCTGAATATAATCACAGCATGAGCCCCGCCTTAGCGCATTTGCTAAACCATTTTGGCAGCTCACTGTTTTCTTATAAACCCTGCGCTATTGTTACCTATTCTGCAGGACAATGGGGTGGCGTACGGGCGGCAGTGAATATGCGCAGCTTCTTATCAGAGTTAGGTTGCTTACCGGTCTCGGCCATGATCCATGTTCCGCACGCACAACTTATATTAAACGCCAATGGCGCTTATCTTGAAGGGGTTAACGAGGAGCAATGGCAGAGCTATTTTGCACGAACGTTTAGTCAACTAACTTGGTGGGCGAATGCCACTAAAGAATATGCACGGCGCTCAGACGGCCAGTCTAAACCCAGCGCTTTTACGAGCCATCCTGCACAGCGCAATGCGCCTAGCCAAGATTAAGTTAGTCACTGTGGCCCGTCATTCGCAAGCTCAATAAGGCACTATAGCGCTGGCGTAACTCAGCAAGATACGCAGTCACATCGTCATTAAACGCCAGTGCCTCGCCCACAATAACATCACAGTTAAATGGCACTAATAGCGCTTCACCTTTAGGCAAGGCTTTATCTAAACCATGTAAAATAATAGGGAACACTTGAGTGGTTGGGCAGTGTTGCGTTAAATAATAAATACCGCGCTTTAATTTAAACTCCCGCTGTTGCGTTAATGAGCGGGTGCCTTCAGGAAAGAACACAATAATTTGCTGATCAGCCAAGGCCTGATAGCAACCCGCCAGTAATTGCTCCCGAGGCAGCTTACCGTCACGAGCAATGGGGATAATATCGAGGCAATGGATAGAAAACCACGCTATCCACTTATTCTTCATAAAGTAATCCGCCGCTGCCACTGGGCGCACCCGATGTAATTGCGATAGCGGATATAGGCTCATGAGTACCAAGGTATCTAAATGGCTGCTGTGATTGGCCGCTAGAATCGCTGGTCCCTTACTAGGCAGCGCTTGGCGATTAATGACATTTAGACCCAGCGCCACCAAAACGGTTGGTTTAACAACAAATAAGAAAAAAGCCATTTTCAGCCACTTTTGCTGAGCAAGGTGGCGTAATCGCTTTTTAAACGGATAAGTCATGGCGTCTTCCTTAGCCGACAATGTCTTGGGTGATGTAGTAAAAATAATGGAAAAACAGCGGTGTGCTATACATTAAGCTGTCCATCCTATCGAGCAAACCTCCATGCCCCGGAATTAAGGTTCCCGTGTCCTTAATACCAAGATCCCTTTTAATAGAAGACAGCACTACATCGCCAATAAAGCCCATAACAGCAATTAAAAATCCCGCAACTAAGCCTTGTTGCCAGCTTAAAATTGTTAGCCAAGGCGCCATTAGCATAGCCAGCACACTGGTGGTGAACACGCCACCAATAAAACCTTGCCACGTTTTATTAGGGCTCACTTTTGGAATAATTTTATGTTTGCCAAACTGCTTACCAAACACATACTGGCTGACATCATTACTTTGAGTAATAAATAACAAGAACAGCACTAAGCCAATAAAGCCTGCTTGTTCATGAAACCGGCCAAGATTCACTAAATATGCAATATGACTTAAAGTAAATACCGCCAGCATTAAGCTCCACTGTATAGTGGCATTCGCCTTAATATAGCCTTTAGTTTCACCGATTAAGGTGGCGCGCATTGGCAAAAATAAGAACATATAAACGGGGATAAAAATGATAAACATGCCATACCACTGGATATAGGCAAAATAGTACTGCACCGGGATAGCGAGATAAGCCCAAAATACTAAGCGGCGATCCACTACTCGCAAGGGAGCAATGGAATAAAATTCTTTTAGCGCTAAGAAACTAATAAAGCCAAAAAAGACAGTGGTCGCCAGTTGTCCCATATACAGCGCCGCTAACACTAAGCCTATCATCCACCACCAAGATTGAGTGCGTAGTATGAGCTCTTGGTAATCTCGCTCTGGATATTTATATTTTTTATAAAGCGCAATCGCGGTGGCCAGCACTAACGCCAAGATCAAAAACAACGTCATGTAAGTAGAATGCGGCATGGGTATCTCAGCTTTTTATAAAGAGAAAGAAACAACTTACTACTAACGAAACGCTATTAAATTAAGCCCTTCGCTTCTTGCAAGCCTTTGCGCACTCGGTGGTAGAGGGTGTACGCCAACAAGGCCAATACCAGCCACAATGCCACCGCTATCCAGCGGCTATCAAACACATTAATAGCCACCAATAACCCTAATAAACCAAACACAAAGGCGCGGTCGCTTTTACCCATAGGGCCGTCGTAGCGACGTGAGGCTCCCACCATCAAGCCCAGCACACCAGCGTATTCTACTAAAACAGCCATGAGCACTACCCCTATTACCAATAAAGGGGGGACAGCGGCGACTAAAGCAAAAGGCAAGTATAAGGCACTGTCTGCTACTAGATCGCATAACTCGTTTAAATAAGCCCCCAATCTTGACTGTTGGCCATATTCGCGCGCCAGCATGCCATCAATCGCATTAAGCGCCATGCGCAGCAACATCCAGATAGGGATTAATAGGAATACCCAAGGGTGATGTACCTGCCAAGCTACCACTAAGGCGATCAGCACAGAGAGCCCGGCGGCGGCCAGCGTTACCTGATTAGCCGTGACACCCCGCTGCGCTAAGCGCAACACTGCGGGGCGCAATAGGTTTTGAAAACGCGGTTTAAGGGAATAAATAGAAATCATGACAATCCTTAGTCTGATTAGGTATTAGCACAGTCATCGCACGCAATGATTCAATAACACAGCGTAAGCGTCTAGGTAGATTGCTATTAAATTTGATATGAATACAAAAAGCCACTGCCAAGGTCTACTTAACAGTCATTAATTCAGCGTATCTTGGCACTGGCAATCTTGCTGAAGCGTTAAAAAATCACTTCAATGATCAAGGAGTCTGCATGGCGGTTGCTGACAATAAAGGCTCACCCATTCCAAAGGGACGCCTAAGGCGGATGGCCAGTTTAGCCTCTCTAGCCGCGCGCGTGAGTGGGGGCATGCTTGGCGAGGGGGCGCGCCAATGGGCACGAGGCAAACGCCCCAGCACCAAAGACTTATTATTAACGCCCGCCAATGCCAGTCGTATTACTGAGCAATTAGCGCAGTTGCGCGGTGCAGCAATGAAGGTGGGCCAGCTCTTATCCATGGATGCAGGCGACTTATTACCCCCAGAGCTAACGCTAATTTTGTCACGTTTACAATCTAATGGCACGCCCATGCCTGCTCGCCAGTTAAGCCAAGTATTAGCTAAAGAATTAGGTGAAAACTGGCAGCACCACTTTGCCCAATTTAGTTTTAAGCCGATGGCGGCCGCCTCTATTGGTCAGGTACATCTGGCTCATGCAGATGATGGTCGAAAATTGGCCATTAAGGTGCAATACCCCGGCGTTAGCGCCAGCATCGACAGCGACGTCGATAATGTGCTGACACTCCTTAAAATGAGCCGTTTATTACCCGAGCAGCTGGATTATTCAGAATTATTAAATGAAGCTAAGCGCCAATTACACGCCGAAGCCGATTATATATTAGAAGCCCAACAGCTGGCCAAATTTGCCAGCTTGTTAGCCGATGAACCGCAATTTGTATTACCCCGTGTTGATAGCCAATTAAGTAGCTCTCGCTTGTTGACTATGACTTATATGGAGGGCGTGGCATTGAGTGAGTTGCAACAGCAACCCCAAAGAGTGCGTAACTCAGTTATTAGCCAGTTGTTTAGATTATTGTTTAAAGAGTTGTTTGAATTTCGGTTAGTGCAAACCGATCCTAATTTTGCTAACTACTTATATCAACCCGAGTCGCAACGCTTAGTGTTATTAGACTTTGGCGCTACCCGCACCTCCCCCAGCACCATTAGTGAAGGTTATCGTCAGCTATTAACTGCAGGACTAAATAATGACGAGGCAACCATGGAGCAAGCACTTAGTCAGATTGGCTTTTTTAGCCAAGATATTAAGGCCAGCCAGCGCCAAGCGGTGGTAGCTATGGTGCAATTAGCCTGCGAACCGGTGCGTTGTCCCGATGTTTATGACTTTGCGAACAGCACCTTAGCCATACAAGTTCGCGACGCCGGCTCTAAACTCAGCCTAGAGCAAGGTTATTGGCACACCCCTCCCGCCGATGCACTATTTCTACATCGCAAAATCGGTGGTCTCTATCTATTAGCCGCTAAGCTTAACGCCCAAGTCAATGTGCAGCAGTTATTACGGCCTTACTTAATCATATAAAAAAGCCCCTATATTGGAATCTCCAACATAGGGGCTTTTTAGCGCCTTAGTTGTTACTTAGTCACAACTCGGCTGGAGCACGGCGAGGCATTTTACTTAAATTATCTTAAAACGCCCTACTAAGGTTTGTAGTTGGCTGGCTAAGCGCGCTAATTCTTGGCTAGCTTGCGCCGTTTGGCCTACCGACTGCTCACTTTGCTCGGCAATATCACTAATGGTATTAATGCTGCGATTAACATCTTCCGCCACATGAGACTGCTCTTCTACTGCAGCTGCCACTTGAGTATTCATATCGTGAATCGCATCTACTGAGACTTTAATGTCGCCCAAGCGATCCGCCGTGGTATTGGCTTCAGTCACTGCCGAGTCAGTTTTAAGGCGATTGCGCTCCATGGCTAGAACCACATTTTGGGTACTGCCTTGAATACTTTGCACAATTTTTTCTATCTCGCCGGTAGATTGCTGAGTACGCTGGGCTAAGCTTCGTACTTCATCGGCCACCACTGCAAAGCCCCGCCCCTGCTCACCGGCGCGTGCCGCTTCTATAGCCGCATTTAAAGCAAGCAAGTTCGTTTGATCGGCTATATCGCCGATCACTTCTAATACTTGGCCAATGTCATTACTTTGCTGCTCTAACTGTTGAATAGTCTGAGCGGCGGCCAACACTTCTTGGGCTAACTCGTCAATGGTGGTGACGTTACGTGTGACGGCGGCGCGCCCTTGGTCAGTGGTGGCCGTGGTATCTTCGGCTCTACTCGCCGCTTGGTTAGTATTAGCGGCTATCTCTTGAATAGACACTGTCATCTGGTGCATGGCGGTAGCCACTTGGCTAGTGTGATCACGCTGTGCAAGTGCGCCCTCTTTACTTTCACTCGCAATATGTGATAGCTCTTCAGTAGAGGTAGCCATTTGGTTAGTGGCATCGGAAACTTGGCGAATTAAGTCTTGAATTTTATCGACAAACACATTGTATACTGCAGCTAATTGGCTTAATTCATCATTACCAGCTTCATTAAGGCGCTGGGTTAGATCGCCCTCACCTTCGGCAATATCTTGTAAATTAGCCACAGTTTCGCGCAAAGGTCGCACAATACTTTGTGCTAATAAATAAGCCACCACTAATGCCACTGCAATGGCGATCACCGCCATAAGCGCCACAAATAGCTGAGTTTGCGCCAAACTGGCCGCATAAAAGCTGCGATCGGCAGCAATTTCTACTACTGCGATAGGCTGGCCGGAAAAGTCATCTATTTTATGGCTCAACACCGCATAGGCTGTTTGGCTATCCTGATGGCGACTCAACACGGCTTCGCCTTGCCAAGCACGTTGAATATCCTGTGTATTTACTAAGCTTTGGCCATTAATAGTCGAGGCTAGTGTTTCTACTCGCTGATTATTCAAGACATGAATAGCCATCTTAATACCAAACTCTTTACTAAAACGCTCAGTAAACTCTTGCGCTAAATTAAGACCAAACTCCACCGAGCCTAGATGTTGGCCGTGGCGAATAATAGGCGATAACCCGCGAATACCAATGCCCGCTACGCCGCCATCTAAGCCTCGCACCGGTACTTTTGTACGATTCGTTTCTACTATAGTGGGGCGCAGTGGCGTTAAATCGTCGCCAAATTGCGCGAGTTTGTGTAACCGTAAAAAAGAAGTAGCAGGGGCGGTATGAAACTGAAACTGCGCCACCCCATAATCTTGCTTTAGCTTATCAAAAACTCCCTTAAACTCACTGACTAAGCCCTCACGGTTGCGCTCATCAAAGAGGCTTTGCACCTGTGGCTGATTAGCCACCAATACACTCATGGCTTCGGCAAATAACGACTGCGTCTCTATTTGCGCTTCAATTGAAATAAAGAGATTTTGCAGCTCGCGCTTTTCAGCTTGGGCAATTAATCGATTCGCATTAGCTAAATAAAATAGTGCCATCACTAACACCGTTATCGCCACTAACGAGCCAAAGCCAAGGCCAAGGCGAGTTCCTATTTTAAGGTTTCTAAGCACCTGAACATCCTTCATGCGGGTAGATAGGTATTGCAGATATACGTTAGCGGCCAGCAGCTAATAAACTTAAGGCATTGTTAAGTTTATTAGCGCATTTTATAAAAGTAGGCTGAGCAGCCACAGAGAAAAGAGATCTCACTTTTTTATCTTACGCAGTGAGAGTCAGCATAGTATTTAGTGGTTAATTAAAGGCCACCTCATAGCCGCTAAATTTTCGAAGATTAATCACGCCGGTGTCGAGCATTAAATACTGGCCTTTAATGCCCAGTAACACACCTGTTACTTGGGGGTTTTTATCAAAATTATGACTGACAATTTTTGTCGGGTACTCTATGACCGGATAGGTCAGTGAGACCACTGTTTCATTTAAGAGAGTGACGGCTTGGGCACCATGATTAAGTTGCAGTTCATCGATTTTCGGTTGAATGGCAGTGATTAAGCGCGCCGCTTCGGCTGTTAAGTCAATATCCGCTTCGCCCCCTTTGAGCATAGTGCGCCAGTTAGTTTTATCGGCTACCAGTTTGGCTAACTCTACTTCCAGCAACCCCGATAATTGGCGCGTAGCCACGTGCACCAGCGGCAGTGCTTGAGTCGCGCCTTGATCTATCCAACGAGTGGGCACTTGGGTTTGGCGGGTAATGCCTACTTTTAGACCAGAGGTATTAGCCAAATAAACGATATGGCCCACCATACAATGTTGTTCACCCCACTGTGGCTCACGGCAAGTGCCGGCAAAGTAATGACAAGTCTCTGGTTTTAAAATGCACATATCACAGCGCGCCAGCGTTTTCATACAAGGAAAACAATGGCCTTGGGCATAACTTTTATTGGTTTTTCGCCCGCAGGCGCTACAAAAAATTTGCCCTTGGTAGGTTAAGCTAATTTCCTTACCTAAGTGCTCATTAAGGTTAACGCTGTGCTCACCTAATCGCAGTTGATAGCGAATAGGCGTATCCAGCACTGCTTGCATCTTGCTTAAAGTACCGCTTAGCGTAGCGTTGTGGAGAGAGGGGTCATTAATAACCGTCATGTAAGCTCTTACACCAATAAATTTGTGGCCACTTTACCAGCGCCCTAGGCACAAGGCACGCTTAGTGCAAAATGCTGTAGACGTTATCTGATCAATATCAAGGACACGGCCTGTAAAAAGTGATAAAAGATTGTGAACAAAAATTAACATAAGAGTACAGGGATGCACAGATTCTCTATTAAACAAAAAATACTATTACTAGCACTGGTTCCCCTGTTATTACTGGCTGCCGTTAGTACTTGGATTAATGTACAACAATCTCTTCACCTTAATAAGCTCAGTGGCGATAGCCTTTATCGCTCACTCTACGATGCGCGCAAGCAACAATTAGCCAACTATGCCGAGCTTGCGCTAAGTGGCATCGCGCCTTTTATTAATAATAAGGATTATGCCGGTGCTAAACGCCACTTACGTGGCCTGCGCTTTGATGAGGGTAGCGGTTATTTTTTTGTTTATGACCAGCGAGGAGTACAGGTCATGAGCGCCGATAATCCGGCCCGAGAAAATAATAACTACCTCGACTCGACTAGTCCTGATGGGCGCCACTTAGTAAAAGAGTATGTGGCATTAGCACGCCAAGGCGGCGGTTATATTAACTATGACTGGCCAAAGCTCGACACTCAAGTGAATGCCCCTAAGCTTGCTCATATTACGCCTATCCCAAATACAGATTGGCTATTAGGGGTGGGCTTTTATATTGATGACTTACAAGCCACCTTAAGCGAGCTTGAGCAAGAGCTTGCCACCTCAGTACGCCAAGGTCTTATGAGCTCCATTATTTCTGCTGTTATCTTATTTTTACTGATTGGCGGGGTAGCGCTGGTGTTAGTGCGCAGTATTCACTCACCGCTGCGCCAAGCCGTGCTTACGATGCAAGATATTGCCCAAGGAGACGGTGACTTAACACAGCGTCTTAATAGCAATCAAGGCCATGAATTAGGCAGTTTAGCGCAGGCTTTTAATATCTTTGCTAGCCAAATTAGCAGTTTAGTGCAAAGTAGCCGCCACTCGGCTGATGCGCTACACACCGCCAGCAGTCAGCTACAACATTATATGGCCGATACTAAACACGGCATTAGCCAGCAACACCATGAAAGCGATCAACTCGCCGCGGCGATGAACCAAATGGCCGCCACCGCCCAAGAGGTAGCGTCCAGTGCCGCCCAAGCGGCGCAAGCCGCACAACACGCTCAAGAACAAGTCGCCAATGCGCAGCAGTTGTTAACAGGAACAGTCAGCGTGATTGAAGGGTTAGAAAACCAAATTACTCATGGGGTTGATATTATTCAGCGCTTAAGTCAGGAGTCTGAGCAGATCGGCAGCGTATTGGATGTAATACGTGGTATTGCTGAGCAAACGAACTTACTCGCTTTAAATGCCGCCATCGAAGCTGCCCGCGCCGGTGAGCAAGGTCGGGGTTTTGCGGTGGTCGCCGATGAGGTGCGCACTCTTGCAGGGCGCACCCAAGCCAGCACCGATGAAATTAATACTATGATTTCCCGCTTACAACAAGGAGCACAGCAAGCCGTAAACGCCATAGAACAAATCAGTCACAGCAGTAGCCAAACGGTACAAGAAGCCCATCGGATTGATGTGGCATTACAAGATGTGGATGGCGCCGTTAACACCATCAATATGATGAATGAGCAAATTGCTAGCGCCGCTGAGCAACAAACCCAAGTCTCTGAGAGTATTAATCTTAACATGCATCATATTGTATCTATTGCCCAACAAACCGATGAAGGCGCGACGGCCGCCTCTCAAGTTAGCCAGCAAGTAGAAGAGTTTGCTACTCAATTACAGCAACTGGTCAGTCGCTATCGCACCGAATAGTCCAAAGTGCAAGCCACAAGCTTAAGGCGCCTTTATTTGGGCGCCTTAAGCTATCGTTACTTAACCAATAACAGTCAACACAAGACAAGCCTTTAAATCCATGGCTTAATTACCAGTCATTTAGCTTTATCTTTACTGATTATGATATTTAGGGAAGTGTTATGCGAGACGCACTGGAACGGCGCTCTTTTCTTATTCTGTTACTGTTAGTCAGCTTATTATTTGTGCTGTTGCTTAAACCCTTTTGGGGCGCCATTTTTTGGGCCAGCGCCATCAGTATTATTTTTAATCCCATGCAAACTAAGCTGCGCAAGCGCCTAGGTGATAAGCCCAACCGCATAGCGTTACTCACGCTCTTTATTTGTATGGTGATAGTCGTGCTGCCGTTAATGTTAATTGGCACCACCTTTGTCCAAGAAGGGCTGGCGTTGTATCAACGCATTGATAATGGCGATATCAAACCTGCAGAATGGGGGGCGCAACTAAGTGAAGCCTTTCCTATGGTACCTCAGTGGTTTGAGCGAGTGGGCATAGATTTAGGCAGTATTAAAGAAAGCTTAGCCAGTGGCGCCGCCTCTACCGGTAAAGTGATGGCGGAAAAAGCGCTAGGGGCTGGGCAAATTACCTTTAGCTTTATTATTAACGTCGCCATGATGTTGTATTTAGCCTTTTTCTTATTGCGTGATGGACGAAAACTCATTGAGTTAATGATTAAAGCGCTGCCCTTAGGCGATGCTCGAGAGCGCAAGCTCTTTACTAAATTTGCCGAAGTGACCCGAGCCACAGTAAAAGGCAATTTAGTGGTCGCCATCGTCCAAGGCGCACTCGGCGGCCTAATTTTTTGGGCGCTATCGTTACCCAGTCCACTGTTATGGGGGGTGGTCATGGCGTTCTTATCACTGATCCCGGCAGTAGGAGCAGGACTGGTCTGGTTGCCGGTAGCTATTTACTTATATGCGACGGGCGATTGGGGTAAGGCCTCTATTTTAGCCGTCTTTGGCGCCGTCGTTATTGGGATGGCCGATAATGTGCTACGCCCCATCTTAGTAGGTAGAGATACTAAACTACCGGATTACTTAGTGCTGTTTTCTACTTTAGGTGGCATTAGCTTAATGGGCATTAATGGCTTTGTGATTGGCCCCCTAGTGGCGGCCTTATTCTTAGTAATTTGGGATATTTTTATGCGCGAGTTTAACGGCGAAAATCCCCAGCAAATTATGACCCCCGCCGCCGAGACTAACCACAAATACGAACGTATGGTCGCACCACCGGAGCGCCAAGATAAGGATCATTATTGAGTTTCATCTTGATTTTTACCAAGCAGGATTTAAATAGAAGCAGCAAAAATACCGCTTAGGTAAGTAGGAAGGAAAAGCAAAAAAGAGGGGTTAAAAGCCTCTTGCCGAGCGGCAAGAGGGCATTATTTAAGCGAGCTTAGTCCAGTTCAACTGTCATTTTGATGGAGTCATCAAAGAAGAACTCATCGCAGTTATTGCCAGGACCGGTACGGTCAACAACCAAGAACTCGTCGTCATCACGCAACGCCATAATCGGGTGGTGCCAAACGTTTCTGTGGTAGTTAACACCTTGACGGGCGTTAGCACGGAAA
This sequence comes from Oceanisphaera avium, assembly GCF_002157875.1. Classification (NCBI taxonomy): domain Bacteria; kingdom Pseudomonadati; phylum Pseudomonadota; class Gammaproteobacteria; order Aeromonadales; family Aeromonadaceae; genus Oceanisphaera; species Oceanisphaera avium. The sequence continues at coordinate 1,845,721 of NZ_CP021376.1, forward strand.
CAACGTACTGTCTCAGGATCTATGTTCATAGTGCCATCGCCCACTGGCGCCACTACTAACAAAAACTCATGACCAAACAACGGGATGAAAGACTGTGAGCCAAACGGATGGCGCTCCAGCATTTTCACCTGCAGAGGATATTCCAACATTTTGGCGCGGAAAATACTGATGATACCTTTTCCATCTTCATCTAACTGCACTTCACCCACGTTATGGTAGCGCTCGGTAGAACCGTTGTTGATCATGAAGTGATCACGGCCAACAGACTCGATAACATCGCCAAAAGGAGCGAACGCTTCTTTGGTCAACGGCTCTATTTTAAGCGTCTTGATCATTACTGCCTCCAAATATTCATTAAAACGGGGTGCCAGAGTTTATAGACTCTAGTCACCCCGCATCTTTATTACGCACTTAGGCCATTAGGCACAAGGGCGAATAAAATTACATGTCGTTTAAGCGAAACTCAGCAATTTTATTGATTTCGTTTACCGCACGAGCAAATTCGGTGTCGTAGTCGTTATTAATACGCTCTTCGAACGCCGCCAAGATCTGGTGACGGTTTGAACCTTTAACGGCCATGATAAAAGGAAATTGGAATTTTTCCTTATAGGCATTGTTCAATTCGGTGAAACGGGCAAATTCTTCCGCGTTACACTCGCTGATACCAGCACCGGCTTGCTCATTAGTAGAGGCTTCAGTCAACTCACCACGCTGAGCGGCTTTGCCTGCTAAATCTGGGTGAGCATTGATCAGATCAAGCTGTGCTTTTTTATCAGCATTGCTCATTACACCGGCCATGCGGCGATGTAAATTAGCAATAACGTCATCTTCAGCAGTTAAACCTTGATCGAAGGTTTGCTCAGCAACCCAAGGAGAGTGCTCATAGATATCGGCAAAAGCGGCAACAAATTCGTCGCGGCTCATGGTGCTAGGCGTACAGGTAGTAAAACGGCTCATTACTTGCTTCCTTCATAAGGGTGGTGCTCATACCAATGGTTAGCAATATCGATACGACGGGTAAACCACACATGATCGTGGCTGCGCGCATATTTAATAAAGCGCTCCAGACCAGCCATACGACCAGGGCGACCCAATATACGACAATGCATACCAATGGACAGCATCTTGGGTGCATCCGCACCCTCTTCGTATAATACGTCGAAGGCATCTTTCAGATATTGGAAGAATTCTTCGCCATTGTTATAGCCATTGAGGCCAAAACGCATGTCGTTCGTGTCCATAACATACGGGATCACCAAGTGGCCTTTGCCCTTGTTGTCTACCCAGTACGGCAGATCATCACCATAAGAGTCGGAGTCATAAAGAATACCTTCATCTTCCATGACTATCTTGCGGGTATTTGGGCTGTCACGGCCGGTGTACCAACCTTTTGGACGCTCACCACACACGCGCTCAAAAATTTCCATGGCTTTGTGATAGTGCTCGCGCTCTTCTTCTTCGCTCATAAACTGATAAGTGATCCACTTATAAGCATGTGAACAGATTTCGTGTCCTTCAGCCTTAAACGCTTCGGCTATTTCTGGGTAGCGCTCAATGGCAGTGGCTACCGCAAAAATAGTCATCGGAATATTGTAACGTTTGAACAAACGCAGCAAACGCCATACGCCGGCACGGCTACCGTATTCATAAATAGATTCCATGCTCATATGACGAGCATCTTTAAACGCCACGGCAGTCGGCATTTCAGATAAGAAGGCCTCAGACTCGCCATCACCATGCAATACGTTACGCTCGCCGCCTTCTTCGTAGTTTAATACGAAGTTTATGGCGATACGTGCCTTGTTTGGCCACTGGGCATGAGGTGGGTTAGCACCATACCCAACGAGATCGCGGGGATAGTCGGTTTTTTGGCTCATCAGGAAACTCCTTGAAACGCAGGTAAGAGCACCAGCCGAAACAAGAATATGCGAAGGGCTGGCGGATCAGGATAATCGCTATGATTGTATACAATAAAACCAATATATGTAAATGACAGGTTTGGTTTTTGTATCAGATCTAGCAGCTTATCTTGCTTTGGTGCTCTAAAGCAAAGACAATCCTTAATCATCGAGATAAATCTCAGCTCAGCAACTTCTTAAAAATGTGACCGGACGGTCATATTTTTGTTAATGAAATGTAGACACTCAATAATATCTCGATGTAAAATTAGTTCTGTCGTCGCCAAGACGACAGTGCCTTGAATTAATGGAGACGCATAACTGCGCAAGGTAACTGACAATGGGTAGATTAACGACACATATTCTCGACGCTTCTAAAGGTCAGCCAGGTTCAGATATTAAAATTGAACTGTATCGCGTTGAAGAAGGTGAAAAAACCACTTTAATCAACACTGTTTACACTAACAGCGATGGCCGTACCGATGCCCCTGTGCTAGAAGGCGCCGATTATGTGCCAGGTAAATACCAGTTGGTGTTCCACACCGGTACTTACTTACGCAAGCAAGGTGTTGAACTCCTTGAGCCGGCCTTTTTGGATGATGTTGTCATTCGTTTTGGTTTGGCTGCAGGCCAAGAGCACTATCACGTACCTCTGCTGATCTCACCTTATAGCTACTCTACTTACAGAGGCAGCTAACGGGTAATAAGCAGTAGCATCTGTCAATGCTGGGTTCGGCAACGCCTCCGGCATTGACAGTTTGCCGCCACCCTACTTGAGGAAATACGGCTATGGAAAATGCCAATAAAGAAACAATACAGCAAGCAGCAACCTCCTCTCCTCCTACAGGATTTTTAGATAAATTCTTTAAATTACAAGCCCATGGTACTTCGGTAAAAACCGAACTGGTGGCCGGTTTAACTACCTTCCTCACTATGGCCTACATTATTTTTGTTAATCCACAAATTATGTCTTCTACGGGCATGGATCCGGGTGCCGCCTTTGTCGCCACCTGTATCGGTGCCGCTATTGCCACCCTACTTATGGGGTTGTATGCCAACTGGCCGGTAGGTCTTGCCCCAGGCATGGGCCTGAACGCCTTATTTGCTTATACAGTGGTTGGCCAAATGGGTTACAGCTGGGAAGTGGCGCTAGGCGCCGTGTTCTGGTCTGGCGTGATTTTCACTGCCATGAGTTTTTGGAAAATACGAGAATGGGTATTGGATGCCATTCCTGAGTCATTGCGCTTTGCTATGACCGCAGGTGTCGGCCTGTTCTTAGGCATGGTGGGCTTACAAAGTGCGGGAATTATTGTCGCTAACCCTGCCACTATTTTAAGCATGGGCGATTTAACCACCCAAAATGCTTTCTTATCTATCGTCTGTTTCTTAGGGATTGCGGTACTGGCTCACTTGCGAGTCTTTGGTGCCGTATTAATTGGCATGCTAGTGGTGACTTTAATTGGCTTTTTTATGGGCACTGTAGTGTATAACGGCTTTTTCTCTATGCCGCCCAGCCTAGCGCCGACCTTTATGAAACTGGATATCATGGGCGCACTCAATGTCGGCATGATCACCGTTATCTTGGCCTTCTTGTTTGTAAATATGTTTGATACCGCCGGCACCTTAATGGGGGTGGCCGAGCGTGCTAACTTGCGTAATGCAGATGGCACCATCGAAGGCTTAGGCAAGTCCTTAAAAGCCGACAGTGCTTCTTCCGTGATTGGTACTTTTGTCGGTTGCCCACCGGTCACCAGTTACGTTGAAAGCTCGGCAGGTGTGGCTGCCGGTGGACGGACAGGCTTAACTGCCGTGACCATAGCGGTATTATTTGTACTCGCTATGTTTTTACAACCGCTCGCCGCGATGATCCCCACTTACGCCACCGCCGGTGCGCTGTTATACGTGGCCTTTGCCATGACCAGTAGCTTGGCAAGAATTAATTGGGAAGATTATACCGAAATGGCGCCGGCTATGATTACCGCTTTAATGATGCCACTGACCTTCTCTATCGCCAATGGTATTGGCATGGGCTTTGTTAGCTATGCGGTGCTTAAGCTTGCCACTGGCCAAAGGCGTCAGGTATCGATTGGAGTTTATGTTTTGGCCGTGATCTTTATCTTAAAGTTTGCCTTTATGCCCGCCTAACCCTTGTTTTTCTCTATTCAGCCATCGCTAGTCGGTGGCTGAATAGCTAACTAAAAACCATTAAAGCACTTCTTTTACTCTGAATAACGCCCTCTTTTCTCCCTCCTAATTCTTAAGTTAGCGACAGCTTATACCAACCCCTTTTTTTAAAAATAGTAACGTTTACTTTTTATAAGACCTCTGTTTTGCTGCCTTTATTACGCCAACATCTGGCGCATCTTTATTAAAAAATACGTTAAAGTTCAAATGAATCCTTTAAAAACTTCCAAACTTTAATTTCTGTGCTAATACTTTAACTGTTTTATCTAATTACCCTGTTAAATCAGAAATTTAGCAGTAACTAACACAGTTATTACTAAATTAGAACTGCAAAGGAAACTGCAGTTTATTGATGTGAGTCCATTTTAATTAGCCTTTCTATTAAGGAAATAGATGAATGTTGGAAACAGCCATTGCACCGAATAAAACTAGTGTTCTGCACGAGCTTACCGAAGCTCATCCATCATTAGCTTTTTACGATATGATAGTTTTTTGCCATTTAAGGTGGGATTTCGTCTATCAGCGACCACAACATTTAATTAGCAGAATGTCTAAGCACTTTAAAATTTTAATGATAGAAGAGCCGTTAGGTGAGGGTAAGGATGGAGAAAAAAGTGCTAATTTAATTAAAGTTAAGCCTCAGCTCTTTGTTTTACAGCCTAAGGTTAATACCATTGAAGATATCGCTGAGTTATTACCAAAATATATTAGAAATGAACAAATAGAAGTGGGTTGGTGTTATTCACCGTCATTTTATCCATTAGTGAATAAACTCACCTTTAATCATCTTATTTATGACTGTATGGATGAGCTGTCCTTATTTAAAGGTGCGCCTGACGCTCTGATTAAGCAAGAGCAATTATTACTTAAGAAAGCCGATGTTGTCTTTACCGGTGGTAAGTCACTTTATGAGTCTAAAAAGCAATTACATAATAATGTATTTTGCTTTCCAAGTTCAGTTGATGAAGCACACTTTGCTAAGGCAAAAGATATTATCGCTGTGCCACACGATATGAAGCAGATACCTAAACCTATAGTAGGGTATTTTGGTGTCATTGATGAGCGCATTGATTTTGAACTTATGGTAGCCGTCGCCACAGCTATGCCCCATATTTCTTTTGTGATGGTAGGCCCTTTAGCAAAAATTCATGACAGTGATCTTCCAAGACTCCCTAATCTGTATTATTTAGGGATGAAAACTTATGAAGAGCTTCCTACCTATTTAAGCCAGTTTGATATGGCTATGATGCCGTTTGCACTTAATGATGCCACTAAGTTTATCTCACCTACTAAAACGCTGGAATATATGGCGGCAGGTAAGCCCATTATCTCCACCCGCATTAAAGACGTTGAGCGTGACTATCACCACTGCGTCACTCTCATAGACAATGCCGATGACTTTAGTCGCGCGTTAGTGGCGATTGAAGAACAGTTAGAGAGTGAAAATAAAGATTACCATGAGGTGCTTAGTCGCACTTCTTGGGATAACACGGCAACGAATATGTACGACATCATTAAAGAGCGCACGTTATGAAACAGATTGATATCTTAATTGTAGGTGCTGGCATTTCTGGCGCAGTATTAGCGGAGCGCTATGCTGCTATAGGTAAAAAAGTCTTAATTATAGAGAAAAGAGATCATATAGCTGGCAATTGCTATGACTACCTTGATGCAAACGGTATTCTTGTTTCTAAATACGGCGCTCATCTGTTTCATACTGATGATGAGCAAGTATGGGAATATGTGAATCAGTTTAATGACTGGTATCCTTGGGAGCATAAAGTTATTGCCCGAGTCGATGATAAAAGTGTGCCCATTCCGGTCAATATCACTACCGTAAATACCTTATTTAATGAAAAAATCGAGAACGAAGACCAAATGCAGCGTTGGCTTGATAGCAATCGTATTGCGATTGAACAGCCAAGCAACGGTGAAGAAGCGGTATTAAGTAAAGTAGGGCCCGTGCTTTATGATAAAATGTTCAAACACTATACTAAAAAACAGTGGGATAAATATCCTAGTGAATTAGATGCCGCAGTTCTTAATCGTATTCCGGTGCGCACTAATTATGATGACCGCTATTTTTCTGATAAATACCAAGCTCTTCCTCAAGGCGGTTATACCAAAATATTTGAGAATATGCTGGACCACCCTAATATAGAAGTATTACTTAATACCGATTATTTTGAGGTAAAAGATCAATATACAGGTTATGAAAAGCTTTTTTATACCGGCCCGGTCGATAGGTTTTTTGACTTTAAACACTCGCTATCAGAAAAACTCGAATACCGCTCCATTAACTTTGTAAGCGAAACCATAGACCAAGCTTTTTTCCAAGAAAACTCTGTCGTTAACTATCCAGGTCAAGAAGTGGCATTCACCAGAATTGTTGAATATAAACACTTTGGTAATCAAGTAACAGATAAAACTACCATTGTTAAAGAGTTTACCGTTGATGAAGGTGAACCCTACTATCCTGTCCCCAATGCTAAAAACCAAGCAATATATGAGCGCTATCAACGGGAAGCAGAGCAGTTAAAAGATATTTATTTTGTTGGTAGGTTAGCCAACTATAAATACTTTAATATGGATCAAGCCTTTAAAAACGCCTTAGACTTATTTTACTCCCTAGAAACTCCCATCCAGGCGGTTGAACCTAGGTTAGCAAGCGTATGAGCCCTTTTAAAAGTTACTTTATGGGGGCTTTGAGTGTGCCGATCATATTAATCGCCATGGAGTTAGAGTTAATCTATTAAAAGAGACACAACACGATACGCGAGTAGAAGAAGACTATCGTCTACTCCATGAACTAGGTATTCATACGGTCAGAGAGGGGATTTGTTGGAGCTCAGTTGAGAAAACGCCTAATCGTTTTGACTTTAGTGAAGTATTAGTCAGATTGCGAGCCGGTGAAAAATATCAGATGCAGCAGATTTGGGATCTTATCCATTTTGGTTACCCCGATGATATTTTTCCCGGCCACCCTAAGTTCGCAGAGCGCTTTCAGAATTTATGCCGCGCCTTTGCGCACTTTTATCAAGAATATAGCACTCAACCTTTATGGGTGGTGCCAATCAATGAAATCAGTTTTTTAGCTTGGCATGCAGGAGAAGCCAAGGGCACAGTGCCCTTTGCCACTAATAATGGCTGGGAGATTAAATACCACCTGTGCCAAGCCGCCATCCTTGGCATTGAAATATTAAAGGAAGAGATTCCTGATTGTAGAGTTATTTTAGTAGAGCCTCTTATCGCCATTCATGACAGTGAAACAAGTGACTCACAGCAAGTGTTTGAGGCAAACGAGCACCAATTTCAAGCCATGGACATGATAGCGGGCCGGCTTTGCCCAGAACTTAACGGCAAGGAGGAATATCTTGATATTCTTGGCTTAAATTATTACTGGAATTGCCAATGGCAGTTTGGTGGAGAAACACTTGTCTGGCCAGAGCTTGAGCCACGGCGTATTCCGCTACGTCACTTGCTTACTAAGGTGTATCAGCGTTATCAAAAGCCGATTTTTTTGTCGGAAACCGGGCACATTGGCGTTGGACGAGCACAATGGTTAAAAGAAGTGGCCACTGAATGTCGAGCGCTTCAAACGCAAGGCGTACCTTTTTATGGTATCTGTCTTTATCCAGTCGTAGATAGACCTAACTGGGATAATCTGCATGAATATCACGATTGCGGTATTTTTGATGTTGACCTCAATCTTAATAGACAGCCTCACTTTGAGCTCATTTCGAGTATTAAAAAAATCCAAGCTGCTATAACTACGTCTCTGGGCCAGCGTCACCCACCGTTAACGGCTCTTACTGGTATAAAACGTGAGCTTACCCCTCAGGACTAACCTGATGCACTGCTTATGTGATACTAAGCAGTGCATTTATTGTTAGTGGTTGTGTGGCTAGCTGATAACGCTTCTTTCTTCTCTTATTTTACTCTCATCCGCGACTAAATATGACATCTGACTCGAGTCCCTGTAACAGGCTGCAATAAGATATACTTAGCACAAGTCTTAAGCCAAAGGAGTGCCTGCTAAGATGTCAAACCCAGTGCCCCCATCTCGCAAAAAATGGACGCGATTTTTACCATTTTTACAATGGACGCCGCACGTTAATGGCGCCAGCTTACGAGCCGATGCGCAGGCTGGCCTAACTAACGCCATTATTGTCCTCCCCCAAGGCGTGGCTTATGCCTTAATTGCGGGTTTGCCTCCTGAATATGGCTTATATGCCGCCATAGTGCCGGCCATTATCGCCGCCCTTTTTGGCTCATCTTGGCATTTAATTTCTGGCCCTACGGCCGCCATGTCAATTGTGGTTTTTACTTCGGTCAGCCCGCTCGCCACACCCGGCACTGCTGAGTTTATTGCGCTCGCATTAACGCTCACCTTAATGAAAGGGGTATTTCAATTAGTGCTGGCCTCAGCCAGGCTGGGAGTATTAGTTAACTTCGTTTCGCACTCAGTAGTGATTGGTTTTACGGCCGGTGCGGCAGTTATCATAGTGGTTAGTCAGCTGCAAAATTTATTGGGTTTAACACTGCACACTAAAGGGACTTTTACGGATAATGGCTGGCAGGTATTACGCCATGTATCTGATGCCGATCTTAAGAGTTTAGCGGTGGGGCTCACTACCTTAATTGCGTGTGTGCTGATAAAAAAATTACTGCCACGTTGGCCTAATATGTTAATGGCGCTAGCGATTGCCAGTGGCTTGGCGTGGTTACTAGACCCTCGCCAAGAGCATATCGCCATGGTGGGAGCAATTCCCGCCAGCTTACCTCCTTTAAGCATGCCTGACTTAAGCTTTAGCAATATCAGTGCTTTGTCCTCTGGAGCGCTGGCTATTAGTTTGCTGGGGTTGGTTGAGGCCTCTTCTATCGCCCGCGCAATCGCCGCTCGCTCTCATCAGCGCTTAGATGATAACCAAGAGTTTATTGGCCAAGGTTTATCCAACGTAGTGGGCGCGTTTTTCTCTTGCTACGCTTCCTCAGGTTCTTTTACTCGCACCGGCGTTAACTTTACCTCAGGTGCGCGCACCCCGATGGCCGCCATTTTTGCTTCTTTGTTTTTACTGGTTATTTTACAGCTCTTTTCTGGCATAACAGCGTGGTTACCCATTCCTGCTATGGCCGGTCTGTTATTAGTAGTGGCCTGGAACCTCATTGACTTTCATCATATTAAACTAATAGTGCGTGCAGCTAAGTCTGAAGCCTCGGTATTAATTGTTACCTTTGCCGCCACTCTATTAGTGGCGCTAGAGTTTGCCATTTATGCGGGCGTGATTTTATCCTTAGTCTTTTACTTAAAGCGTACCTCTCATCCACGCATTGTCACCATTTTGCCCGTGCCTAATGCTAAATATCCGCAATTTACTAATGCTGATAAAAAACGCCTGCCCTATTGTCCGCAGCTGCGCATTATTCGCATTGAAGGCTCGCTCTTTTTTGGTGCTGTTAACCATGTTCAAGAATACTTACAAAGTGTGCGCGAGCCACGAGTGCTTATTGTGGGCAATGGCATGAACTTTGTGGATATGGTGGGGGCAGAAATGCTCTTACAAGAGGCCAATCGGCGCCGTGCCATTGGCGGCGACTTGTATCTGTGTAATGTAAAAAGAGGGGTGCTGCGCATGCTAAATCGCAATGGCATTCTTAAAGAGCTGGGTCGCGACCATCTATTTCATAATAAGGGGCAAGCCATTCATCGTATTTATGAACAACTCGATGCTCAGATATGCCAAACCTGTACCGCCAAAATCTTTCAAGAGTGTCATATAGCGCCTCCTGGCGCTAAAGGTCAGCCAATTACGCCACCGACCCCAGATAAACTCGCAGCTATGAGCGAGGCGATAACATACAAAAATTTAGCACCAGACAAGCCCGACTCAGTCCACATAAGTTAATGCTTTAGTGCAACTAATGCTGTTTGCACCATACTCATTTGTTATAGTCAATGCTCAGCACCGCGTGGCGTTATTTGGGTGTTTTCCCTAAGGATGTGTCTATGTTGCCAAAGATTGATAAAATTTTATATTGCACCGACTTATCAAAAAATGCGGTGTTTGCCTTTCGTTATGCGGTTTACCTTGCACAAAAAACCGGTGCCGATGTGCATATTTTAAGCGTATTAGAGCAACTCCCCAGTGATGAGCGCTTAACGTTACAGTCTTATATTTATAACCAAAGTAATAGCGTCGAGTTTTTGCACCAGCGCTTAAGCTTTTCTCAAGCGCAGTTGCAGCAACGCTTGAGCGATTTTTGGCAAAGCTTGCCTGTTGAAGAGCAAGGCTTAGCGCAAAAAGTGCTTAGTTGCGAAGTCGTGGAAGGGAATCCTAAACAAACAATTTTAGAACACGCCGATACTCTTAACTGCGACCTAATTGTGATGGGTGGCCATGAGAAAGGCTGGCTACAAGCGCTGTTAGGTAGTGTGGCGCGAGAAGTATTAAAAGACTCGCGTATTCCAACCCTTATTGTTCCCCAACCTAAAGAATAACCATAAAAAAATCGCCCCGATGAACACCTTCATCGGGGCAGCTTTTAACGATTACAAGTCGTTAGTTGGCTCTGACACTCGCGTGTTTTTTTACCACATCTGAAAACACTACATGTAAGTCGGTTGAAGCAGACTCAGTTTCTAAGTTCAACTTACCTTCAATATGATCCAGATGATCTTTCATCATAGCGACAGCTTGTGCGGGATCGCCCGCCTCAATAGCTTGCAGCAAAGCGTCATGCTCATTAAAAGAACATTGGGCTTGGTGCCCTACTTCGTACTGAGCAATAATCAAGGAAGTTTGCGACACTACGCTGCGCTGAAAATTCAGCAAGGGTAAGTTATTCGCCATTTGCGCGAGTTCAAGGTGAAACTCGCCTGATAAACGAATGCCGCTGCCAATATCACCGCGATCAAAAGCATCTTGCTCGGCTTGTACCATGGCACGAATACGGCGCAAACTTTGTGGTGTCGCGTTTTTAACCGCTAATTCAATCACTGCCAGCTCAACCACGCGGCGCGCAGCAAAAATTTGCTTTGCTTCTTCCACACTAGGCGCGGCCACCACAGCACCGCGGTTAGGACGAATGCTTACTACTTGCTCATGAGAAAGACGCAGTAAGGCGCGGCGAATAATAGTACGGCTGACCCCAAAAATCTCACCTAAGGCTTCTTCACTTAGTTTAGTGCCGGGTGCGAGGCGCTGTTCTAAAATGGCATCGAAGATATATTCGTAAACAATATCGTCTTGCGTATTTGAGCTCGACTTGACAGGTCTTGGCTCCAGTTGACTGAGTGAACTCATAATCTAGGTTTCCAGTTAGGCCGACCTTGCTCTGCATTAGCAGCGCTTAATGTTTGCCGGTTAGTTAAATATTTGTAACTACGTATACAATGTTACTGGTTTTTGTATTTTTCTACAGCCGAGATTGTCTAGATTGTGACTAAAGACAAAAAACGCCCGTTATTGGGCGTTTTTATGTGACTTAGCTTAAGCTTAAGCGGTTTTTTGATATTGGCGTTGTCCAAAAATATAGGTCTCGCTAATCGCGCGATCGTCTCCGAGCATCATCAGCACAAATAATTGCTCAAATAAATGCGTACTATTATTGATGCGGGCATCCATTAACGGTGTGGCATGTAAGTCGAGCACCAGAAAGTCAGCTTCTTTACCTACGCTTAAGTTACCTATTTTATCCTCTAAGCTAAGTGAACGGGCGCCACCTAGAGTAGCCAGATACAAAGCTTTAATAGGATGAAGTTTATGTTCTTGAAGTTGCTGGATTTTATAAGCCTCAGCAATGGTACGTAATATAGAAAAGCTGGTGCCCCGCCCACATCTGTGCCTAAGCCTACGCGAATGCCGTGCCCTTCTACTCGTGGCAAGTCTAATAAACCAGAGCCTAAGAATAGGTTTGAAGTAGGACAAAAAGAGATCACTGAGTCGGTGTCAGCCATACGCTGACATTCTGCCTCTTCTAAATGCACCGCATGGGCAAATACAGAGCGATGGCCTAGTAAATTAAAGTGGTCGTACACATCTAAATAGCCAGCACGCTCTGGAAACAAAGACTTTACCCACTCAATTTCTTGTTTGTTTTCCGATAAATGCGTTTGTAGATAGACATCGTCATATTCCTGCAGCAAACGTCCAGCCATGCTTAGTTGTGCTTCGGTACTGGTAGGAGCAAACCGTGGCGTGACGGCGTACAGTTGGCGGCCTTTTTTATGCCAGCGCTCAATTAAGGCTTTACTGTCGCTATAACTAGACTCAGGCGTGTCTAGCAGATAATCCGGACCGTTACGATCCATCATCACTTTACCGGCTATCATACGCATATTGCGCTTATGAGACTCAGTAAAGAAGGCCTCCACCGACGCTTTATGCACGGTACCAAACACCATGGCGGTAGTAGTACCGTTACGTAATAGTTCTTCTAAGAAGAAACTGGCGACCCGCTGAGCATGTTGGGGATCGCTAAATTTTCCTTCTTCAGGAAAAGTATAATTATTAAGCCAGTCTAATAATTGCTCACCATAGGAGGCAATCATTTCTGTTTGTGGAAAATGAATATGAGTATCAACAAAGCCGGCGGTAATCAGTTTATTACTAAACTCGGTAATGGCTGTGTGCGGTGCTAAGCGTGCCAATACTGCTTCGGCAGGACCAATGTCACTGATTATACCTTGGTCAACGACTAACAAACCGTCTTCGTAATAAGCATAACTGTCTTCTAATCCCACTTGGCTGGGGTCGCCTAAGCTATGTAAAATAGCGGCGCGATACGCGTGTAGTTGCGTCATAAGACGACTCCTGTCAATGCGCCCATCGGGCAGTCTTTATAGACTCCCGCACTGGGCGGGCGTTTAAATTAATGAGTAAGGGTTAAGTTAGAGATAAAAAATGGCAACTCAGCTAGAGACAGATAATGAGGGTGAAGCTAATTCCTTAGTATAAGTCGCAGCGACTTGCATGGCGGGCGCTGACGGCTGAGGCGCCACAAAGGTACCTTGGTAGACACTGATCAGCTGACCGGCGACTGAGACTGCAATTTCTGCCGGATGCTTACCCACCACACTGCTAATGCCTATGGGACATATCATTTGGCTTAAATCGCGGGCATTAAAGCCACGCTCACTGAGTTTATAGTCAAAGCGTTTGCGCTTAGTGGCAGAGCCAATTACGCCAAAATAGGCGGCGTCTTGGCGTTTTAGGATAGCGGCGCACAGTTCAAGATCTAATTGATGGTTATGAGTCATCACCAAATACATGCTAGCGGCAGGTTGGCTGGCAACTTCTCCTACTGGATCGTCGCTAACTAGTTGCGTAACACCGCTAAACTGCTCTGGTGGAAACTCAGCTTGGCGCTCATCTATCCACGTAATACGAAAAGGTAGCGTAGCCAAAATATGCACTAAGGCTTTAGCCACGTGCCCCGCGCCAAACAGCACTAAATGGTGGCGCGTGCGCACCACAGGCTCGAGCATAATACTGGCCATACCTCCGCAGCACTGGCCTAGGCTAGCGCCTAAGTTAAAGCGCTCTACTCGCATGGTTTGTTCGCCACTTAATAGCATATCGCGCGCCAGCTTCAGCGCTTTATACTCCAAATGGCCGCCGCCGATAGTGGCGTAGCAGGCATGCTCGGTCACTAACATCTTAGTGCCGCTATCGCGGGGGGTGGAGCCTTTATGCTCCACCACAGTGACCATGACACAGGGCTCACCTTTGCGCTCTAACTCCGCTAAGACTTGGATCCAGTTATCTTTAAACATAACTTTACCTCTGTAAGGTCAAAGCGACGAGGCGTGTTGTTCTTGCCACGCTTGTAATTGCTCTACCGCTAATAACACCCGCTCAGGTGTAGCGGGCGCATCAATATGGGGGTATTTTTTATAATCGCTAACACTCGCAATCGCATCTTTAAGCGCGCACCACACCGAGATGCCTAACATAAAGGGCGGCTCACCTACGGCTTTAGAGTGAAACACTGTGTCCTCAGGGTTTTTGCGGTTCTCGACCAACTTGGTACGAAAATCAATGGGCATATCGCTTATCGCCGGGATCTTATAGCCCGCCGGACCTTGGGTCATCAGCTTGCCTTTATCATTCCACACTAACTCTTCCGTGGTGAGCCAGCCGACCCCTTGCACGAAGGCGCCTTCTACTTGACCAATATCGATCGCCGGATTGAGTGAGTCACCCACGTCGTGCAAAATATCGGCGCGCAGTATCTTATATTCCCCTGTTAAGGTGTCGATAATCACTTCGGAGCAAGCAGCACCATAGGCAAAATAATAAAAAGGGGAGCCGGAGCCCGTGGCATGATCGTAGAAGATCTTAGGTGTGCGATAAAAGCCGGTACTCGATAATGAAATCTGATTGAAATAGGCCAGCTCAATAAACTCAGGAAAGCGCAAAACTTGGTCCCGGATCTTGACCATGCCATTTTTAAATAGCACTTCTTCCGGCGTTACTTGAAAATGCCCCGCCGCCCAATCAATTAGCCGCTGCTTAATGGTTCGAGCCGCATTTTGCGCCGCCTTGCCGTTAATATCAGTACCACTTGAGGCCGCAGTAGGCGAAGTATTAGGGACTTTATCGGTATTGGTAGCCGTGATCTGGACACGGTCTATTTCTACCTGAAACTCTTCAGCAACAATTTGCGCCACCTTAATATTTAAGCCTTGGCCCATCTCGGTGCCGCCATGGTTAAGGTGAATACTGCCATCGGTATACACGTGTACTAAGGCGCCGCCTTGGTTAAGGAAGCTAGCGGTAAAAGAAATGCCAAACTTGACCGGCGTCAGCGCCAAGCCTTTCTTCAAAATGGGGCTTTGCGCATTAAAGTCGCGGATCTCGTTGCGCCGTTTAGCATATTCACTGGACGCTTCTAACTCTGCCACCATCTCATGAATAATATTGTGCTCAACGGGCTGATGATAGTGCGTTACGTTGCGTTCATCTTGGCCGTAAAAGTTAATTTTACGGATCTCAAGCGGATCTTTACCTAGGTAGGAGGCGATCTCGTCCATCACATGTTCGATGGTCATCATCCCCTGGGGGCCACCAAAACCCCGATAAGCCGTATTTGAAGCGGTATTGGTTTTACATCTGTGCCCTACTACAGTGGCATCCCCTAAGTAGTAGGCATTATCCGAATGAAACATGGCACGATCGACAATCGATGAAGATAAATCCGGCGAATAACCACAGTTGCCCGCCACGATAATATCCGTGGCTTGAATACGCCCAGTATCATCAAAACCCACTTTATATTGGTTATAAAAAGGGTGGCGCTTACCAGTCATATTCATATCTTCCATACGCGGCAAGCGGATCTTAGTAGGACGCCCAGTCAGATGGGCTGCCACCGCCGCCATACACGCCGGGCCCGCAGCCTGGGTCTCTTTACCGCCAAAACCCCCACCCATACGGCGCATATCTACTACTACCTTATGCATGCTTACGCCTAGCACGCTGGCTACTAGCTTTTGAATTTCTGTGGGGTGCTGGCTAGAGGTAAACACCATCATGCCGCCATCTTCAGTGGGCACTACCGAGCTAATTTGTGTTTCTAGATAAAAATGCTCTTGACCGCCAATATGTAAGCTACCTTCAATCACGTGCTTAGCATTGGCTAAGCCTGCTGCCGAGTCACCGCGCTGTTGCTTATGGCTTTCGGTCACAAAGTGGCGTTTAGCTAGCGCTTCTTCAACACATAAAATCGGCGTTAAGTCTTCATATTCCACAATGGCTAACATAGCGGCTTTACGTGCTGTGGTTAAATCTTTAGCCGCTACCGCAAACATCGGCTGACCGACATACTCGACCACACCATCGGCAAACAGCGGATCGCCCGGTAAAATGGCACCAATATCTAGCTTACCTGGCACATCCTCGGCGGTGATCACTAAAGTCACCCCTTCTACTTCATAGCAAGGGCTAACATCTAGCTTGGTAATACGGGCATGAGCTCGTTCCGACATACGAGCATAAAGATGCAGCTGATTGGGAAATTCCAGGCGATCATCTATGTATTGCGCCTCGCCTGCCACCTGTTTGGCGGCACTGTCATGGGGCACAGATTTACCGACGCCGGTTTGCAGGTTTTGCTTTACTTGCTCCATCATCTGTTCGATGGTCAAAGTATGTGGTGTGGTTTTAGACATAAGACGTCACCCTAGTTTCCAGTTGCAGACTTTGTTGCTCCAGAAAGTATTTGTAGAGCAGATTAGTAGCTGTTTTAGTACGATATTCTTTACTCGCTCTAAAATCAGACAGCGGCTCAAAATCATTGGCCAAGGCAGCCATGGCTGTTTTTACCGTTGCTAAGTTCCACGGCTGATTAAGTAGCGCTTGCTCACAAGCTGCGGCTCGTTTAGGGATTGCCGCCATGCCACCAAAGGCAATACGCGCTTGGGAGATGGTGGCATTGGTAATAGTGAGGTTAAAGGCACCACATACCGCAGAAATATCGTCATCTAAGCGTTTAGACAGCTTATAGACTTTAAAATACTGATCCGCTTGGGGCTTAGGAATAATGATTTTTTCAATAAACTCACTGCTTTGTTGCGCCGTTTTTTTATAATCGATGAAATACTCTGCAATCGGTAGCTCGCGGCGAGTTTCACCTTGGCGTAATACTAAGCGCGCATTTAGCGCAATTAACACCGGCGGTGCATCACCAATCGGCGATGCATTACCTATGTTGCCGCCAAGCGTACCTTGATTGCGAATTTGCAACGACGCAAAGCGCTCTAACAATTCACCCATATCCGGGAATACCCGACTTAGCGCTTCATAGCTATCACTTAAACTGCGGGCTGCGCCTATAATGAGCTGCGTATCATCTTCTTCTAGTTGCTTAAGCTCAGCCACATTACCTACATAAATCATGGTAGGTAATTCACGATAAAACTGGGTCACTTGCAGCGCTAAATCGGTGCCGCCTGCAAGTAATTGCGCATCTGGGTGTTCAACTAACAGCTGTGCTAACTGGTCACTAGACACCGGTGAGAAGCACACCTTATCGTTTCCGTTAAGGGTAACTAAGGTGTCGGTTTCTATCGTATCAAGCTTGGCTAATATCTCTTTTTCATAACGTGAGAACTGATCAACTAACTGCGGCTGCTCAGCAATGGTCTTGGCAGCATCGACAATTGGGCGATAACCCGTGCAGCGGCACAAGTTACCTGCGAGTGCTTCATAGATATCATGCTGCTTAGCGCTGGGCTTATTTTTGCTAAGGGCAAACATTGACATAATAAAGCCAGGCGTACAAAAGCCACATTGTGAGCCGTGAAAATCCACCATGGCCTGCTGTACCGGATGTAGGCTGCCATCTTTCTCTTTTAGATCCTCTACTGTGAGTAGCTGTTTGCCATGTAAGGTAGACACGAAAGTAAGGCAAGAATTAACAGTTTGGTAGCGGATATGCTCGCCTTCGCGCTCTCCCAAGACCACGGTGCAAGCACCACAGTCACCTGAGCCACAGCCTTCTTTAGTGCCGGTTTTACCGACGCGCGTGCGTAAATAATTAAGCACCGTCATATTGGGCGACAGGTCACTTTCCTCTCGCAATTCTTGGTTAAGTAGGAACTTAATCAAGCTAACCTCCTCAAGCATAAACACGGCACACCTAAGTTGGCGGCACAGCAATAATATCTTCATGTGTAATTAAAATAAAAGCTGACCAATTAGTCAATATAAATTTTACTTTTTGGTAACTTTAATAGAGATATAATCTGATGGGTAACAGTTAACATAGTAAAATCATGAGGTTAGATAAGGAAGGAATAAGATGGGTATTTTTAACGTTTTAGTTACAACAACGACTAACGGCTAAGCCATCACCTAATGATAGTCGCTACCTGAATAAATAACTTATCTGCCACTGTGCTACACCCAGTGGCAGATAGCGCTTAGCGACGCTCATCCGTACTTGATTAAGAATTAGGTAAGGACTTTACGGCGCAGCCGGTAATCACCATGCGTGTAATTAGCTCGGCAGCACGCTCAAAGTCGGTATCCTCTAACTCTTCTTTACCGAGTGCTTGAGTAATTTGCCAATTAAAATCGGCATAAGTTTGAGTCGCAGACCAAATAGCAAACAGTAAATGATGGGCATCTATGTCTGCCATTAAGTCTCTTGCTATCCAATCTTTTAGCTTGCTGCTTAAGGTGCGAGTTTGCTCGGCAAGCTGGGCTATGATGTCGGCAGGGAGATGGGGAGCGCCATGCATAATTTCATTAGCAAACACCTTAGAGGCATAAGGGTAGTGTTTGGAAATACTCAGCTTAGATTTAATGTAGCCCGTCAGTGCCTCTACCGGATCTTGATATTCAATAAAAGGAGCAGAAGCCGCTAACAAGGGCTCAACCACGCTCTCTAGCACGGCGCGATACAGCTTTTCTTTGCTACCAAAATAATAATAAATATTAGGTTTGGGTAATTGGGCAAGCTCAGCAATAGCTGCCGTTTTAGTGGCAGCATAACCGTGCTCGGCAAAGACTCGGCTGGCCGCTTTTATAATAATCTCTTCGTTCTTGGCTCTGATCCGAGACATAGGTTGAACTCCTTATTTTTCGCCCGCTATTATAAGTAAGTTTACGCACATTAGAGCGCGATTGTTTTAAAAAACAAAAAAGCGCCCAATAATATGGACGCTTATCATTATTAATAGCAGTGAGGGGGCAATAAAGTTTCGTCTAATAAAACGGGGTTATTGTTACCCACTCCTGTTTTCGACTAATACATCACATTAGTAATTCACGCTGATAACCACTTAAGCTGCCTTGCCGCCGTGCTTATCAACGCCAATAAATACTGACTTATTTACAATCAGCAACTAATTCTGCTAGTTCTACGCCCGCTACCGCGCAAATTTCATCTACATCTGGCGTATCGCCGCTAATACCCACTGCACCAATAATATTATTTTGGGCATCGCGGATCAGCACGCCACCGGGCGCGGGAATAATATGTCCTTGCGCCATCACATTAACCGCACTCATAAAAGTAGGACGTGCTTCGGCGACTTCAGCTAAACCACGCGAGCTACGCCCAAGTGCCACCGCACCCCATGCCTTGCCCTTAGCAATGTCAGGGCGTAGCAGGCTGGCACCGTCTTGGCGCTGTATGGACACTACATAGCCGGCACTATCGAGTACCGCAACGGTTAAGGGTGCGGCAGAAATCTCTGCCGCACGGGCTAGTGCGCCACGGGTGATGGTTAAGGCTTGATCAAGTGTAACTGTACTCATTGTTAAGACTCCCTGTCGATTTTAGTGTTAGTCGAAGATATGAATGAATTTAATGGGGCACTAATAAAACATAAAACACACACAATGTTAAGAACTTTTGTATACTCTTTACGTTAAGGTAATGTATAAACAGCACCACTGACTGAGTCTTTTTATTCTTTATGCTCTAGTGAGTGCGCTGCCTTAAGTGGCTAAAAGACGGCAACAGGACGCTAATGGCATGTATCTTGCTAAACGCTGTACAGCACCACGCAGATATGAGAACGGCAACAGTTCTCAACGTGCATCTTATACCGGAGAATTTCATGTGGGATTTAAGACAAATTTCGTCCTTTAATCGCTTTATGTGTTGGCTGTTATTAAGCTGCACCTTAGTGAGTGCCTTACCTGCTAGCTGGTTTTCTGGCGCTTTCGGCCTGTGGCTTCGCGATTATCGGTTAGTTTTTATTTTAGGCATGGTAGGTGCAGGCTCTTACTTCTTATCTCACGCCGCTGTGTTGGCCTTTCAATACGTGTTTTATCGCAAGCAGCGTTTAATGCAAGAGCGTCTTTTAAAAGAATTACTCGATTACTTAGATGCTAATGAAAAAGCGGTGTTACGCGAATTTGTGATCCAACGAAAAAGCGTCATAAAATTGCCAGTCACCGAGCCTGCCGTCAAAAATTTGCTCGAGCAAGGCATTCTGACTTATGCCTTTGGTGAACCAGGAGAGGCCGGTTTAAATGCCATTAAGCCGTTGATGATCGCCATTGCGGCGCGCCCTTTGCTTACCTTTAAAGTGTTGGGCCTAAATCCGGCTAATATGACCGACGAGCAAAAAAACCTAATCATGAACAACCGACCAAAATATGCTTATAAGCAATTAGATAGGCATTAGACGAAAACCAGCCTTACGTTATAAGCCGTACGCCATACGACAAAAACTAAAAACGTAGGGCGTACCGCGTAAGGCGTTGTTAACCGCTATTCCTTGGTTCTCTCGGCCAAGTAGCCTTCGTAGTCAGGCACGCTTATACTAAAATCCTTACTCATTTGCATGCTGTCCATCAACATATCAGCGGTGGCCATATTGGTCGCCACTGGAATATTCCAGACGGTGGCTAAGCGTAATAAGGCTTTTACATCAGGATCATGAGGTACGGCATTTAGCGGATCCCAAAAGAAAATCAAGACGTCTATTTTTCCTTCGGCAATTAAGGCCCCCAGCTGTTGATCTCCGCCCATAGGGCCAGACATTAAACAGCGCACCGGTAAGCCCACTTGGCGGCTTAGCATAGTGCCGGTGGTGCCGGTCGCATAAAGATGGTGCAACTTTAAGGCTTCGGCACGCCGTCCTACCCAGTCTAATAACTGGCTTTTCTTATGATCATGCGCCACAAGAGCGACATTTTTATGAGCAGGCAGAGTGCGAAAGGTTTCTTTCATCGGTATGTGAGTCCCTATAACAAGCGAGCCCCATACTAGCGAACTATCGGTGACAAAGAATAGCCTTGTGCACAAATAAAGTACGCAAATGAGGGCGGTGGATCATAGGCACACTCAAAGCCCCCAATGGGGCCAGACTGTAAGCAAAGCTAAGGAAAGGTGTAACGGGAGGAAGCGGCTAAGCCACTTGGTAGTAAGGTGCGGTCTTGGCGTTTTCTTCGGCTAAAATTGCCATGGCAACGGGTACACACTTACCACACTGTGAACCGACGGCCAGTTCTTGTTTTAACTGTTTAAATTCATTGCCACCGCTGGCTATTGCCTCTCGTAACTGGCTATCAGTAATACCTTTGCATAAACATACATACATAGCTCACCTCCTCGCATCAATGAGGCAAATCTAAATGATATTAGTTATCAATGCAAGTCAGATATGCTTAAAAATTAACTAATTTGTGGCCAACCACTTATTTTCAGGTTTTATTAACTCCCTTAAGCGGGTTGATAGAGGCGATTCAATTCAGAAGTCAATCCAGATAAATCATAACCTGCGGCTTTAGCCTGTTGTATCAGCTGGCTACTGGGCGTATGTTGAGCTTGAGTCAGTGCCCACAGCGAGATAGAGCGCATGCCGCTTCGACAAAAAGCTAATACCTTGCGCTGTTGCTGCTCAGCCTGCCTAAGTAGCTCGGCAAAATCACTCACCTGCGCTTGGCTAAGCTCGCCTGGAGTAATGGGTAGCCAATGCCACTCTAACCCTAGCGCCCTAGCCTGCTCGTTCAGGCTCTGCGCTGTGGGCTGCTCGCTAGCCTCACCATTAGGCCTATTACAGATAACAGTGTCATAGCCGGCATCTTTTAGAGCAATAAGATCGTCGTTGTTAATTTGGCCTGCCACCGAGAAAGAAGGGGTCAGTGATTTAATCTCCATAAATGCCTCTTATTAAGTTAAAAATCCGTTAAGCGCTAAATTAAGCTATAGCGCATCTTAAACATTAGAAAAAACTAATTATTGATGTCAGGCATAAAAAAAGGAGGCCTAAGCCTCCTTTTTTATTAGTGTATAGCGTTATTAAGCAATGATTTTTGCAACAACACCAGCACCAACAGTACGACCACCTTCACGGATAGCGAAACGCAGGCCATCTTCCATCGCGATAGGCGCGATCAAAGTAACAACCATGTTTACGTTATCACCAGGCATTACCATCTCAACGCCTTCTGGCAACTCGATGGTACCGGTCACGTCAGTAGTACGGAAGTAGAACTGTGGACGGTAGCCTTTAAAGAAAGGAGTGTGACGGCCGCCTTCTTCTTTTGACAGAACATAGATTTCTGATTCAAAAGTAGTGTGTGGCTTGATTGAGCCTGGCTTGGCTAGAACCTGACCACGCTCAACGTCTTCACGCTTGGTACCACGCAGCAGAACACCTACGTTCTCACCGGCACGACCTTCGTCAAGCAACTTACGGAACATTTCAACACCAGTACAGGTGCTCTTAACGGTGTCTTTCAGACCAACGATTTCGATCTCTTCACCCACTTTGATGATACCGCGCTCAACACGACCAGTTACAACAGTACCACGGCCTTGGATTGAGAATACGTCTTCGATTGGCAGCAAGAAAGCACCGTCAACCGCACGCTCTGGATCAGGGATGTAAGAGTCTAATGCGTCAGCCAACTCAAGGATCTTGGCTTCCCACTCAGGCTCACCTTCCAGACCTTTCAGTGCAGAACCTTGGATTACTGGCGTGTCATCACCTGGGAAGTCGTACTCAGACAACAACTCACGGATTTCCATTTCAACCAGTTCCAACAACTCTTCATCGTCAACCATGTCACATTTGTTCATGAATACAACGATGTATGGAACGCCAACCTGACGTGCCAACAGGATGTGCTCACGAGTCTGTGGCATAGGACCATCAGTAGAAGCAACAACCAAGATAGCGCCGTCCATTTGAGCAGCACCAGTGATCATGTTTTTAACGTAGTCAGCGTGACCTGGGCAGTCAACGTGTGCGTAGTGACGAGCTTCAGTATCGTACTCAACGTGAGAAGCGGCGATGGTGATACCACGTGCTTTTTCTTCAGGAGCGTTATCGATCTGTGCGTAGCCGCGAGCGCTACCGCCCATTTTCTTAGCTAATACAGTAGTAATAGCTGCAGTCAGCGTAGTTTTACCGTGGTCAACGTGGCCGATAGTACCTACGTTTACGTGTGTTTTTACGCGTTCGAATTTTTCTTTAGACACGGACTAGTCCTTCCTAGTTTGTTCCCACTTCATTTTTGTAAGCGGGGAGTTTAAACAAAGATTAATAACCTTTACGAGCAGCAACCAGTGCTTCAGCCATGCTTGCAGGTACTTCGGCGTACTTATCAAACTCCATAGAGTATGAAGCACGACCTTGCGACTGTGAACGCAGATCTGTAGCGTAGCCAAACATTTCCGACAGCGGGATCACGGCGTTAATTACTTTGCCTGACGAGCCATCTTCCATGCCTTCGATGATACCACGACGACGGTTAACGTCACCGATTACATCACCCATATAGTCTTCTGGCGTCTCTACTTCAACCTTCATTACCGGTTCAAGTAACACGGGGTCGCACTTCATGAACCCTTCTTTAAACGCCATTGAACCGGCGATTTTAAAGGCCATTTCTGAAGAGTCAACATCGTGATAAGAGCCATCGTATAGTGTGACCTTGATATCTTCAATCGGATATCCGGCCAATACGCCCTGTTTCATCTGTTCTTGAATGCCTTTATCTACCGACGGGCAGTATTCTTTAGGAATAGCGCCCCCGATGATTGCATTCTCAAACAGATAACCTTCACCGGGCTCGCGAGGCTCAATTTTAATCCATACATGACCAAATTGCCCCCGACCACCCGACTGGCGGACGAACTTCCCTTCTTGCTGAGCACTAGAGCGAATCGTTTCGCGATAGGCCACCATGGGTTTACCCACGTTAGCTTCAACACTAAACTCACGCTTCATGCGCTCTACTAAGATATCTAGGTGCAGCTCACCCATACCGGCAATAATGGTTTGACCGGATTCTTCATCGGTATGAACGCGAAAAGACGGATCTTCTTGCGCCAGACGTCCCAAAGCCATGCCCATTTTTTCTTGGTCAGCTTTAGTTCTAGGCTCTACGGCCACAGAAATAACTGGCTCTGGAAACTCCATGCGCTCTAAAATAATAGGTGCGCTAGGATCACACAGGGTATCCCCTGTTGTCACATCTTTTAAACCGATAGCCGCGGCGATGTCACCCGCACAAACGGATTTAATTTCTTCTCGTTTGTTAGCGTGCATCTGTACGATACGACCAAAACGCTCACGTTTACCCTTAACTGAGTTCATCACGGTATCACCGGTGCTAATAACACCCGAATAGACGCGGAAAAAAGTTAAGTTGCCCACAAAGGGGTCGGTTGCCACTTTAAACGCCAAGGCGGAAAAAGGGGCTTTATCGTCGGCAGGACGCGTATCTGGCGTCTCACCGTCGAGTTTAAGACCAGTAATGGCATGAACTTCTACTGGCGAGGGTAAATAGTCGACCACTACGTCTAGCATGGCTTGCACCCCTTTATTTTTAAAGGCAGTACCGCACGTCACTAGAATAATTTCGCTATTTAACACTCGTTGGCGCAAAGCGGCTTTAATTTCAGCTTCGCTTAGCTCTTCGCCTTCCAAGTATTTGTCCATCAGTTCTTCATTGGCTTCAGCCGCAGCTTCTACCATGTTCTGACGCCATTGTTCGGCTAACTCTTGCATCTCGGCTGGAATGTCGTGATATACAAAAGTTGTGCCGTGATTTTCTTCATCCCAGTCAATGGCTTTCATTTTAACTAGGTCGATCACGCCTTTAAAATCTTCTTCGGCACCGATCGGCAATTGCACAGGAACAGCTTCGCCTTTAAGGCGGCTCTTGATCTGGCCAACTACACGCAGAAAATCAGCACCGGTACGGTCCATTTTATTAACGAACGCAATACGCGGTACTTTATATTTATTTGCCTGACGCCATACGGTTTCAGACTGCGGCTGAACGCCACCAACAGCACAGTAAACCATGACAGCACCGTCGAGTACGCGCATAGACCGTTCTACTTCAATGGTGAAGTCAACGTGGCCGGGCGTATCGATAATGTTGATCCGATGCTGTGGATATTGGTGCTCCATCCCATCCCAAAAACAGGTGGTGGCGGCAGAGGTGATAGTAATACCACGCTCTTGTTCCTGCTCCATCCAGTCCATGGTAGCGGAACCTTCATGAGTCTCACCAATTTTATGGTTTACGCCAGTATAAAACAGCACCCGCTCAGTAGTGGTGGTTTTACCAGCGTCGATGTGAGCACTAATACCAATGTTACGGTAGTACTCAATTGGAGTTGTACGAGCCACAATAAGATCCTCTTTCTAAGGTCAATGCCCTTAGTAAGTAATAAACAAGGAGCGCAAACTGCGCTCCCAGCAAATTACCAGCGGTAGTGTGCAAACGCTTTATTTGCTTCAGCCATGCGGTGCACGTCTTCACGCTTCTTAACCGCAGAGCCTTTGTTGTCAGCTGCATCAAGCAACTCGCCAGCCAAACGCTGAGCCATAGACTTCTCGCCACGCTTACGTGCAGAGTCTACTAACCAACGCATGCCTAAAGCATTACGACGGACTGGACGTACTTCTACTGGCACCTGGTAGGTAGAACCACCTACGCGGCGTGATTTAACTTCAACTGTAGGACGAATGTTTTCTAAAGCTTCTTCAAACAGCGCCAGATGCTCTTTACCACTCTTAGTGGCAGCAGCTTCAAGGGCGGTGTAAACGATAGCTTCAGCAGTAGATTTTTTACCATCTACCATCAGGATGTTTACAAATTTTGCCAGCAAATCGGATCCAAACTTTGGATCTGGTAATATTTTACGCTGGCCGATAACGCGACGTCTTGGCATTGAAAATTCTCCGTAACTTCAGGGATAACCCAAAACACAATAGTGTTATTGAATAAAATGTTTGGCCTTACTTAACAGAGAACTATTAAGACTTGGGCTTCTTAGCGCCGTACTTAGAACGACCTTGGCGACGTGCACTTACACCTGAGGTGTCCAGTGCGCCACGCACGGTGTGATAACGCACACCTGGTAAATCTTTAACACGACCGCCACGGATCAGTACCACAGAGTGCTCTTGCAGGTTGTGGCCTTCACCACCAATGTATGAGTTAACCTCAAAACCATTGGTCAAGCGTACACGACATACTTTACGTAATGCAGAGTTAGGCTTCTTCGGGGTGGTGGTATATACACGGGTACATACGCCGCGTTTTTGCGGGCACGATTCCAACGCAGGTACGTTGCTTTTGGCAACAGCTATCTTGCGCGGTTTACGAACCAGCTGGTTAATTGTAGTCATTAACAGCTCCTGAAAATATATCGTTCTACAGTTGTGAAAAACGGTCCTCAAAAAGCGAGGACGCAAAATTCTATGCTTGCTGGTGCTGGGAGTCAAGACGTATACCGCTTTAGCGGTACAATTTATATGCACTCTTTGCCAAGCGCAGTTCTACCAAGCGTGCGGGCTGCCCCACTTAGCCACTAGATCGACCCAGTCAGACATAGTGATGGGGATCCCCATTACATGGCGTAAGCCGCGGGCTTGCAGATCGGCTTGCATCACATATAAGCGCCCTTGTTCAGCCAGCGGCTGTAAGTGGCACTGCCACTGCGCTACAGTGACAGCTATTACGCCATCTTGCCAGAGCAACAATCGATCTTGCTCTTGTAGCTCTGCTAAGGCGTGAGCCAGCGCTTGGTGACTAAAAGGAGAATTTTTTACAGTATGCAGCATGCTCACTTCCCTTTAAAAACTTAGTCTGACGGTGAAGTTCGCTAAGTGCTGTTGCCACTCGGGTGGAGAAAGCACCTGAGCGGGAATACTGAGTTGCTCGCTACTAATGCCTCGCTCTGTTAATGAGTGCTGACAGACATACACTTGTTCTATATCGTATAACTCCAATAGGCCAAAGGTCGGCGCATAATGACGAGCTAAAATAGCACTGGGATCTTGTGCAGTTAATAACTGATAAACACCATCGTGACTAAAGAATACGCCTATGTCTTCACTTAAGGCTGACGTGGCCAACAGCGCATCTAGCCCTTCTCGACCCGAAGCTGAGCCATGAGGAGGGGTGCGAAACATAAACGCCAGCTTATTCATTGTATGCTCTCATTATTGTTTGCCTCGCTCACTGTTTGTTGGCGTCGTCGTTAAAATTGTACCACGCGATCGGCTGTTAACGCCGCCTTAGCCAGCTCACCTAGGCCACTCAAATAAAAAGGCTCATTAAGATTCCAATGAGTAAGTTTGGCTTGGCTAGCGCTCATTTGGTCGCACACCCCACGGCGCAGCCCTGCTGCTACGCAAACTTCTAAGCGTATCTTTTGTTGAGTAGCCAGCTCCACCCACGCCTGTTGCAAGTTAGTTTCATCACTTGCAGGCAACACTAAACTATTGCCATTAGTGACGCCGGCTTGGTAAAAAAAGATGCAACTTAAGACATGGCCCTGCGCAATCACCGCTTGCGCAAAGCGATAGGCGTCAGCCGCCGCTTGGCTACCATAACAAGCACCTGTCACTAATAAAGCAAAGCTCAGCTTCTGGTTTGATACGGGCGCAGGCCTTTTATTAGCTATCGGCGCCGAGACTGGCTTATCTGCCGGCTTAATCGAAGTAGGCAATGGCTTCCACTTCCACTAACACGTCTTTAGGTAAACGCGCCACTTCCACACAAGAGCGCGCGGGAGCACCGAGCGTAAAGTAGCTGGCATAGACTTCGTTAAAACGTAAAAAGTCATTAATGTCTTTTAAATAACAGGTAGTTTTAACTACGTGAGTCGCATCGGCGCCAGCCGCCGCTAAAATGGCCATTAAATTGTCCATGACTTGTTTAGTTTGTGCTTCAATGCCGCCCGCAACTATGTCCATGGTGGCGGGATCCAATGGAATCTGACCCGAGGTGAATAACATATTGCCTACCCGAGTGGCTTGTACATAAGGGCCAATAGCAGCGGGAGCGTGCTCGGTCGCGATAATAGTTTTAGTCATGAAATCTCCGGTTGTGAGAGCGAGAGTGCTAAGTCATCGCAGTATTTGATACAAATTAGTGGTATATAAAAATAGACAGGCTGCTCAGCGATATAAAAAGGCAATCCTTGACAGTTAAGCCAGCTATTAAGCAACCACTGGCTAAATGGCAGTACGTCTGTGTATTTTTCTATTATTTTACAGGCAAGGATTGCTAAGCTGTGCCGATTTTCAACGGCTGGGTTAAGAAGTCAACTTATTTTGTGCGCTAACTTTCTCTCTTAGCTAACCCCTCTCTTTGCCAACAACACCAGCAATAACGGACTGTGCAAGCGGCTTTTTTCAATAAAAAAACCGCCCGAAAGCGGTTTTAATATCAGGTTGGTGCCCTTAAGGGCGCAGCGATTTCTCGCCGCGAGAAATGCCACACACGCCACTGCGCACCACTTCTACCACTTCAGTACTTTCACTCATATTACGAATAAAGGCATCGAGCTTATCGCTGGTGCCCACCAACTGTACTGTGTACAGATGCGGCGAGACATCAACAATTTGACCGCGAAAAATATCGGCAGTGCGTTTTACTTCATCACGATTTGCCCCATCGGCTCGCACTTTAACTAACACAATTTCTCGCTCAATATGATCGCCTTCGCTTAGCTCATTTACTTTTAGCACGTCGACCAACTTATTGAGCTGTTTCATGATTTGCTCAATTTGGCGCTCATCCCCGCCCGTGACAATAGTCATGCGCGATAAAGTAGGATCGTCGGTGGGTGCCACGGTTAAGGTTTCGATGTTATAAGCGCGCTGAGAAAATAACCCAACCACACGACTCAAGGCACCGGATTCGTTTTCCAGTAGCAAGGATATAATACGTCGCATTAAGTTCTCTCCGTTTTGCTTAAATACATGTCATCCATGGCGCCAGTTTTAATTTGCATGGGGTAAACGTGCTCTTCAGGGTCGATAAGGATATCCATAAATACCAGCTTATCTTTCATGGCAAAGCACTTCTCTAATGCTGCATCCAGCTCTTTAGGATCAGACACTCGGATCCCAACATGACCATACGACTCAGCCAGTTTGACGAAATCAGGTAGTGAGTCCATATAAGAGTGACTTTCTCGTCCTTCATAGAACATTTTTTGCCACTGCTTCACCATCCCCAAAGAATGGTTATTGAGAGAAATTATCTTCACCGGTAAGTTGTACTGCATACAGGTAGACAGCTCTTGAATATTCATCTGAATAGAGCCATCCCCCGTCACACAAATAGAAATCGCATCGGGGCAAGCCATTTGCGCGCCCATAGCCGCCGGCAAACCAAAACCCATGGTGCCAAGCCCACCGGAATTAATCCATTGGCGAGGTTTATCAAAAGGATAATACAGGGCGGCAAACATTTGATGCTGGCCTACATCAGAGCTGACAATGGCCTTGCCTTCGGTGATGCGATAAACAGACTCAATCACCTGTTGCGGTTTAATATATTGTTCACTCTTGGCGTAATCTAAGCACTTTTTTGCGCGCCATTCATTAATTTGTGCCCACCAATCGCTCATAGCCTGGGCGTCAGTGTTTAAATCTAGCTCACGGATCACGTCCAGCATCTGCTCGAGTACTGCATCTGCTAAACCGACAATTGGAATGTGCGCTTTAATATTTTTCGATACTGAAGTGGGGTCAATATCCACTTGGGCGATAGTCGCGTCGGGGCAAAACTTAGCCACATTATTAGTGACGCGGTCATCAAAGCGCGCCCCTATGGCGAGGATAAAGTCTGAGTTATGCATCGACTTATTCGCTTCATAGGTACCGTGCATCCCCAACATGCCTACAAATTGTGGATGAGTACCTGGCATAACCCCTAAGCCCATTAAGGTGTTAGTCACGGGCAGATTAAACTTCTCTGCCAGCTTCACCACCAAGGCGCTCGCTTCTGCGGTAACAGCGCCGCCACCCACATACATAATGGGGCGCTTAGCTGCAGCAAGCGCTTGCATGGCTTTTTTAATTTGTCCTTTATGACCAGTGCTGGAGGGACTATAAGAGCGCATCGCGACTGAGTCTGGGTAGACATAGGGATGTTTTTCTAACGGGTTTTGCACGTCTTTTGGCAAGTCAATCACCACAGGTCCCGGACGGCCACTGGCAGCGATATAAAACGCTTTCTTAATGGCTAAGGGAATATCCGAGGCTTTCTTACAGATAAAGCTGTGCTTCACGATCGGGCGAGAAATACCCAGCATATCGGTTTCTTGGAAGGCATCATCACCAATATAAAAAGTCGGCACCTGGCCTGACAATACCACCATAGGAATAGAGTCCATGTAGGCGGTAGCAATACCCGTAATACAGTTAGTGGCACCGGGGCCTGAAGTGACTAATACCGTACCTACTTTACCCGTAGCACGGGTATAGCCATCGGCCATATGCACGGCGGCTTGTTCGTGGCGCACCAACACATGCTGTATTTTACTGTTTTCAAATAAGGCGTCATAGATATCAAGCACTGAACCGCCGGGATAGCCGAACAAATGTTCAACCCCCTGATCTTCCAGCGCTCGTACAACCATTTGCGCGCCTGATAACATCTCCATGATAAGCCCTCCAGGCTTTGTTCTATTTGCTGTGCGACTGGACATGAGGCAGCAGTGCGCACAGCAAATAGCTTTTATCTGTATAAAAAACGCTTCTGCTTGATGAAATAAATAAGCAGAAAAGGGGAAGAAAATCACCTTAACCTGCTTTAAATCCCTTGTCCACGAGCTTTATAAAAAGCGGTGATGATTGATTATCTCAGCATTCGGGCAAAGGGATAAGCATAAAAATTGTCACTAAATTTATTAGTGAAATAACTGAGTCTGTTTACAAGGCTAGCAGTTCATCGACACAGCGTCACATACTTAGCAAAAAATTGAGCGCAACCGACCCTTTTAAAGGGCACTCACCTTGGGGCGTTAGCAAATTCAGCTAATAAAAAGCGGCAATCGAACATCTTTTCGCGGGCGGCTTTTTGGGATCCCCTCTGCACATGCAGCACAAACTCTCACTTCAAACCCAAACAGCAGAACAACTATTCAACCTTGTCTAAAACAGCAACTTATCTGGCTAATAAGTACCGGATTTACGACCACAATCAGGTTGACGTGGTGATCGTTTGTCGTTATTGCTATACTCTTATCTAAGAAAATTCATCGGTGATGGGTGCTATGTTCAAAAACCTGCAACTACTACTATTACTCCCTCTCTTGGCGCCTTCGCGCACGGGTCGGTGGTAGCTGGAGTCTCTCATCCACATCTAACCATAAAAAACCCGTGCAAGCGCACGGGTTTTTTATTGTCGCAGGCGGCAAATAGAACACTCTCTGTACACATTACGAGGAAAGCGACATGTCGAACCAAGTTATAATATTCGATACCACTTTGCGAGACGGCGAACAGGCGCTTTCCGCGAGCCTTACAGTAAAAGAAAAGCTACAAATCGCTTATGCACTAGAACGCCTTGGGGTCGATGTTATGGAAGTAGGCTTTCCTATTTCCTCGCCCGGTGACTTTGAGTCGGTGCAAACCATAGCCCGCCATATTAAAGACAGTCGGGTATGTGCTTTATCTCGCGCTTTAGAAGCCGATATTGATGCCGCCGGTGAAGCTTTAAAGGTTGCAGATCAGTTTCGCATTCATACCTTTATCTCCACTTCTGATATTCATGTGCAAAGTAAATTACGCAAAGGTTTTGATGACGTTTTAGCCATGGGCGTGCACGCCGTAAAACACGCCCGACGCTACACCGATGATGTAGAGTTTTCCTGTGAAGATGCCGGCCGTACACCTATCGATAACTTATGCCGCATGGTTGAAGCGGTAATTAAAGCCGGGGCCACCACCGTCAATATTCCTGATACCGTGGGTTACACTGTGCCCAGTGAGTTTGGCGGCATTATCCAGACCTTATTTAATCGAGTCCCTAATATCGATAAAGCGGTGATTTCCGTTCACTGTCACGATGACTTGGGCATGTCGGTCGCTAACTCCATTGCCGCTATACAACATGGCGCTCGCCAAATTGAATGCACGATTAATGGCATTGGTGAGCGAGCAGGGAACTGCTCGCTCGAAGAGATTGCCATGATCTTGAAAACGCGCAGCGAGCTGCTGGGCGTGCACACCAACATTAAGCATCAAGAAATTTATCGTACCAGCCAGTTGGTGCGTAACTTATGCAACATGCCCGTGCAGCCCAACAAAGCCATCGTCGGCGCGAATGCCTTCTCTCACTCTTCGGGTATTCACCAAGATGGGGTGTTAAAAAGCAAGAACACTTACGAGATCATTACTCCAGAAAGCATTGGCTTACAAAAAAATGAGCTCAACTTAACCTCGCGCTCTGGCCGCCATGTGATCAAGCATCGGATGAGCGAAATGGGCTATAGCGAGCAAGACTATGAACTCGATGCCTTGTATGAAAGCTTCCTCGCACTCGCCGATCGTAAAGGCCAAGTCTTTGATTACGATCTCGAAGCCTTAGTCTTCTTTAGCCAAATTCACGAAGAACCCGAGCAGTTCAAATTAAAGTACGTCAGTGTACAATCTGGTAGCAATGTGATGGCGACCGCCAGCGTACGTATGGAAGTTGGTGGCGAAGTGATTAACGAAGCGGCGGTAGGTAATGGCCCCGTCGATGCCGTGTACCAATGTATTAATCGTGTTACTGGCTACGATATCCGCGTGGATAAATATGAATTAAAGAGCAAAGGCGAAGGTAAAGACGCCTTAGGTCAAGTGGACATAGTGGCCGAATATAAAGAGCGGATGTTCCATGGTATGGGCTTGGCGACAGATATAGTAGAATCATCAGCCCAAGCTTTAGTGCATGTTATTAACAGCATTTGGCGTGCCGAGCAGGTCGCAGAAAAAAAAGAAGCTATTCAAAAGAAAATTCGCATGGAGACAGTGTGAGCATGAGCGCAAATTACAAGGTCGCAGTATTGCCAGGAGACGGCATAGGCCCAGAAGTGATGGCAGAAGCCCTCAAGGTATTAGACAAGGTGCAAAGTGAGTTTGGCTTTAGCCTAACCTACAGTCACCACGATGTGGGTGGCGTTGCTATCGATAATCATGGCACTCCCCTGCCGGCGTCAACCTTAGCAGGCTGTGAAGAAGCCGATGCGGTGTTATTTGGCTCAGTTGGCGGCCCTAAGTGGGAGCACTTAGCGCCAAATGATCAGCCAGAGCGCGGTGCTCTGCTGCCGTTGCGCGGTCATTTTAAGCTGTTTTGTAATATGCGCCCCGCTCGTATCTACCAGGGTTTAGAAGGTTTCTCGCCATTGCGTGCCGACATCAGCGCCCGTGGCTTTGATATCGTCTGTATGCGTGAGCTCACTGGCGGTATTTACTTTGGCCAACCAAAAGGCCGCGAAGGCGAAGGCGCCCAAGAAAAAGCCTTTGATACCGAAGTGTATCACCGCTTTGAAATTGAGCGTATTGCACGCTTAGCTTTTGAAGCTGCCCAAGGGCGACGCAAAATAGTGACTTCTGTGGATAAAGCCAACGTCTTGCAAGCTTCTATCTTGTGGCGTGAAGTGGTGATTGAAGTCGCTAAAGACTACCCAGATGTGACGTTAAATCATATTTACATCGATAACGCGACTATGCAGCTGATTAAAGACCCCGCACAGTTTGACGTTATGCTGTGCTCTAACTTGTTTGGTGACATTATCTCCGATGAAATGGCGATGCTCACCGGCTCCATGGGCTTATTACCTTCGGTCAGCTTAAATGATCAGGGCTTTGGCTTATATGAGCCCGCCGGTGGCTCTGCTCCCGATATTGCTGGCAAAGGCATAGCTAACCCTATTGCACAAATTCTATCCGCCGCCCTAATGCTGCGTTATAGCTTTAAGCTAGAAGAAGCAGCACAGGCTATCGAGCGCGCAGTGAGTGAAACCTTAGCTGAGGGTTTCTTTAGCGGTGATTTGTTCAGTAGTGAGGCTAAACACCCGGTGCAAACTACGGCGCAAATGGGCGAGCACATTACCAACCGCATTCGGAGAGCAAACTAATGTCTAAAACGCTGTATGAAAAAGTCTTTGATGCGCATTTAGTGCGCGATGAAGCCGGCGAAACCCCCTTACTTTATATTGACCGCCATTTAGTGCACGAAGTGACCTCACCGCAAGCCTTCGATGGTTTACGGGAAAAGGGCCGCAAGCTGCGCCGCCCCGATCGCACGTGGGCGACCATGGATCATAACGTCTCTACCGAGACCAATGACATTGCCGCTTCGGGTGAAATGGCGCGCATCCAAATGGAAACGTTGGCTAAAAACTGTGAAGAGTTTGGCGTGCCCTTGTATGACTTACACCATAAGTATCAAGGCATAGTGCATGTGATTGGCCCCGAGTTAGGTTTAACTCTGCCCGGTACCACTATCGTGTGCGGCGACTCCCATACCGCTACCCACGGAGCCTTTGGTGCTTTAGCGTTTGGTATTGGCACCTCAGAAGTTGAACATGTAATGGCCACCCAAACCCTAAAGCAGGGCCGCGCCAAAACCATGAAAATCCAAGTAAATGGCGCGCTTAAGCCCGGCATTAGCGCCAAAGACGTGGTATTAGCCATTATCGGTAAAGTAACCCACGCCGGGGGTACCGGTTATGTGGTGGAATTTTGCGGTAGTGTCATTGAAGCGCTGTCTATGGAAGCGCGCATGACCATTTGTAACATGGCTATTGAGCTGGG
The DNA here is from genome assembly GCF_002157875.1 of Oceanisphaera avium. NCBI lineage: Bacteria > Pseudomonadati > Pseudomonadota > Gammaproteobacteria > Aeromonadales > Aeromonadaceae > Oceanisphaera > Oceanisphaera avium. Next base: position 1,880,335 of record NZ_CP021376.1, read on the forward strand.
TGCTAAAGCTGGTTTAATTGCGCCTGACCAAACCACCTTTGACTACTTAAAAGACAAGCCATTTGCCCCTAAAGGGGAAGAGTGGGAAAAAGGCGTGGCTTATTGGCAGACCTTGAAGTCTGATGCCGATGCTAAGTTTGATGCCGTGGTTGAACTGGACGGTGCCGATATTGCACCGCAAGTCACTTGGGGCACTAATCCAGGGCAAGTAATGGCCATTAACGCCACGATTCCTGTACCTGCAGAGATGACGGACGGTATCGAGCGCCACACTGCAGAACGCTCATTAAAATACATGGCCTTAGAAGGCGGTACTAAGCTGACTGACGTTAATATCGATAAAGTCTTTATTGGCTCTTGTACTAACAGTCGTATTGAAGACTTACGTGCTGCAGCCGAGATTGCCAAAGGTCGTAAAGTAGCCGCTGGCGTACAAGCACTGGTGGTGCCGGGCTCTCAGCAGGTAAAGGCTCAAGCCGAAGCAGAAGGCTTAGATAAGATTTTCTTAGACGCCGGCTTTGAATGGCGCTTACCCGGTTGCTCTATGTGTTTAGCCATGAATAACGACCGTTTACTGCCCGGCGAACGTTGTGCTGCCACCAGTAACCGTAACTTTGAAGGCCGCCAAGGCCGTGGCGGACGCACTCACTTGGTGAGCCCAGCCATGGCGGCTGCCGCTGCGGTATTCGGTCACTTCGTCGATATTCGTGATTTATAAGGGGTTGTTAAGATGAGCGGATTTAAGCAATTAACCGGTATTGCCGCCCCGTTAGATGAGGCGAACGTTGATACCGACCAAATTATTCCTAAGCAATTTTTGCAAAAAGTGACGCGTTCGGGCTTTGGCAAGCATTTGTTCCATGACTCACGCTTCTTAGATGACGCCGGCGAGCAGCCCAACCCCAATTTTGTGCTTAACCAAGCACCCTTTGATAAAGCGGTGATTTTGTTAGCACGTGAAAACTTTGGTTGTGGCTCGAGCCGTGAACACGCACCTTGGGCCTTAGCCGACTTTGGTTTGCAAGCCGTGATCGCACCAAGCTTTGCCGATATTTTTTATGGTAATGCCATTAACAATGGCATGGTGCCGGTAAAATTAACGGATACCGAAATGGATGCGCTGTTTACTTATGTACAAGCCAATCCTAATGCTCCAGTGACGGTAGATTTAGAAGCACAGCAAGTGCGCGCGGGCGAGCTTAGCTTTTCATTTGAAATTGATGAATTTCGCCGCTATTGCTTATTAAATGGCTTAGATAGCATTGGACTGACCTTACAGCATAAAGAGCAGATCGACCGCTTTGAAGCCGAGCAACCTAGCTGGCTATAAGATGTTTTAGCCCATACAACAACGCCGACGAATGTCGGCGTTTTTATTGCTCTAGCTACAACAACTGACGTTTAAGTGTTTCAGTTAACAGAGCCTTATTGCTTGGCGTTTTCTCTATCATCACAATGCCCGTGGATGATCATTGATGAGCCTAGTTTGATGCTTCTTACTAAAGCCGTAATCCGCGATCCGAGACAAGGAGCGTCTCGAAAAAGATAATACGCGCTGGTTTCAAAATAGCGAAACTATACAGGCTATTATTGACCTGCTGTAGCGCCGCCCTATCTCACAGGCTACTGAAATATCTAAGCTTACGGAGCACTTGCTTTAGCTGCGCTCATCAGATTAGCGAACTTGAGTTAAGGAGAGTCCTACCAGATCCTGACTACCTTGATTATCAACTCTTATCACCTCGGCATTCGCTTTTAAGGGCGGCACTTGAGCATTCGCGCCCGGCATAACTAACTGCCACTGCTCACCTACTTGGCACTGGCCGCTGGGTACTTCCATTAATGCACCTAGCGCGCTGAGATTGCGACACACGCCCTCAATTTGCTGATCTCCCTTAGCTAAGTGCGCAGTGGTGTTAATTTGCATACGGTTAAAGTCGCGTTGTTCTTCATTAGCTAACATAATACTTCACCTGTTTAAAATTACGTTTCCTTCGGAAACTGGTTTAGCTAAAACAATAGCCATACAATGACCAAGACACGTTGAACAATATAAAATTATCTACTCGCGTTTTATGTAACGTATTTTTGGTAGGCAGCTTACTATCTTTTACTCGGAGTACTCAGTGTATAAATTTTTAGGGCTAGTGCTATTACTTATTACCGCCCCTGCACTATCGAAAACATTAACCATTTATACCTATAGTTCATTTGCTTCCGATTGGGGGCCTGGCCCCGCTATTAAAAAAACCTTTGAAGCCCAATGTCATTGCCAATTACAGCTTGTAGCGCTTGATGATGGTGTTGCTATCTTGAATCGCTTACGCCTAGAAGGCAAACGTAGCAAAGCCGATATTATTTTAGGACTAGATAATAGTTTATTAAGTACGGCTAAAGACACTGGCCTATTAGCTCAGCACCAAGTTGAACTCCCTAAACTTAATCTCCCTAATGGCTGGCACGATGATACCTTTTTGCCTTATGACTACGGCTACTTTGCATTTATTTATAATGCCGAGCAACTTAGCCAGCCTCCTCATAGTTTTGCCGAGTTACTTGAGCGCCCAGAATTAACCCTACTCTATCAAGACCCTCGTACTAGCACTGTGGGCCAAGGCCTGATGCTATGGGTACAAACGCTCTATGGCGAGCGTGCAGCCAGGGTGTGGCAAAATCTGGCTAAGCGCACGGTTGCCGTCACCAAAGGTTGGAGTGAGTCGTACGGGATGTTTTTAAAAGGCGAAGCCGATCTGGTGTTATCTTATACCAGCTCACCGGCTTATCATCTTGAGATAGAACAACAAACACAATATCAAGCGGCCAACTTTAGTGAAGGACATTACCTTCAAGTTGAGGTAGCGGCCATGCTCAAAGCCAGTAAAGAGCCCGCACTAGCACGCCAGTTTTTGACCTTTATGCTCAGCCCTGATTTTCAACAGCATGTTGCGCAAGGTAATTGGATGTTCCCCGTCATTGATACTGAGCTGCCCGATAGTTTTACTACCTTGATCACGCCTACACCTAGCTTGAGCTTAGATTCTGAGAAAATACGCTTACATCGTAGCCATTGGCTAAAAGAATGGCGCAATAGTGTGCTTCAATAATGAAAATTGGTGGATGGTGGCTACCGGGTAGCATTAGTTTATTGGGGATGGTGCTGCTCACACTCGCCCCTATTACGGCGCTACTTATCCAGACTCAGCACCATGAATTAGCGCCGCTAGCCAGTGATCCTTATTTACGCCATCTTATATGGTTTAGCTTTTATCAAGCCCTCCTTTCTACGTTACTGAGTGTGCTATTAGCTATTCCTCTGGCTCAAGCCTTATCTCGACGTCGCTTTATCGGTCGCCATCTATTGCTACGTCTATTTGGTTTATCGCTAGTGTTGCCCGTTATTTTAGTGGTCTTTGGTCTAATCACCGTTCATGGCCGTCAAGGTTGGATCAATCAAATATTAGAGGCATTGGGATTTGAGCCGTTGAGCTATCTTTATGGCTTAAGTGGCATCTTATTAGCCCATGTGTTTTTTAATATGCCACTGGCAGCTCGGGTATTACTGCTGGCTATTGAGTCTATTCCCCCTAGCCAATGGCGAATTGCTCAGCAGTTAGGATTTAATCCATGGCATGTTTTTGTTCAACTAGAATGGCACGCTCTTCGTCTTGCGTTACCCGCCTTAGCTAGCATGATTTTTATGCTGTGCTTCACAAGCTTTGCCACCGTTATGGCCTTGGGCGGTGGACCTAAGTCGACCACCTTAGAGGTGGCAATTTATCAAGCTATTCGTTTTGATTTTGACTTGCCTTATGCCGGTATGCTGGCTTTATTACAGCTCCTATTTTGCAGTACCTTTTTGGTTTTACAATATCACTTTACGCCAGTTAATAGTGCAAACTCGGCTCCACTCACCACTGTATTGCGCCCAGACCGAGATATTTTAGCCTTAAAATTATGGGATAGCGTTATTCTGATAATATGTTTAGCGTTATTTTTACCCCCTTTACTCGCTATTATTAGTAGTGGATTAAATGCCAAATTACTTACGGCTTTTAGCTCTAGTGTCTTATGGCGTGCGACCTTCACTTCTTTAGCTATCGCCACCGGTGCTGCGCTTTTGGCATTGTTATTCACTACCAGTTTATTATTCACCAGTCGTCATCTAAGGCTGCAATTAAACCGACGTTTTATAGCAAACTTAATGGAAGCCAGTGGTTCAGCAATTTTAGTATTACCGGCGGTGGTGCTCTCAACAGGCTTATTTATATTATTACGTGATATTAGCGATGTTTTTTCTCTTGGCCCACTCTTAGTGTTACTCGTTAATGCACTCATGGCACTCCCTTATGGTCTTCGCACCTTACAGCCGCCCATGGAAAGCGTGAGCCTTAATTATTATCAATTAAGCGAAAGTCTAGGTATTACAGGTTGGCTACGCCTTAAGCTAATTGAATGGCCGTTATTAAGAAAACCGCTCGCATTAACTTTTGCCTTAGCGATGATGCTATCTCTGGGCGACTTAAGCGCTATTGCGCTCTTTGGTAGTCAGTCATTACAAACACTGCCTTGGTTGCTTTATCAACAGCTAGGTAACTATCAAATGACAGAAGCCAGTGCTACAGCGCTGATTTTACTGAGCTTAAGTGTGGGATTATTTAGCTTAATTGAGGGCGTATTAGGAGGGAAAGATGTTAGAGCTGTGTAATGTGTCAACAACCTATCCTGAGCTCACGCTGAATTTTAATGTTATCGCAAAACCTGGCGAAATTACGGCGCTCATTGGCCCAAGCGGTGCTGGCAAGTCTACTCTATTGGCCTTAATAGGCGGCTTCGCTCATATAGATGCGGGGGATGTTTTGTTTAATGGTTCAAGTATTAAACACTTATCTCCGGCGCAGCGCCCTATTACCACGCTTTTTCAAGAACATAATTTATTTTGGCACTTAAGCGTTTATCAAAATATTGCTATTGGGCTTTCGCCTTCGCTTAAACTCAGCGTTCAGCAACGAGACCTCATTGCTCAGGTCGCCCAGCAAGTCGGCTTAACGCCACTGCTAAAGCGCATGCCTAACACGCTATCTGGTGGGCAACAACAAAGAGTGGGGTTAGCTCGAAGCTTAGCCCGCCGTCGTCCTATCCTGCTCCTCGATGAGCCTTTTTCCGCACTCGATCCGGCACTACGCTTTGAACTATTAACCCTACTGCGTCGCCAAACCGATGACTTACAACTGACCTGCTTACTTGTTACCCATCATCCCGAAGAAGCGGCTAGAGTAGCCGATGCCTTGGTCTTTATCGACCAAGGCCAAGTAATAGAACAAGGGACCAAAGAGCTGCTCACTGCTCCCCAGAGTGATGCGCTTAGCGCATATTTAGGTCAACATTAATGGCTAACTAAAGTAAGTCCTAAAGATTTTCCTCGGCAAAGGCTGCTAGGCGACTGCGCATCACTCCATTTAAATAGACATTAGCACTGCCTTCAAAGTCTTTAAATCGCTCTACTATATAAGTTAAACCAGAAGTGACCGGCGTTAGATAATTAGAGTCAATTTGCGCTAAGTTCCCCGAGCACACTATTTTAGTCCCTTCCCCACAACGGGTAATAATCGTTTTTAATTGTGATGCTGTTAAATTTTGACATTCATCCAACAACACAAAGGTGTTTTGAATACTGCGCCCTCGCATAAAGTTAACTGACTTAAACTGCACATTGGCTTTATCCATAATATATTTTAATGAGCTGTCCATGCATTCGTCTTGTTTATGTAATACTTCTAAGGTATCCGTGATGGCGGCTAACCAAGGGGCCATTTTTTCTTCTTCGGTACCCGGTAAAAAACCGATACTTTCTGCTATTTCTGGCGTATTTCGAGTGACGATGACTTTATCGTAAACACCTCTTTCAATGGTCATCTCTAATGCCGCAGCCATGGCCAGTAGTGTTTTACCACTGCCCGCAGGCCCGGTTAAAATAACTAAGTCAATCGCGGGATCTAATAAGGCATCGAGTGCCATGGCTTGATAAATATTTTTAGGTTGAATACCCCAAGCCTTACGTCCAAGCATGCGCTCACGACCTAAATCAACAAAACGGATTTTATTAGGTAGCTTTTCTAACACCCGTCCGGCAAAGTCATCGGTATCATCTATTAAATATTGGTTAATATGAGCGCCGGGTAACAGCTCATCAGCTACCGTATGGATCACCTCTCGGCCTTGCGTTTCACTGTCACACTCACCTACTCGCTCCCAAAAGCTATTTTCTTGATGGTAAAACCCTTTAGCTAATAGCCGAATATCATCCACTAACTGATCAGAGCGATAATCCTCGACTTGCTGCAAGCCAGCGCCTTTTGCTTTTAAGCGCATGTTAATATCTTTGGTAACTAAAACTGTTTTACTATCGGGGCAGTGATGTTGCAGGTATAAGGCGGTATTGATAATACGATTGTCGGCTTCATCATCTGTAAAGGTGGCATAGCCTTCAGGTAGGTGCTTATCAGTAACGATAGCAATTCGCCCACTCTCACTTTCATTATTAGGATTAAGTGCAACACCGGCGATAATTTCTTCAGGCGTGGCATCGTGAAAAAGACTCTCTAGCGTTCTAATGGCTACTCTGGCATCTCGACTGACATCTTTTTGTCGGTCTTTAATACGATCTAGCTCTTCCAGTACCGTCATAGGGATCAAGACGGTGTGTTCATCAAAAGAGTAAATAGATAGCGGCTCATGTAAGAGCACATTGGTATCCAGAATAAAGCGCTTACGAGTATTATCATCCATAGATTTACTCCCTTGGCCTCAAGCCTTATTGGCCACCATTAGGTGGCGAGACGTCGCACTCCTCAGTTACTTAACGCTATGACGTTTAAAGATACTCGGCAAGATTAAGCTAACATCAAGAGCTTAAGAATGCGCTCTTACTCACCAATTGCGAAAATAAAATAAAAAGTCCATCGTTCCTGCTAGCAAGGATCTTCAAACGAAAAAAAGCCCGACTCTTTCGAGTCGGGCTTTTTAAATTTGGCGCCTAGCGTGGCCCATGCCCTCGCAGAGCGAGGGTCGCGCAGCACTAAAAAAGCGATGCTTTTTCCGGGCGTGCTACGCCCTACTTTCACAGTAGAGCCGTCGCTACGCTCCACTTTATCCACCTTGCCAGGTGAAATGAGTGTCTCGAAAGCATAAAAAAAGCCCTTCACATCAGCGAAGGGCTTTTTGAATTTGGCGCCTGGCAGTGACCTACTTTCACATGGCAGCTGCCACACTATCATCGGCGCGGCTGCGTTTCACTACTGAGTTCGGCATGGGTTCAGGTGGTTCCACAGCGCTATGGCCGCCAGGCATAAATGGTATCTGGAAAGCGACCGCCAGGGATGGCGGAAGTACAGAAAATGCATGGAGCAATTTTTCTGCCTGATGTTTGGTTATCGTACTGTTGAGTACGGTAATCTGAATAATTTGTTTGTTGCTCTTGCGCGCAAGGTCTCACACTTCTTGGGTGTTGTATGGTTAAGCCGCACGGGTCATTAGTATTGGTTAGCTCAACGCCTCGCAGCGCTTACACACCCAACCTATCAACGTCTTAGTCTCAAACGGCCCTTTAGAGGGCGTAAAGCCCTTGGGATGACTCATCTTGAGGCTCGCTTCCCGCTTAGATGCTTTCAGCGGTTATCGATTCCGAACGTAGCTACCGGGCAATGCATCTGGCGATACAACCCGAACACCAGGGGTTCGTCCACTCCGGTCCTCTCGTACTAGGAGCAGCTCCTCTCAATCATCCAACGCCCACGGCAGATAGGGACCGAACTGTCTCACGACGTTCTGAACCCAGCTCGCGTACCACTTTAAATGGCGAACAGCCATACCCTTGGGACCGACTTCAGCCCCAGGATGTGATGAGCCGACATCGAGGTGCCAAACACCGCCGTCGATATGAACTCTTGGGCGGTATCAGCCTGTTATCCCCGGAGTACCTTTTATCCGTTGAGCGATGGCCCTTCCATACAGAACCACCGGATCACTATGACCTACTTTCGTATCTGCTCGACCTGTCCGTCTCGCAGTTAAGCTGGCTTATGCCATTGCACTAACCGTACGATGTCCGACCGTACTTAGCCAACCTTCGTGCTCCTCCGTTACTCTTTAGGAGGAGACCGCCCCAGTCAAACTACCCACCAGGCACTGTCCGCAACCCCGATAAGGGGCCTACGTTAGAACATCAGACATACAAGGGTGGTATTTCAAGGATGGCTCCACGGCGACTGGCGTCACCGCTTCACAGCCTCCCACCTATCCTACACATGTAGGGCCAATGTTCAGTGCCAAGCTATAGTAAAGGTTCACGGGGTCTTTCCGTCTAGCCGCGGGTATACGGCATCTTCACCGCAAATTCAATTTCACTGAGTCTCGGGTGGAGACAGCGTGGCCATGATTACACCATTCGTGCAGGTCGGAACTTACCCGACAAGGAATTTCGCTACCTTAGGACCGTTATAGTTACGGCCGCCGTTTACTGGGGCTTCAATCAAGAGCTTCACCCGAAGGCTAACCCCATCATTTAACCTTCCAGCACCGGGCAGGTGTCACACCGTATACGTCCTCTTGCGAGTTTGCACAGTGCTGTGTTTTTGATAAACAGTTCCAGCCACCTGGTCACTGCGGCTGACCCAAGCTCCATCCGCAAGGGATTTCACCTGTTTCAGCGTACCTTCTCCCGAAGTTACGGTACTATTTTGCCTAGTTCCTTCACCCGAGTTCTCTCAAGCGCCTTAGTATTCTCTACCCGACCACCTGTGTCGGTTTGGGGTACGATTCACGTGCATCTGAAGCTTAGAGGCTTTTCCTGGAAGCGGGGCATCAATGACTTCACCGCCGTAGCGATTTCGTCTCAGGTCTCAGCATTGAGCGTCCGGATTTACCTAAACACCCTGCCTACACCCTTTCACCAGGACAACCAACGCCTGGCCCATTTAGCCTTCTCCGTCCCCCCATCGCAATGCACGTCAGTACGGGAATATTAACCCGTTTCCCATCGACTACGCCTTTCGGCCTCGCCTTAGGGGTCGACTCACCCTGCCCCGATTAACGTTGGACAGGAACCCTTGGTCTTTTGGCGTGGAGGTTTTTCACCCCCATTATCGTTACTCATGTCAGCATTCGCACTTCTGATATCTCCAGCATGCTTCACAACACACCTTCGCAGACTTACAGAACGCTCCCCTACCACGCACTCTAAAAGAGTGCATCCGCGGCTTCGGTGCATAGTTTAGCCCCGTTACATCTTCCGCGCAGGCCGACTCGACCAGTGAGCTATTACGCTTTCTTTAAATGATGGCTGCTTCTAAGCCAACATCCTGGCTGTCTGAGCCTTCCCACTTCGTTTCCCACTTAACTATGACTTTGGGACCTTAGCCGGCGGTCTGGGTTGTTTCCCTCTTCACGATGGACGTTAGCACCCACCGTGTGTCTCCCGGATAGTACTTTGCGGTATTCGGAGTTTGCATAGGGTTGGTAAGTCGGGATGACCCCCTAGCCTAAACAGTGCTCTACCCCCGCAAGTATTCGTCCGAGGCTCTACCTAAATAGATTTCGGGGAGAACCAGCTATCTCCCGGTTTGATTGGCCTTTCACCCCCAACCACAAGTCATCCCCTAATTTTGCAAC